>WHTI01000022.1 GCA_009377815.1 Actinomycetota bacterium
CACGTCCCGGATGGTCTCGATGCTCACCGGTTACCCGGTTCCGCCGAACAAGGCGATCGTCGGTGCGAACGCGTTCGCCCACGAGGCCGGCATCCACCAGCACGGCGTGATGGTCGAGCGCACGACCTACGAGATCATGGATCCCAAGGACGTCGGGCTCGACGGTTCCAACATCGTCCTCGGGAAGCACTCGGGGCGCCACGCTTTCAGCAAGGCGCTCGAGGACCTGGGCTTCCACCTCTCCAAGGAGGACGTCCAGCACGCGTTCACTCGGTTCAAGGAGCTGGCCGAGAGGAAGGTTCGGATTACCGACATCGATCTCGAGGCGATCGTCGCCGACGAGATCTCGAGCGAGGCCGACGAGTTCGAGATGGTCTCGCTCCAGGTGACCGGTGGAACCCACTCGGCCCCCACCGCGACCGTGCGGTTGCGTCGCGGTGACGTGGAGATCGACGAATCCGCGATCGGCGACGGGATGATCGACGCGGCCTGCGGCGCCATCCAGCGCGCCACCGGCGTCGATGCCCGGCTCGAGTCGTTCAACTCCTCGAGCGTGACCGGTGGCATCGATGCCCTCGGTGACGTGACGATCGTGCTGGCGACCGGCGGCGAGGAAGGTTCGCCCGTGCGCCGCGCGACCGGACGCGGGGTATCGACCGACGTCGTCGAGGCCTCGGCCCGTGCCTACCTCTCGGCGGTCAACCGCCTCGCCCGCCTCCAATCTCGAACTGTGGAGGCTGCAGTCTGATGCCGTCCACCATCACCGAGAAGATCCTTGCCCGGGCGGCCGGGCGGGATGAGGTGAGCGCCGGCGAGATCGTGACCTGCAAGGTCGATCTAGCCATGGCCAACGACGTCACGGCGCCATCGGCGGCGGATGCGTTCCGCCGCATGGGCGTGCCCGACGTCTGGGACAAACACAAGATCGCTTTGGTCGCGTCGCACTTCGTTCCGGCGAAGGACATCGCGACCGCGAAGCTCATGACCCGGATGCGTCAGTTCGCGAACGAGTACGACATCGAGCACTTCTTCGAGGTCGGCCGCGGCGGCATCGAGCACATCCTGCTTCCCGAGGAGGCGCTCACGCTTCCCGGACAGGTGGTGATAGGTGCGGACTCGCACTCCTGCACCTATGGTGCGCTCGGCTGCTTCTCGACCGGGGTCGGTTCGACCGATCTCGGCGCGGTGTTCGCTACCGGAGAGATATGGCTCAAGGTCCCCGAGACGATGAAGATCGTCTACACCGGCGCTCCGGGCGAGTGGGTGATGGGGAAGGACCTGATCCTCTCGGTCATCGGGCGGATCGGTGACGACGGCGCTTCCTACATGGCGATGGAGCACACCGGCGAGGGCATCGGGCACCTGTCGATGGACTCCCGGCTGACCCTTACGAACATGGCGATCGAGGCGGGGGCCAAGTCCGGCATCGTCCCGCCCGACGCGACCACGCTCGACTACGTCAGAACGCGCCAGGAGATCATGGGCCGTCCCAACGACTTCGAGGTCTTTCACTCGGACGAGGACGCGCATTTCGACAAGGTGATCGAGGTCGACCTGAACACGGTCGAACCGATGATCGCCCAGCCGTCGTTGCCGTCACTTTCGATCCCAGTCTCGACCGTCGAGCGCCGCAAGGTCGACCAGGTGTTTCTCGGCTCGTGCACCAACGCTCGTATCGAGGATCTTCGGATGGCGGCGCACGTTCTCGGCGACAGGAGCATCGCACCGACGGTGCGCCTCACCGTGATCCCCGCTACCCAGCGCGTCTGGAAGCAGGCGAACGAGGAAGGGCTCCTCGACCTGTTCGCCTCGGCCGGCGCTTCGGTTTCGACCCCGACCTGTGGCGCGTGCCTCGGTGCGCACATGGGCGTCGTCGGGCCCGGAGAGGTCTGTGTCTCGACCTCCAATCGCAACTACGTCGGTCGCATGGGCGACCCCACCGCCCAGGTCTATCTGGCCAACCCGGCGGTAGCGATGGCCGCAGCCGTCGCCGGGGAGATCGTTCATCCCGACGAGATCACTTCTGCTCCCGCGCAGGCGGTGCTTACCGGTGGGTAAAGCCTTTCGCTACGGCGACAATGTCGATACCGACGTCATCATCCCGGCTCGTTATCTCACGACCACCGACGAGAAAGAGCTCGCGGCGCACGCGCTCGAGGATCTCGATCCGACGTTCGTCGAGCGAGTGAAGCCCGGGGACATCGTGGTCGCGGGGAAGAACTTCGGGTGCGGCTCGAGCCGTGAACATGCTCCGGTCGCGATCAAGGGTGCCGGTGTCGCCGGAGTCGTGGCGTCGAGTTACGCGCGCATCTTCTTCCGGAACGCGATCAACACGGGGCTCCCGATCATCGAATGTCCCGAAGCCGTCGCGGCGATCTCCGACGGCGACGAGGTCACGATCGATGCCGAAGCGGGGGTTGTCCGCAACGAGACGACGGGTGAGGAATTCAAAGGCGAGCAGCTCCCCGACTTCGTGATGGACATCGTAAAAGCCGGCGGGCTCGTGGAATGGGTCAGGAGCAAGAACACGTGAGAGTGTCAGTTCTGGCTGGGGATGGGATCGGGCCCGAGGTGATCGAGCCGGCGCTGGCCGAGCTTCCTCAGGGGACCGAGGTCGTCCGGATCGACGCGGGGGCCGAACGCTTCCTGGCCACAGGCGAACTGATCACCGACGCCGATCTCGACGCGATCAAAGGTTCCGACGCGCTGCTGTTCGGAGCGATCGGCGATCCCCGAGTGCCCGATGGTGTCCTCGAGCGAGGGGTGTTGCTTCGCCTCCGCAAGGAGCTCGATCTCTACATCAACCTGCGGCCGTTCCCGGAGCTCGGGCTCACGTTCGTGCGGGAGAACTCCGAGGGACCGTACGCGGGTGTGGGGGAAAGAACCGCCGATCTCGCGACCGAGACCTCGATCAACACTCGGAAGGGCATCGAGCGCTGCATCCGGTTTGCCTTCGACTTCGCTGCGAAGCGCGGCGAGCGGCTCCACCTGGTGCACAAGACGAACGTGATGACCTACGCCGGGGGCCTGTGGCGCGAGGTCTTCGATGAGGTCGCAGCCGAGTTCGAGGACGTGGAGACCGGCTACGAGCACGTCGACGCCGCCGCCTACCACCTCGTCACCGACCGGGACCGGTTCCAGGTGATCGTCACCGACAACCTCTTCGGCGACATCCTCTCGGATCTCGCCGCCGGGATCGCCGGGGGCCTCGGGAAGGCCGCCAGCGCCAACCTTCACCCGGACGCAAGCACGCGGCCGTCGCGGTGCCTCGGCTTGTTCGAGCCGGTCCACGGCTCGGCCCCCGATATCGCAGGCACCGGAACCGCCGACCCGACCGCAGCGATCAGAGCGACCCAGATGATGCTTGAGGAACTAGAGAAAGAGAGCGCCAAGGCATGAGCACCCCATCGGTCCAGACGTCGCTCGCCTCGGCGAGCGGTCAATACTTCAGTGTTTGCGGGTACAAAGTTGTCACCGAGCGGATGCACGAGAAGGAATCGCATTCGCAGGCGATCGTCGAAGTGAGGTTCGGGACGACCTGTGTGCGGCAGTCGGCGATGGGAGTCGGCCCGGTACACGCGCTGGACGAAGCCCTGCGGGCCTGCCTGTCCGGAGAGTTCCCCGAGCTTGCCGACGTGAGGCTGTCCGACTACAAGGTGTCGATCGTCGATTCGACAGACGCGACCGCCGCTCAGGTTCGAGTCATCATCGAGGCTACCGACGGGACATCGACCTGGGATGCCGGTTGCGTTTCCGAGAACATCATCGATGCCTCGTTCGAGGCGTTGGTATCGACCTCGGTCATGGGGATCATGAAAGCGCGCGGTGGCGCGCGCCGGACGGCCTAGGCTTCGAACATGACGATGATGGTCGCCTATCAGGGCGAAGCCGGCGCGTACTCGGAAGAGGGGGCTCTCCAGCTGTTCCCCGAAGCCGAACTGGTCCCGCTGAGCACGATCCGGAAGGTCTTCGAGGCGGTCGAGGTCGGGCGCGTCGATTACGGACTCGTCCCGGTCGACAACTCCCAGGCCGGCAGCATCAACGAGACCTACGACCTGTTCCTCAAGCACGGGTTGCACCTCGTGGGCGAGACGATCGTCAGGGTCGACCACTGCCTCTTGTCGCTCCCGGGAACGAACATCGACGACCTCACCGAGGTGATCAGTCATCCGCAGGCGATCGCTCAATCCGAGGAGTTCCTGAGCGCGCTGGGCGTGAAGGTCAGAGCCGAGTACGACACCGCGGGATCCGCCAAGCGCATCGTGGACGACAAGCTCACGACGACTGGGGCGATCGCCTCCAAACGAGCCGCCGAGCTCTATGGGCTCGACGTCCTCGCCGAGAAGATCCAGACCTACCCCGACAACTACACCCGATTCGGAGCCTTGTCGCGTAACCCTGATGCCCTCGAAGACCCGAACAAGGTCTCGCTGGTTTTCGGCGTCGGCCACGTTCCAGGCTGTCTGTACAGGTGCATCGGTGCGTTCTCCACACGGCACCTGAACCTCGGCAAGATCGAGTCACGCCCCCGAGCGGGCAGGCCGTGGGAGTACGTGATCTACATCGACGTCGAAGCCCCCGCCGATGCCCCCGAGGTGATCGAGGCACTTGCAGAGATGAGCGACCACGCGACGTTCACCAGGGTTCTCGGCTCGTACTCGGGTCGCACCGCAAGCCGCTAGAACTCGCTCTTCTTATCCACACCAGGTGTACCAGAGACCACTCAGCTGGATAAGAAACTGCGTGCGCTGCGTGGTTAGGGGATCTCGAACTCCCCGGCGTTCAGCAGGTTTCCCTCCACGAATACCTCGGTGCGGATGACGTCTCCGGAGGTGAACCCCGCCGGTTCGGTAAACGTGAGGACCAAGCCTCCCGAGGGGACCTGGAACGACCACGGCTCGGGCTCGGTCGAGTACTCCTTCTTTACTACGTCGTTGATGTAGCTGCGGTAGATCCACTCTTGATCCGCCGACATGCCGTCGTAGTCGAACGTGACCTCGAGCGTCGTGCGGTCGGCGGAGAGCTCGAACGCGATGTTGTCGACCGTCGACGAGACCTCGGGTGGAGTGTGCTCACCGGTCATCTCCAGCGAGACTTCGATCTCGTGCTGCATGCGCCGCAACTCTTCGATATAGATCCTTTCGGCGTCGGCCAGCTCCGGCCGGTAGTCGATCGCCAGCTGGGTGGCGCGGTACGCGCGCATCAGTGTGTCGTCTCGCAGCCACGCCGGGAGCTCGACGAAGATCTCTCGTAGTCGGGGCAGCTCATCGGAGATATCGCGCCCGGGATCCATCCCGATAAGTGCGTGGACGCGGTTCAGAGATAGGACCGGATCGTCCGGTTTGAGCGCCAGCGCCTTTTCGGTGTTCTCCAGGGAGGCCTCGTAGTTCCCTCGGTGTTCTCCAGGGAGGCCTCGTAGTTCCCCAGCCAGTAGTGGACGGCGCCCACGTTGCCGATCGATACCCAGTCGTCGGGGTTGGACTCGAGCGCTCGATTGAAGTCGGCCAGGGCGTCCTCGGAACCCTGCGGCCCGTCACTGTTTAGGAAGTCGAGGTTGAAGTACGCATTGCCACGAACCAGGAAGGCGTTCGCGTACCCTTCGCGCTCTTCGATGGCGGAATCCAGCCGCGCTATCGCTCGCTCGTAATCCTCGACGTCTTCGGCGGTATTGACCTCGACGGTTGCCGCTACGTAGTCGTCGATCGCCTTCGGTGAGGGGGCCTGAACGCCTCGCAGGTAGGTTGCCGCCCCCCAGATGGCAGCGACCGCGGCAACCACGCCACCGGCGACGATGAACTGCTTTCGTACCGCAGGAGTGATCGTGCTGGACAGACCGAGCAAGAAGAGAGCCACCGCGAGGACGGTGATGACGGCCACGAAGGCGTCGGCCTTGCCTCCCCATGCGTCGCGCTCGGTGGCGTACTGCTCGTCGAACTCGGCAGCCTCATAGGAGGGGGCGTAGAGCTCCTCGTAGAACAGGGCGTAGTCGTAGGTGCCGTCCTCGAGGGCGTACTCCTCACCCTGGAGCATCATCGAGTACTGCTCCAGTTCGGATGAGACCGCGCCTTCGACCTCAGAGAGCAGACGAGCGTAGGCGGAGTTCGGACCCCCGGCAGTCGCCGTGAGGTCGTACGAGTAGCGGAGCCATTCGTGGTCGCTCCACAGACCGTAGGCGAGGTTGTCTCGTCCGATCGAGCGGCCGGCTTCGTTCACCTTCACCATCGATCGAAGCGAGGCGCTCTCGGCTTCTCGCGCTGCGCGCGCCTCTTCATTGCTGGCTTGAGATTGAAGGAAGGCGAAGACGGTTCCAAGGAGTGTGACGATCATGATCATCACCGCGACCGCCGTCTTGGTGCTGTCGGAACTCTCCTCGGTGAGGGGTTTGGTTGACTCGATGCGATCGCTCATGCCATCTCCACCAGAACCAGCAGGACCGAGGCGATCACGAGTACGCCGGTTCCTCCAAAGAAGTACACGCGGTGCGCAACCGTCTTGGAGATCTCTGCAAGGGTTAGGAAGAACGCCGCCGCTATCATGAGAGCGGTCAGTCCGATGAGTTGCTCCGATTTCTCGAGTGACTTGTCGGCTGCGGCGAAGTCCGGCTCGGGATCCAGGTCTTCGGCCCGTTGTGCCTGATCCCATTCGATCTCGAAAGCCCTCTCGAGATCGAGGGTTCCGTCGGGACGGAGGGAGTCCACCCTGATACCGGCCACGTTGATATCCGCAAGGTTGTCGTAGGCGTCGGCTTCGGCAAGGAACTGCGCCCTCTCCGAGCCGGCAACGGCCTTCGCCGTGCTCCTGAGTTCCTCGGCACGACGCCGTTCCTCTTCGCTGCGGATGTAGCTGGAGAAGGTTGAGTCCAACGAGTTCAGCACCGCGGCGCGGGCACGCTCGCGAGCGACTTCATCGTCGAATGCCTTCCGCTCACTTGCGGTTGCCTCGCTGCCGGCAACCGAGGCTCTCCATGCCGCCATGGCCCCAAGCACCGAAGTTGCCGCTATGAGCACCGCGATGACGATCCGGAGCCCGGGGGATGCGCCTCTGTCTACCGCGGCAGTCATCTCGGTAACCGGCGTCGACTACAGGCCGGAAGGGATGGTTGCGGTAAGGATGTCGTCGCCGCCGAAGACCGCGTCCTGCCACACGAGGCGATCCCCGGACAACGCGGGGAAGCCCTGTTGTCCCCGCTGGGGGAGCAGGTTGTAGATCGTGCCGGTGGCGGGGCTGTACATATACAGGTCGGTGTCTGGGAAAGCGGCGCCCTCGCTCCGGGCCACGCCCCCTCCCAGTTCTCCCTGGCTGTTGGTCCAGACTGCGTAGTGGGCGTTCATCGCCGCACCGAAGGGGATGGCGTCCTGGGACACCTCGGTGACCGAGCCGGTCGAGGCGTTGAAGACGGCCGCCGTTCCCGTGTCGTCCACGGCGATGACGTTCTCCCCGAATGCGGCGATCGACATCACCGCTCCGGGCATCGCGCCGATCTCCGCAACCTCGCTTCCGGGCTGCCACGCGAACACCGATCCCGCATCCGATCCCAGGGCCACGACGCCGTCACCGGTGCCGACCGAGATGACCTCCGCTCCGCCGAGGTTCGGAAGGTCGGCCGCCGTCACGGAGCCGGCGGGGTCGATGAACTTGACGGTCCCGTTCTCCATCGATACCCATGCGGCTCCTGCATCGGAGCCGCCGAGGCCGGCGACCAAGGTCGAGAAGCCGATCTCGTCGACGGACTCCTTGATGCCCCCGTCGTACCTGGCGATCGTTCCGGGGAGTTCGAGCGTGAGCACGGTGTCGCCGGCGAAGACGACCTGAGCGGTTTCCGGGGTTGCAGATAGGTTCGCCGGGTCCTTCCCCACGCCGGCCTGTGCGGGGTACCCGAAGATCCCGTCGCCCTCGTTCAGGTCCAGCCATGCGATCTGATCCCCAACGACGCTGGGAGCTAGTTGTGTCTGCGGCGCGCTGCTTACAATCAGTCCCGGGCCCGGCGTCGGGTCCGCGCAGCCGCCGCAGATCTTGTTGAAGTCGAAGGTCTCCTGTACGACACGGAGGATCGCAGGATCCGCTCCCGCTTCGACCGTGGTCTCTTCGATCGCCGTGCGAGCGTTGAGGAACCCGGCCGAGGGACCGAGCTTCCGGGTCAGAGCGGCATAGGCGATCTTGTCGAAGTCGGTGGCGAGTTTGGAATCGTTTCCGCTGACCCCGTCGATCTGAGCGAGCCTGGAACGGATGCTCCACAAGGCGTTGTTCCAGATCGACGAGTTGAGGTGCACCCCACCGAAGTCCTGATTGATGCCGAGCAGATTGAGCCGGTGCGGTGAGTTCAGGATGTAGAGGTAGTCCTCGAACGTGTTGCCGTTGAGCATGTAGCGAAGCGATAGCCCGCCCTCCGGATTCGGCCGGCACATCGGTGTCGGTGAGGTGAACCCGGTGCAGCCACCTTCGAACACCTCAGCCGTGTCGGTTTCCTTTAGGCGATTGCCGATCACGTTGCCGAAGTAGTCGGAGAAGCTCTCGTTGAGTGCTCCCGATTGACCGGAGTAGATGAGTCCCGCGGATGTGTCGGTAACGCCGTGGGTGATCTCGTGTCCCGCCGTGTCGATCTCGACCGTGGAGACCTCTGCGGGAGCGCCTCCGGCCTCACAGGGGTTCCCGTAGACCATCTGGGGAGGCTGGAGGCTGGACGAGAAGAACGCGTTGCAGAAGTCGCCGCCACCGAAGTTGACCGTCGAGATGAGCGAGCCACTCTGACCGTCCCAGGACGCCCGCCCCAGCGCCGCGTAGTAGTCGTACACGTAGCGGCTTAGAGCGTGGCCGGCGATCGCCTCGGGATCGTCGATCCGATCGCTGTTCCAAGTGACCAGCCGTCCCGGCAACCGGGACTGGTCGTCGCTGCCTCCAGCGTCGTACGTGTAGATGCCACCGTTGCCGGTCGCGGGGTCGTAGGTAGGAACGGTCGTATCGATCAGCGCGACTCGTCCGCCCTCGACCACGACTCCATTCGCTTGGAGCGTGCCGCCGATCGGGTTGTCTCCGCTGACCAGGACCGAGTCGCTGGGCGACTGGTTCTGCGTGTCCAGCGATCCGACCTTGCCGGAACTCCGCTTCGAGGACGAGACCTGGGGTCCGAAGGCGGGGAGGGCGCGGGCATGTGCCGAGCCCGGCCGGATGTTCAACAAGTCGCCGTTGGTTGCGCTGATGAAGTAGATGCCGTCGGCGAGGGTCAGCTCATCCTCATCCTCGCTCGTACCGACAACGACGACCTCCCACGCGAGCTGGCCCTCTCCTCCCGGCATGATGACCAGTCGCGGCGATCCCTGCGCGGTTGCTCCCGAGAGCCGCTGCGCTTCGCTCGTTGCCTTGTTTGGAGAAATCGTTGGCTCGGTGTCCACCGCGACGTCGGCGAAGACGCGGCCCCCGACGGCATTCAGGCGGGGCTCGTTGGCGGCATCTCCGATGGTGACGATCATGGTTCCGTCCAGCACGGGGATCCCCTCGAAGACCTGCTGAGCGCGGATCACGCTCGAGCCGTTGGCGTCTGGGGCCTCTTCGTCACCGAACTCGAGTCCGTCGTAGCCAACTCCGAACAGCCGAGTGCCGTACTCGTCGAGGAACGACTCGACAACAGATAGGGAGTCGGCCCCCTGATCGGCGAAGAAGCGCCCTCCCGACAGCTCGGTCAGGTACCCGGTGATGTCGTCCTGGGTTCCGATCCAGCCGGACGCCGTCGCCGAGCGCAACTCGTCGATGGCGTCCTGAAGCTCAGCCAGCCGGGTCTGAGTCTCGGAGTCGTCGGCGCTCTGGATCCAGGTGGTCGACGCGATCAGTGTCTGGGGCTCCCCACTGTCCGACCCGAAGGAGGGCTCGCGGTCGCACGCGGACAGAAGGATCACGGCCGGCAGAGCCACGATCAGGGTGAAGGCGCGTCGGGAGACGGTTGGTGACACAGGCTGAGTCTCGATACCGGCTTCGGTCCTGTCAATGACCTTGGCGCCTTACGTCCGGTCGGCGGAGGCCTATCGTTTCCCCAAGGTCATTGACAAGAACCTCCGCGAGTACTCAGTCTTCACTGTCTGGTGATCCAATCAGGGCGTCCAACCAGGAGGTCAGTTTTGCAGTGCCCCGAATGCTCCACCGCCAACCCAGAGGTGGCGCGGTTCTGCTACCGGTGCGGTCATGCCTTGAAGCGCGCCGATGCCTCCAAGCACGGACGCAACAACTCCTACGTCGTTCAGTCATCCGAGGGCGTCAATCAGCTCGCTCTCATCTCAACGATCATGCCGCACACGAACCGGGAGACCGCCGACAACTATCGCTGGGCGATGATCACCAGCGCCCTCCTCATCGTTGGAGCCACTGCCCTCGGGATCCTGTCGATCGCGATCGCATCGGCCGCGTTCCTGATCCCGATCGCCTATTTGGTCTACATCTACGACGTCAACCTGTGGGAGGACGCCCCCGTACCCGTCGTTCTGGGACTCTTCGCCGCCACGGGGGTGCTCGCGACCCTGGTATCGCTGGTCTTCTTCAGGTGGGTCTTCGATTCTGAGTTCAGTACCTTCGTGGCCGGCAGTGGCACGAGGGGAGGCTTCGGCACACTGTCGGTAACCGCGCTCCTCATCTTCGCGGTGCTGCTTCCCATCGTCGCGGAGATCGTCAAGAACCTCTTCGGTTGCTTGCTCGCCAGGCGCCCCGAGTTCGACGACATGATCGATGGGCTGACCTTCGGGGTCGCGGCCGGTACGGCTTACGCCGCGTTCGAAACCATCGTCGTCTTCTGGTCGGTGTTCACATCGAGCGAGTTCCGCACCACCGCGGGTCTGTCTTCGTGGGTCGTCGTGATCGTGAACCTCATGGTCGTCAAGTCCCTGATCTACGGGACGGCATCGGGGATCGCGGTCGGTGCGTTCTCCGGAAAGGGAGAGGGCTACGACGGCTTCACCCCGCACTACGTAGCGAACTTTGCTTTCGCGGCCGGGGCCAATGTCGTCTACTGGTTGGGCGTCCGGCTGTTCGCGTACGCACCCTTCGGTCAGGTTCTCGGCCTTCTCTGGGGTCTCCTCATCCTCGGCATTCTCGTGATCCGGGTGCGGGTCAGTCTCCAGCACGCGCTGCTCGAAGCGGCCGTCGAAGATGCCGTCCGCGACCACCACACCTTCAGGGAAACGGGGACCGAAACCTTCTGTCCCGAGTGCGGGAACATGCTCCTTCCCGGTTCGCTGTTCTGCATCGCCTGCGGAACCTCCGTGCGTTCAACGTCCCATCAGGCGCGCCGAGATATCCGCTCGACATCGGGAGGGGGTGCGGCATGAGCGATCAAGCCTCCGATACCACTGCACCGATGCCGTCCGGCGAAGGGTTGTTCAACTTCGGCAAGCAGAAGACGATCGTCATGATCGTTGCCGGCGTCGTCGTAGTGGGCGGCATCGGCGGACTCATCGGCGCGATGGTCGGTGGCGGTGACGACGACAAGAACGTCGCCGCGCCCGGCGCGGGCGGCTCGGGCATCCTCAATCCGACTCCGGTCGGCAACACCCAACCCACTCCCTTGGAAACGACCGAACCCACGCCGCAGGAGACCACGGCACCGTCGCCGCCTCCTCCGGGTGACGGGGTCACCCTCGGTGACGGCATCGCCACGATCCCGGTACCGGGCGGTTGGAACGTGCTCGGTCAGGGCGACGTCGACGTTCTGCTGGGCGACGACCAGGGATCGTGGGTCTATGCGATCGTCGGACAGGAGGACCCGTCCACCGATGCCGGATCGCTCCTGAGCCAGATCGTGACCGACATTCTCCCGGCGGAGAACTACAGCCAGCTCCAACTCAGCGAGGTGTCGCCGATCCAACCGTTCGGCTCGATGGTCTCGGCCGCGGTCGTGGACTACCAGGCCCTGTGGGTCGACTCCCAGGGATCGATGCCGCTCTACGGTCAGCTGTTCGTCGGGATACGGCAAGACGGTGCATCGCTCGTCATGTCGGCCGAGCACAACCCGCCTGAGGAGTTCGAAGCGAGCTACTCCTCGTGGGGACCAGTGATCGACGGTGCCTACAACGCTTTCGCCTCGAACTAGCCTCGGTTCTCTCTCCATTAGGGTGGACGGCCGAACGAGTTCACTCCACGCGCTGAGACGGTCAAGGAGGACCCCATGGCACTGCTCGAGGTGCTTCCCGAGGTAACGAAGTTCGTCGATTCCGGACCGAAGCTTCTGATCGGGGGGGCCGGGGTCGACTCGGCTTCGGGAGAGACATTCGACGTCTACGACCCATCCACCGGCAAGGTCATCACTCAGGCCCCCAGAGGGGCCGCGGCCGACATCGATAGTGCGGTGGCCGCAGCGCGTGCGGCCTTCGATGACGGGCGCTGGAGCAGCCTTCGCCCCGGGAAGCGCTCAGAGATCCTGTTCAAGATCGGAGAGCTCATCAAGCGCAACATCCCCGAGCTGACTCAGCTCGAGTCGCTCGATTCGGGGAAGCCGGTGAGTGTCGCGGCGGGCGAGATGTGGATGGCGAGCGAGGTCTTCCGTTACTACTCGGGCTGGCCGACCAAGATCTTCGGCGAGACCAACCCGAGCGCCGACGACATGTTCGTGTACTCGCTCCGCGAGCCGCTCGGTGTCTGCGGTGGGATCATCCCGTGGAACTTCCCGCTGGTGATGGCGGTCTGGAAGGTTGCCCCGGCGCTCGCGTGCGGCAACACTGTTGTCCTCAAGCCGGCCGAACAGACCCCTCTGACCGCGATCCGGCTGGGTGAGCTGTGCCTCGAGGCCGGAGTGCCCGAGGGAGTCGTAAACGTCGTCACCGGACTCGGTCCGGAAGCCGGAGCGGCGCTGGCCGCTCATATGGACGTCGACAAGGTTGCTTTCACCGGATCGACCGAGGTAGGACGGAAGATCCTCGAGGCGTCGGCCGGAAACCTGAAGCGCGTCTCGCTCGAACTCGGGGGCAAGTCTCCAAACATCGTGTTCGCGGACGCCAACCTGAAGCGCGCATCGAAGGGTTCGATGATGGGCGTCTTCCTCAACTCGGGGCAGGTGTGCACGGCCGGCACCCGCATCCTCGTCGAGAGCTCCGTCCACGACGAGTTCGTCGATTCGATGGTCGAGGCGACCAAGTCGATGAAGCTGGGACCGGGCCTCGACGAGTCCACGGGCATGGGTCCGGTCGTCTCGCAGGAGCAGATGGACCGGGTCACCGGCTACATCGAGATCGGCAAGGGCGAGGGGGCCGAGGTCGTGACCGGCGGCGAGCGCGCGACCGAGCTGGGGGATGGGTACTTCGTTCAGCCGACCGTCTTCGCCGGCGTGAAGAACGACATGCGCATCGCCCAGGAGGAGATCTTCGGTCCGGTCGCGGCGGTGATCGAGATCGCCGATGTGGATGAGGCGATCGAGGTTGCGAACGACACCGTCTATGGACTCGCCTCCGCGGTGTGGACGAGCGATCTCTCGAAGGCCCACCGCGTGGCTAAGGGCATCAAGGCCGGGACCGTCTGGATCAACACCGCCGGTCTGTTCGATCCCTCGGTGTCGTTCGGGGGTTACAAGCAGTCGGGCTTCGGGCGCGAACTCGGCCTGCACTCGATCGAGACGTACACCCAAACGAAGTCGGTGTGGGTCTCGCTCAAATAGGTACATCCGTGTGCCCGACCCGGACTGGCCCCTACTTTTCCAACTGAGTCCCGCTATGCGGGACTGGCTTGGAGAGATGTGGGCTTTCCCTCAATCGATCGTGAAACCACGAAGGCCCTGCGGTTCTTCATCGACGATCTCGACGGCGTCGACCCGCGCGAATTCGGGTCCGGTCTCTGCCCAGGTCACAACCTCAGATACCGCCTCGGCGGGGCCTTCGAGGACGATCTCGAGGCGACCGTCGGGGAGGTTCCGGGCCGAGCCCGCAACGTTGTGTTCGTTTGCGACCTGACGAGCGGAGTCCCGGAAGAAGACTCCCTGAACGCGACCGGAGAGGCGCACTCGTTTGCGGATCGTCACCCGTCGTCTCCGACAGATCGGATCGCGAGGCGGTCGTGTTCTGGGTCGAGCTCCACCACCGCATCCGGATAGGCGTCCTCGACGGTCGGGTCGACGAAGATCCGAACGCCGTCCTTCTCGATGATGTTTTCTCCCGTCCCGAGAGCGTCGGCCAACTCGACCTGGAGCACGTTCCCTCCACCGAGCGAGCGAGCGACACGCAACCTCACTCCACCGGTGGCCGGATCGACCCCGCCCAACTCGAGCGAGCGCGCCAGCATCTCGACCGCTTCTCCGGTCACCTCTATGCCCATGGTCCTCCTATGCTCTGCACCTGACGGAGCGTACGCGAGAGGAGATCGATGGACGACCGGGTGAGGGCTTTCCTCGAGGAGAACCATGGCGCCATCCAGACCACTCTCGCCGAGGACGGCACTCCTCACGTGGCCCGGATCGGGGTCGGTCTGGTGGACGGCAGGCTCTGGAGTTCGGCGACCCAGGACCGGGTTCGCACGAAGCATCTGAGGAGGGACCCCCGGTCGACGCTCTGCGTGCTGGCGGATTCCCCGTGGCAGTGGTTGGGGATCGAGACGACCGTGAAGATCCTCAAGGACGACCCGGTCGAGGACAATCTCAGGCTATATCGGGTGCTGGCGGGGGAGCCCGACGACCTCGAGGAGTACAAGGCCGCGATGGTCACGGAGAAGCGGCTCATCTTTGAGTTCGACATAGGCCGAACGTACGGGCAATTTTGAGCCGTTCGTCCCCCCTCCTAGGGTTCGGCCATCCTCAAGGCCACCCCGTGGGACGCCGATACCCCAGATGTTGGCAAATACCACATCTACGGCAGGGGTCGGATGGGTCTCAGGATGCCCGGAGAAGGACAAACCTCCTTCAGCGGAACCGATGAACCGAGAGGAGCGCTTGAGCGCTCCCTTGTCGACTCCTATCGCAAACTAGCTCGCCTTTTCGGGCATCTCCTGTCCGAGCAGAGCCTCGACTCGCTGCTCGAAGAGGTCGCGGTGGCCCTCGACGGATTGGTCCCGTACGACTCGTTGACGATCTATCGAGCGGACGAGACAACCCGTCTTCTCACTCCCGTGCACGCGCGCG
The DNA here is from genome assembly GCA_009377815.1 of Actinomycetota bacterium. Taxonomy (GTDB): domain Bacteria; phylum Actinomycetota; class CADDZG01; order CADDZG01; family WHSQ01; genus WHTI01. Next base: position 15,080 of record WHTI01000022.1, read on the forward strand.
ATCAATGGGCTGAAGAGGTCCTTGCCACCACGATGCCATTCGGCCATGGGATCACTGGTTGGGCCGTGGAGCACCGCCAACCTGTTTTGACCAACGCAGCGCACCTCGACCCCCGCGCTTCGATGGTACCGGGCACCCCGATCGAGCCCGAGGCGCTCATCACGGTCCCTCTGATCTCTCGCGAGAAGATCAAAGGTGCTCTGAACCTGTATCGCATCGGTGAGGACGCCAACTTCTCCACCGTCGAACTCGAGCTCGCCCGGTCGTTCGCCGACGCTGCGGCCCTGGCGATCGACAATGCCGAGATCCGCGAGGCGCTCGAGCATCAGGCCCAGACCGACGCCTTGACCGGTCTCTACAACCACCGTTACTTCCACGAGCGGTTGAAGGCCGAACTAGTTCGCGCCAGCCGCGCGGGCGATAGCATCGCGCTCCTCGTTTTCGACCTCGACGACTTCAAGCGCGTCAACGACATCTACGGCCACGGTTTGGGCGACCACGTTCTTCAGACCGTTGGTGAGGTACTCCAGAAACTCGTTCGTGGGTCCGACGTCCCATGCCGGATCGGGGGCGAGGAGTTCGCCGCGATCCTCCCGTCCTGCGATGCGGGCGATGCCCTTGGACTCGCGCGACGGCTGGCCGACCAACTGGCCGCGATCGACTTCGACCCCGCTGGCCGCATCACCGTATCGATCGGGGTTGCCCAGGGGCCACAGCACGCGGCGAACCCCCGCGAACTGGTCGCGTGTGCAGAGGCCGCCATGATGACGGCGAAGACTCGAGGAAAGGCGAGGGCGGTTCTCTTCCAGGAGGGAGAGACCGAACGCCCTGTCGGCACGACCCGGGGCGACGACGTCAGATCGATCGCTCACCTGAAGATGTTGCAGAGCCTCTCCGGCAAGTTGAATCGCCTGAATGGAGTTAGACAGATCGGCGACGCGATCACCTCAGAACTCAGAACCCTGATCGACTATCACGACTGCCGTGTCTACTTGGCGGAGGGCGACCGACTGATCCCCATCGCGTGGCGCGGGGAGCTTCCCGAGGGCTATCACCCATGGGAACACATCTTCATGACGGGCCAGGGGGTCGTCGGTAGGACACTCGAGAAGGGTCAAGCGCAAGTGATCCCCGATATCTTCGAGTGTGACTTCGCGGACATCCCCGTCAAGAACACGAGTGGGCCGCGATCGATCGTCAGCGTTCCCTTGACCTTCGGCGTGCGGGTTGTAGGTGTCCTGGCTCTGTCCAAGCTCGGCGTCGGGCAGTTCGATGCCGACGATGTGCGGCTCCTCGAGGTTCTGGCCGGTCACGCGTCTGTTGCACTTGAGAACGCGCGCATGTACGAAGAACAGCGCCGGGATGCCGAGCGGGCCCGGTCTCTTCTCGAATTCGCGGACCGGGCGGCGAAGGCCGAGTCGTTCCACGAGATCGGTAACGAGACCGCGGCCATGGCGCAACGCTTGCTCGATGTCGACCAGGCCGCACTGTGGATCCAGGACGAGCGGTCCCGTGAGTTCCGTTGCTCGGCACACTCCGGCTTCGTTGGAGACCCCAGCAGCGAGAAGATGATCCGGTTGCGGATCCCCGCAGCCGAAGGAGAGCGTCTCCTGGGACACCTGGCCGGCCCCACGTTCATGACCCCCGAGGAGGTCGAGAAGTTCCTCACGCTCGATGCTCCCATCCGGCCCGCGGCCGTCACTCCGCTCAACTCGGCGAACGGTCTGTTCGGCTGGATCGTTGCGCGGGAGCCGGTGGCTCGCCCCGGGCACTTCTCCGAGGAACGGCTGAGGTTATTCGCGTCGCTTGTATCGCACGCTTCGGTCGCGATGCAGAAGTCCCTCGTCTACCGGGACCAGAAGGAGACCGCCGAGATCGCTCAGGCGCTATTGGAATTCGGAAGTGAGCTCGCCCGTGTCGAGGGGCTCGACGAGGTGCTCGAGAGGTCGGTCGAGATGGCCGCCCGCCAGCTGGGTGCGCCGCACGCGTCGATCTGGCTCCAACACAAGACGGGCGGTGACCTCTTGGTGGCCGCGACCCACGGTTTCGATGAGCACGAGCGCACCATCCTCGAGGCGACGGTTCTCGATGGTGCCCTGGCCGATAAGTTCCTAAGACACGACTCCCCCTTCGTTATGCACTCGAGGGACGCGGAGATGATCGGGGTCGACCCGGGAGTGGCGCGAGCTTCGTTTGCTGTGGCTCCCATGCGCCTCGAGGGTTCGCGACACGCAGCCATCGCCGTGGCCGCTCCCGCTCTAGGGGAGTACGAGTTCTCTGAGAGGAAGATGCGGCTGCTGGCGGGCATCGCGAACCAGCTTCAGCTGGCGATCAATAACGCTCTCGGGTTCGACAACATGGAGCAGACATTCCTCGACACCGTCGAAGCGCTTGCGAACGCACTGGAAGCGAAGGACGAGTACACCTCAGATCACGCCCGGTGGATCACCGACACTGCCCTTCTCGTCGGTACCAAGCTGGGGATGGACACACCCAGCCTCAAGCGACTCGAGCTGGGAGCGTTGTTCCACGACATCGGCAAGATCGGAATCCCAACCGACATCCTCAGGAAGCCGGGTCCCTTGAACGATGAGGAGTGGGAGATCATCCGGACGCACCCAGAACTGGGGGAGCGGATCCTTGCTCCGATCGCCCGTCTCGCCGACGTCCGTCCCGTCGTGCGCGCCTGCCACGAGCACTGGAACGGTGGCGGCTACCCCGACAAGAAGAAGGGCGGCGAGATCCCCCTCGAATCTCGAATCATCCTGGTCGTCGACGCGTTCCATGCCATGACGAGCGATCGCCCTTACCGCAAGGCGCTCCCGCTGGAGGTCGCGATCGATCGCCTCACCAAGGGGGCCGGCGAGGAATTCGATCCCACGGTCGTGGAAACGTTCATCGACGTGCTCGGCGTACATCCGGAACTCGCCAGCGCGCACTGAGTATTTGCCCGCTAGGACAGCAGGCCGACGAATCGTTCGATCCCGATGTTTCCTCCTGAGAGGATGACCCCCACCTTCTTGCCGTCCGCGATCTCCTCCAGGTGACCGGCTAGGAGAGCCGACAGGGCGCACGCTCCGGATGGTTCGACGACGATCTTCATCCGCTCGAAAAGGAATGCCATCGCCCCCACGATCTCGGCATCGGTAACGAGATCGATCTGGTCGACGTTCCTCTGAACGATCTCGAAGGTGATGGCGCCGGGAGTTTCGACCTGCTGGCCGTCGGCGATCGTGCGGGGCACCTCGATCGTGACCCGGTGACCGGCGGCCAGAGACTGCTTGGTGTCGTCGCCTGCAGCCGGCTCAACCCCCACGATCACGGCACCGGGCCGCCCGACCGCGCTCATGGCGATGGAGCACCCCGAGATCAGGCCCCCTCCTCCGACCGGAACCAACAGAACATCGAGGTCCGGGACCTCCTCGAGCAACTCGAGGGCGACCGTGCCCTGCCCGGCGATGATGTCGGGGTCGTCGTAGGGATGCACGAGGGTAAGACCTCGCTCGGCGCTCAGGGCAAGCCCGAGCTCGGTCCTGTTCTGCGTGTACCGGTCGTAGGTGATCACTTCCGATCCGTAGGCACGGGTGGCGTCGAGCTTCGAAGGCGGCGCGTCCTCGGGCATCAGGATCGTGGCCTTGGTGCCGACGAGTCGCGCGGAAAGTGCCACGGCCTGGGCGTGGTTGCCGGAAGAGAACGCAGCGATCCCTCGCGACAGCTCTTCGGGCGTCAGTTGCGAGATCTTGTTGTATGCCCCCCGGATCTTGAATGCTCCCCCGCGCTGCAGGTTCTCTGCCTTGAGGAACACCTGGGCGCCGGCGGCCTCGTTCAGCGTCCTCGAGGTCAGCACGGGAGTCCTGTGTGCGACGTCCTCTAGGCGCCGGGCCGCGCTGCGCAGGTTGTCGAGTTCGATCATTCCTGCAGCGTAATGGGGTTCTACTCGAGAGGACGGAGAGCGGCTTCGACCTCGATCGTTCCCGGCCCTTAGAGCTCCTCGAGTTCGGGCAGCATCTCGGGAGAAGCGACCCGAGGCAAACAAGCGAGTCAGTCGGGGTTGATTCGTGACCGATCAGGGGCGGCTTAGGTAGCGTCCAGGACGAAGCGGGCTTTCTCTGCGCGCAGCATGTCGAATATGCCCAAGCATTTGACGCCCATTCCGATGCAAGCATTAGGGATCTTGATCTTCTTCCTGGTGTTGGCGATTACCTCTTGGGTCACGACGACGTATCCATGCGCATGGGCGTGAGCGACAAGGTAGTAGTCGGCGGACTCGAGAAATGTCGTAACAGCCGCCGCGTCGTAGTCCTGTGACGTCGCCCACGTGCTCGTCGCTTGCAGACTTTTCACGACGTCGGCGTCCGGGCGCAGGAACAATCCCGAACGATCCTTTGCCCATGCGGCTAAATCGTCATCGACCAGTTCGTCCGAGACCTTCTCGATGCTGAAGACTTTCTCCTTGGCATGTGCGGCGTCCAGCCATTCCCAGAACCCGGGACAGATATCGAATCCGTAAAAGCGATTCCTAGACTCGATGAAGACGTTGGCGTCAAGAAGGTAGGCCATCAACCGACGCCTAAGTGCTGACTGAGCTCCTGGAATGTCGCGACCTTCTTCACTCCGAGCAGTCGCATCGCGTCTCGATATAGCGTCCTGCCTTCGAGGGTGCTCGTTATCACTGCCCGCGAGAATCTCTTACTTACCCTTACAGGCTGCGTGTTATAGAAGTTGCCGCCTCCTGGGCCCCCCTCTCCCATGAGCTTCAGCACACGATCTCGCTCTGCCTCGAAAGCGGCCCAATAATCCTCGCCAGCGAGATAGCCCGTGTCGTGGATCCTGCGGACGATGACTAAGGTGCTGACTCTGAACGAGCGGGCCAAGCGCTCCAGCTCATGAGTCAGAGGGGCCTCGGGATTGAATGCGTTCTCGAGGTTACTGAGCGGGACGAGGAACTCGGCGGCTACTTGGTTACACCAACGCTCGATCTCGTTTCCCTCGATATCCGCTACCTCAACATTGGACAAAGCGGACTCTCCCAGCCAGAGGTGGGCGAGTTCGTGCGCCAGAGAGAAGATTTGCGCCGCTTTCGTGTCTGAGCCGTTGATGAACACGAGAGGAGCGAGGTCGTCGACGATCGCGAAGCCTCGGAATTCCTTAGGGTCAAGTTTGCGGTGGGTGTTGCTCCCGACCACTCCGCTGATCATCACCAAGACACCGAGGTTCTCGGCTCGTTCGGACAGAGTTCGCAACGCGTCGGCCCAGCTGAAACCCCGTTCGTCCAGCGCAAACCTGAGCAGCTCCTGCATGTCCGAGGCGGCCTGCTCCACGTTCGTATTTAGCGTGAGCGACCCCACGAACGAGAGCCGTTCTTCTTTGAGGCTTCGGGCGTATTCCCGGTACCACTCCTGTCTCTGTTCGCAGAGAAACAAAGTGTCAAGGAGGTCAGCGCTGGGCTGCTCAAGGGCAGCCTCGGCGAATGTTCTGAAATCCGGCAGCGGCACCTGCTCATCGGGCGGTTGGGGAAGAAGAAGGAACCCCATGGGCGTGTGCGTTGCGCGAGCGAAGTCCTCAAGCTGCTTGAGAGTCGGATGCGCCTTGCCGCCCTCCCAGGCCTCCAGCTTGGGGAACCGCTTGATCAGCTGTGTGGACTCGGCTCGGCTCCGCTTCTTTGCCCAAGCCAAGAGCTCGGGTTGCACTTCTACTCGGACGGTCATGGCACCATTCTGCTTCCTTGGACGGCAGTTCGCGAGCCGTAGCGGCTAGTTTTTCATTGTGACGAGACCCTGAGACAGGGGTTGGCTCGCGGGCGTGGCGATTCCCCACTAAAGGCGCGAGCCATCAGCCGTTGGCCGTCTTCGCCGAGGTCGGGAGCTGATTGCTAGACCGGTTTGAACTGTTCGAAGGGGTTGCGGCAGTCGTCGCAGTAGTACAGGGCCCGGCACGGCGTGGGGCCGAACGGGTTCTCGTTGCGGGTGTTGGTGCTTCCGCAGAACGGGCACCGGGACATCTTGGGGAGTCCGATCTCTGTAATCAACACCTGGTCCCCGTTCGCCGGGGGTGCGAGCCCGAAGTCGGCGAGCTTCCTGCGACCCTCGGCGGTGATGCGCGCGGTGGTCCAGGGCGGCGAGAACGTCGTCTCGACCGTTGCCTCGTCGATCCCCTTGACCTTCAAGAGCGCGGCTTTGACGTCGGCGACGATCACATCGATGGCGGGGCAGCCGCTGAAGGTCGGGAGGACGGTGACGTGGGCGTGCGTGCCGTCGGTGGAGATCGCCTCGATCATGCCCATGTCGACCACCGAGACCGCGGGGATCTCGGGATCGGGCACGCCGGTTAACGCGGTCCAGAGTGCGTCCTCGAGGGAGCGGGTCGGAGCTACCACGTCGCCCCCGGGTTCTCTTGGTACGTCGAGGTCATCTCGGTCCACAGGATCTCGAAGTCGGGTGAGTGGCGACCCTTCCGGCCCCCGAGTCCGTGCGCGATCGGTAGCGGGCTCGGCCCTTCGCCTGCGGCGGCATTCTCGATCAGGTCCCCGGAGGACGATGCCACGAACTCGGCAGCACGGTCGTCGATGGCCCTCACCTCGGTTGGGAGTCCGAGATCGTCGAGTGCGGTGGTCGTCCGTTCGACGAACCTCGCCTTCATCTCGGCGGACGGGACCGGAAGCCATCCCTCTTTGACGGCGGCCTCCTCGAGTTCGATGGGCTCGAACAGCCCCATCGCATCGGTGAATGCCTCCGTCATCGCATCGATCAAGCGGGCGCGACCCTCGACCGGTCCACTCGAGATCCGCTGAACCCAAGAATCCGCATGGAGCAGGTGATAGCGCTCTTCGCGGCGGAGCTTGGTCGCGATCGCGCTCAACTCCTCGTGAGATGAGGACTCAAGTGCGGCGAGGCGGATGTCGTCGGCGTGGTCGTAGAGCCAGTGACGGGCCAGCGTGAAGGCCCAGTTCCCGTTGGGCTGCTCGCAGAGGACGGCATTGCGGTAATCCGACGGCTCGCGACCCAGGGCGATCTGATCCGTGGCTTGATCGGTGAGTTTGGCGATCAGTGAGTAGTACGCGCCGGCGTGTCCGATCTCGTCCTGAGCGATCGACGAGAACGCGACGTCCTCCTCGATGTGGGGCGCATGCCCGGTCCACTCCGAGTGCCGGTGGCCCAGGATCAGTTCGTCGTCGGCGAGGGCCGTAAGTAGCGCGACCAGAGCGGCGTTGTCGCTCATGTCTTCTGCTCGAGTTCCTGCGCTCGGACCAGGGCCTTCTCGCGCTTCTGGATCACGTCGCGGTAGGCGGACGCGAACCGGTAGCTCTTGTCGGCCGCGATCTCGAGGATCGATTCGTCCTTGAAGGAATGGATGTCGGCGCGCTTGACGACCCACAGGTGGTCCCCCTCGCGGCGTCTCACGAAGCACTCCTTGGCCATCATCAACGCCATGTCGGGATCCGGAGCGATCACCGCTCCGGCATGCTCGAAAGGCTCCTTGTGCCCCGAGCGCCTGAAAACCTCGTAAGTCTCCATGGCTACGCGACGTGGATCGCGGGCTCGGCCATCGACTCGCGCACCCACCGGTGGTCGTCGTACATCTGCTTGCGCCATGCGAGCCGGCGCTCCGTCTCGGGTCCCTGGTTCTTCTTGATGCCGTCGAGCGGGCCCCAGTCGATCTCCTCCTCGTCGATCAGCCAGTGATCCGAGGCCTCGTCGTGGAAGGGGGTCGGCGTGGGAAGCGTGAAGCCGAGTTCGAAGATCTTCGGGACGTACCGGTCGAGGAACTCCTGCCTCAGGTCCTCGTTCGTGCGCGTCTTCACCTTCCAGCGCAGCAGCAGGTCCTTGGCAACGTTCGAGCGGGGGCCGAAGAAGTGGATGATCGCCAGCCACCAGCGGTCGAGGGCATCCTGGAACATCCATCGCTGATGGTCGGTCCCCGAGGCGAGCTCGAGCGTGATGTCCTCGCCGTGTCGCAGGTGGAGCTGCTCCTCCGAACAGATCCGCTTGAGAACCCGCGTGTAGGGCGCGTACGAGGAATCGAGGAGCGCTGCCTGGGTCACCAGCGCGGCGCCGTCGATCAGCCAGCCGATCAGCGCGACGTCGCCCCAGTGATGGACGGGGTAGTGGAAGACGTTGTGGAACTTAGAACGTCCGTTGATGAGGTCGGCATACATCGCCTCGCGGCTCTTACCGAGGTCTTCGGCGACGCGGTAGAGGAGCTGCGCGTGCCCGACCTCGTCCTGGATCTTTGCGGCCAGCGACATCTTGCGGCGCAGTGACGGTGCGGCCGGGAGACATTCGCGCTCGGGTAGCGCGCCCATGATCTCGGAGTTGGCGTGCATCTCGATGAACTTGAGGACGCCGCGCCGGTAGTCGTCGGGCATCCAATCCTCGGTCTCGACCTTGCCTCCGTCCTCGATGTGAGCGTTGAAGTTGGCGAGCTTCTCTTCGTAGGTCATCAGGCCTCCAGTCCCCTCAGCACCAATTCAGCGAACTTCTGTCCGATCTCCGTCGGCCCCAGCTCTCCGCCGGGCCGGTACCACGCATAGGTCCAGTTCCCGGCCGACAGCACCAGCGTTGCGGCGAAACGTACGTCGGCGTCACTTCGGAACTCGCCGGTACCGATACCGGCTTCGATCAGCAGTCTCACTATCTGTTCGTAGCGGTCGCGTTTCGCCTGGATCGCGGCTCGGGGCTCGTCCGACAGGTAGCGCCACTCGTTGAGGAACACGGTCGCGGCATCGAGGTGTTCGATCGCGGTCTCGATGTGCCCCACGAGGAGTTTCTCGAGCTTCACCCTCGCCGGGGCATCGGAGGCCAGGATCTCTTCGGCGCGGGCCAGGAAATGATTCGCCCCGGAGTCCACGACATCGAAGAGCAACTCTTCCTTCGACCCGATATGAGCGTATAGCGACCCGCGCTGGAGCCCGAGGGCGTCACCCAGGTGCTGCATCGAGGTCCCGTGGTACCCGCGGGCCGAGAACAGCGTCGCAGCGGCCGCGACCATCTCCTCGCGCCGAGCGCCCCGAGGCTTGGTTGCCGTTTGCACAGATCCTCCTGTGTGGCTAAAACAAACGATTGTTTGGTGAGCCTACCCGGAGCCCGGTCGAGGCGCAAACCCGCCCCGGCCACCTCGTATCCTTCGCCGGTGCCGGTCGATCGCAACGCCCCCGCCTCGGAACGCATCGCGCCCGTCATCGAGGGCCTGGAGGAGGCCTACCCCGAGGCCTCGATCGCCCTCCGATTCATCACCCCGCTCGAGTGCGTCGTGGCGACCGTGCTTTCGGCCCAGTCGACCGACGTGAAGGTCAACGAGGTCACCGAGACGTTGTTCGTCAAGTACCGAGGGCCCGAGGACTACCTCAAGGTTCCGGAGGAGGAACTGCAGGAAGACATCCACGCCACAGGGTTCTTCCGGCAGAAGACCCGGGCCCTCAGGGGCCTGTCGCAGAAGCTGCTCGACGATTTCGACGGTGAGGTCCCCGGGACGATCGCCGAGCTGATCCAACTCCCCGGGGTGGCGCGCAAGACGGCGAACGTCGTGCAGTCCAACTGCTTCCCGGACGCCCTCACGAAGGATCCCGATGCCGGGATCGTCGTCGATACGCACGTTGGGCGGCTGGCGGTGCGCTTGGGGCTCACCGACCACGGACCCAAGGATGCGGAGAAGGTCGAGACCGATCTGCAGGGCCTAGTGCCGAAGATGCAATGGCCGAGGATCTCCTATCTGTTGATCGATCATGGCCGCACGATTTGTCTCGCTAAGAAACCTCTCTGTGCCGACTGTCCGATCGAGCCGCTGTGTCCTTCCAGTCAGGAGGCCGAGCTTCCGGACCTGTATCGCGTCGCGATGGATCGGATCAAGAGCAAGAAGAAGAAGTGATCTCGAGGAGGATCGAGCCCGGGGTGTTCCTCGTCCTGGCCGCCTCGATGCTGTGGGGCACCACGGGAACCACGCAGGCCCTCGCTCCGGATGGTGCGACCTCACTCGGAGTCGGTTCGATACGTGTCGTCCTGGGTGGCGTCGCGCTCGTGGCGATAGCGCGGGCCAGGGGCCTCTTCCGTGGGGGCCGGAGGTGGGCGCCGCTCCCGACCGCGGTAATGGCCCTCAGTGTCGCCTCATCCCAGCTCGCATTCTTTGCATCGGTGCAGAAGACCGGCGTCGCTATCGGAACGATCGTCACGATCGGCAGCTCTCCGGTGGCCGCCGGTCTGTTCGCGTTCCTCTTCGGAGGTGAGCGTCCCTCACGTGCATGGCTCGTGGCCACCGCGCTCGCGGTGGCCGGCTGTTCGTTGCTCATCACATCGGGGGGAGACGTCGCGGTCGACCCCCTGGGGATCGTTCTCGCCCTGGTGGCAGGAGCCGGCTATGCGGCCTACACGGTGGCGAGCAAGCGCCTCCTGGCGGAGCATCGCTCGGGTGCGGTGATAGCGGTCGCCTTCGGCCTCGCGGCGATCCCACTGGCGATCGTCCTTCCGACCCAGGATCTGGGCTGGGTCGCCGAGCCGTTGGGCTTCCTGGCCGTGCTCCACCTCGGATTCGTGACCGTGGCGCTTGCCTACACGCTGTTCGCCAAGGGGCTCTCCAGCGTCCCGTCGGCGACGGCGGTGACCCTGACCCTCGCGGAGCCTCTGACCGCCGCCACCCTCGGGATGCTGGTCCTCCACGAGCGCTTGACGTCAACGTCTTTGGGGGGCAGCGTGCTGATGCTGATCGGCCTGATGATCCTGACCCTGGGCTCCCGGAGGAGCAAGCGTGAGCTTGCCGCCACACTCGAAGCCTGAGCGGGCGGCGGATTAGGCTTAGTACCGACCTACCTAGGAGGTGAGATGGCCGCCACACGAAGTGAGACCGACAGTATGGGAGCGATCGATGTCTCCGCGGATCGGTACTGGGGTGCCCAGACGGAGCGATCGCTTCACCACTTCTCGATCGGTGACGATCGAATGCCGGTTCAGGTCATCAGATCCTTCGGGGTACTCAAGAAGGCAGCGGCGCTGGTCAACGCCGAGTCCGGTCATCTACCGCAGGATGTGGCAGACCTGATCGTGGCCGCGGCCGACGAGGTCATCGACGGCAAGCTCGACGATCACTTCCCACTGTTCGTGTGGCAGACCGGGTCGGGAACCCAATCGAACATGAATGCGAACGAGGTGATCTCGAACCGCGCGATCGAGATGGCCGGGGGAGAGCTGGGGAGCAAAGACCCCGTTCATCCCAACGACCACGTGAATATGTCGCAGTCATCGAACGACACGTTCCCGACCGCCATGCACATCGCGGCGGCAGGATCGGTGATGGATCGCCTCCTGCCTTCGATCCGGCAACTCCGCGACGCCCTGGAAGCTAAGGCGACCGAGTTCCAGGACATCGTCAAGATCGGTCGCACGCACCTTCAGGACGCGGTCCCGCTGACCCTCGGGCAGGAATTCTCTGGGTACGTCGCGCAGCTCGACGATGACATCGAGAGGATCGAGGCCGCCCTGCCGGGGCTCTACCGCCTGGCGATCGGAGGCACCGCGGTCGGCACCGGCCTGAACTCACCGGCCGGCTTCGATACCGCAGCCGCGGCGAAGATCGCCGAGCTGACGGGGCTTCCCTTCGAGGCCGCGCCCAACAAGTTCGCCGCACTGGCCGCTCACGATGCCCTCGTGCACGCGCACGGGACCTTGAAGGTCCTGGCGGTGTCCCTGATGAAGATCGCCAATGACGTCCGCTGGCTCGGCTCCGGCCCCCGGTCGGGCCTCGGCGAACTCGTGCTTCCCGAGAACGAGCCGGGATCCTCGATCATGCCGGGCAAGGTGAACCCGACACAGTCCGAGGCCATGACGATGGTGTGCTGTCAGGTCATCGGCAACGACGTCGCGGTCGGGATGGCCGGCTCCCAGGGCAACTTCGAGCTCAACGTGTTCAAGCCGGTGATGATCCGCAACTTCATGCATTCGGTCGCGCTCCTGTCCGACTCGGCCCGCTCGTTCCGGGAGTTCTGCGTCGAGGGTATCGAGGCCGACCGGAAGCGGATCGGAGAGCTCGTCGATCGTTCGCTGATGTTGGTCACCGCCCTGTCACCCAAGATCGGCTACGACAAGGCGGCCGAGATCGCAAAGAAGGCGCATCACGAGGGCACGACGCTCAAGGATGCCGCCCTCGCGCTTGGTTACCTGACCGACGACGAGTACGACCAGTGGGTGATCCCGGCCGAAATGGTGGGTCCAGACGCCTAGTTTGGCGGGTCGTCGAGACGACCCGCTTCTGGATCCTCGGGTGTCTGCCTCAGCGAGCGTCTCCGGCTAGCTAGCCAGCCCAACTACGATGGGCGGCATGATCAACCCCACAGCGTCAGCGCACGGCAAGAAAGTCATCCTCGCCGCGCCCCGCGGGTATTGCGCCGGGGTGGATAGGGCGGTGAAGATCGTCGAACGAGCCCTCGACACGCTCGGGGCCCCGGTCTACGTCCGCAAAGAGATCGTCCACAACCGCCACGTCGTGACCGAGCTCGAGAAGCGCGGGGCGGTATTCGTCGAATCCGAAGAGGAGATCCCCGAGGGTGCCGTCTGCATCTTCTCCGCGCACGGGGTCTCGCCCGAGGTCCGCAATAACGCGGAGAAGCGTGGGCTCCAGGTGATCGATGCAACCTGCCCGCTGGTGACCAAGGTCCACCTCGAGGCGAAGCGGTTCGCCCGCAACGGACGCAAGATCGTGCTCGTGGGTCACGTCGGGCACGAAGAGATCGAAGGCACCGCCGGCGAGGCGCCCGAGAACACGGTCGTCGTCGAGAACGTCGAGCAGATCGATGCCCTCGGCCTCCCGATCGACGAACCGATCTCGTACCTGACCCAGACGACGCTATCGGTCGACGACACTCTCGACGTGGTCGAGGCCCTCAGGGGACGGTTCGACGACATCAAGGGTCCTCGGAACGACGACATCTGCTACGCGACGCAGAATCGCCAGGTGGCGGTCAAGGCGATCGCCCCCGACGCCGACGTCGTGCTGGTAGTCGGCGCGGTTAACTCGAGCAACTCGAACCGGCTGGTCGAGGTCTCCGAGGTCGCCGGGACACCGGCCTTTCTCGTCCCCGACGAAACGCACCTCGACCCGTCGTGGCTCGACGGTGCCGAAACAGTCGGAGTGAGTTCCGGGGCAAGCGCTCCCGAGGTCCTCGTTGATCGGTTGCTGGAACGTCTGGCCGAACTCGGTTTCACCGATGTGCAGACGAAAGAGGTAACGACCGAGGACGTCACGTTCTCCCTACCGCCGTGGCTGCGAGAAGAAGCGACGGTTTCCGACCCGAGCTAGCCCCTATTCGATCGTCTGCTCGATGTCGTTCGCGAGGTCGAAGTCCCACGGCGTCAGACCGCCCTCGGAGTGAGTGGAGAGCGAGAGCCGGACCTTGTTCCAGCGGATGTCGATGTCTGGGTGATGGTCGTAGCGATCGGCGAGCCGTGCGACCTCGTTGACGAATTCGATAGCGCCTTTGAAGTCGTCGAACTCGAAGACCTTGTGGATCTCCTCGCCCTCGCGCTCCCAATCCCCCAGCTCGTCTAAGCGCTGTTGGATCTCTTCGTCGTCCAGCAGGTCCACCACGTAGAGCCCCTCCTAGGAG
>WHTI01000313.1 GCA_009377815.1 Actinomycetota bacterium
CATCCGGGTTGTCTCCGAGGATGGGTTGCTGCTTCGACAGCTCAGGCTCGATCCGACCAGGGCCTACCAACCTCAGGGCTCGCTCTGAAAGGTGTCCACTATGCTCCGCGACACCCGTCCACGATGCCCCGCGACATCACATCGTGGACCTTCGAGGCCTTGAACCCGCACCACGGGCACCGGACCACCGACCGGAGGTCGCGGATCACGACCTCGAGGCGCTCGGGGAGGTCGACTACGACCTCGACGACCCGAATCCGGAACAGATGAAGACGAATGCGCATACTGTCGGGGGACAAGGGAGCTCCTCCTTCTCTCGGCTGTTTGGACACACCGAGCGTGGAGGGGCTCCTGCCTTCTCAGCCGGATTTCCGGTGGCCGATCAGGGCCTCATCCCATGCTTTCGCGGGGACTCATCTCTTCGACTCCGCTGTTTGAGGATCTAGGCACCCGCTCACATCGCGCAGAACCGAGCTAAGGAGGGACCGGTCGACACGCTTCTGGTTCACATAATGTGCTGCACGTGCCGCGACTGAGCTGCCCGCTTGACCTCAGGGCCACGAACTTAAATGAAGAGGTCATACCTCATGTCTATTGTGGCTAGGATACCCGAGACAGCCGCGACAAACTAGGAGGCGCAGGATCGATGACAAGCAAACCAGGGGAAGCCCACCGACGGGCGACTCTGAGGTCAACGTTCACGCCTCGCTTGTTGCGGCCGCTCTGGGCGGGCTGTCTCGCAGTGGCGCTCCTCGGGCCCGCACCGTCAGATGCGTCCACTGAGTTCCACGATACTTGGGACTTTCGCAACCAGGACGGACAGCAGATCGTCGTTGGAACACAGTCTGGTACGCGGGCGATTCTCGGTACGACCGACGCAGCCGAGCCGTCGGATCCAAGTTGGGAACAGTCACCGGTGGCCGATAGTAGCGGCGAGACGCCGACCGTGTTGGCATTCGACGGAGATGACGATGTCGTCACGCTCCCCGACCTCGCTGGACTGGATCTGTCGTCTGGGTTTGCCCTTGAGACATGGCTGTGGCAGAGCGAGCGTACGCCCTTTGGACGCATCATCGACAAGCGGGGCCTGCAGTTCTACGTCAACGAAGACGGGACGCCCCAAGCATACGTGCGAAACACCACGCGCGAAGGGGGACCCAATGGCGACGGGATCATCTACGCTCGGTCTAGAGATTCAGTTTCGCTCAGCAAATGGACTCATGTTGGTCTGACTTATGACGTCAACAGCTCTGGCGCGCGGCTCAGTATCTTCATCGATGGGCAAGAGGTCGACTACATACGTCAAGACAGCTTCGGAGCTGACGACAACCTCGAGTTGGACGGGACGGCTTCGGAGGCGCAGCTAGGAAATAACGTCGCAGGTAACCGTGGCTTGGCTGGCTTGGTCGCCTACGTCGGGTTGAATACATCACCAGACGGTTCGAGCGAATGGAACACCTCGCTCTTCCCTGTGAAATCCGAGCCACCACCAGCCACTGAGATCCACGATACTTGGGACTTTCGCAACCAGGACGGACAGCAGATCGTCGTTGGAACACAGTCTGGTACGCGGGCGATTCTCGGTAGGACCGACGCAGCCGAGCCGTCGGATCCAACCTGGGAACAGTCACCGGTGGCCGATAGTAGCGGCGAGACGCCGACCGTGTTGGCATTCGACGGAGATGACGATGTCGTCACGCTTCCCGATCTCGCTGGCCTGGATCTGTCGCCGGGGTTCGCCTATGAAATGTGGATCAATCAGCAGGACCAAACGGCCTTTGCGCGGATTCTAGAAAAGGGCGGCTTCCGGTTTTACATCAATGGAGACGGGACTTTACAAGCCTATGTGAGGAACACTACTGGTGAGGGGGGTCCTAATGGCGATGGTGTGATCCACGTTCGATCCGCCAATGGCCTAGCTCTC
>WHTI01000456.1 GCA_009377815.1 Actinomycetota bacterium
ACATGAACGTCTATCGGGAACGCGTGCCGGCCCATCGAGAACACCAGCACGCACGCGGCGGTCTTCGGACCCACGCCCGGCAACGAGGTGAGGTAATCCTCGACCTCGGCATCCGACATCGACGGCAGGCGACCGAGGCTAGGGGCTCCCTCGCGAGAGGTGATCTCCTCGAGGATCGCCTTGATGCGAGGAGCCTTCTGATCGGCCAGGCCCCCGGAACGGATCGCGTCGGCGACCTCCTTCGTCGGCGCGTCCATCACCTCACGCCACCGCGGGAAGGTCGCTTTCAACGACGTGAACGCTCGCTCGGTGTTGATATCGGAGGTGTGCTGCGACAGCACGGTCATGATCAGCTCGTCGAGTGGATCGAGTTGGGGCTTCGGGGTGAACCGGCCCTGCTGTTTGACGAGACGCGCATGCACCGCGCGTATCCGGCGTGGCGACACGGGGGCTGCGCCCGCGGCCACCGTTACGAGTGAGATCGGGCGATCGAGGCGAACTTCGTGTACTGGTTCATGAACGCAAGCCGCACGAGGCCCGTGGGACCGTTCCGGTGCTTGGCGATGATCAACTCCGCCTCCCCCCTCGCCTCGGAATCGGTGTTGTAGACCTCATCTCGGTAGATGAACATCACCATGTCGGCATCCTGTTCGAGGGCACCAGATTCTCGAAGATCTCCCAGCATCGGGCGCTTGTCGGCACGGAACTCAACCCCACGGTTGAGCTGCGACGCACACAGTACGGGCACCTCGAGTTCGCGAGCCATGATCTTCAGCGCACGGGAGATCTCGGACACTTCCTGCTGGCGGTTCTCGGTCTTGCGCGGGCCCTGCATCAGCTGGAGATAGTCGACGATCACCATCCCGAGCCCGCCCTTCGCCTTGAGTCGCCGGCACTTGGCACGCATCTCCATCAGCGTGATATTCGGTGAGTCGTCGATGAAGATCGGAGCCTCGGCCAACCGTCCGACCGCAGACGACAGCCTCTGCCAGTCCTGCTCTTGCAGCGCGCCCCGACGGATCTTCTGGGAATCGATCTTCGCTTCGGATGCGAGGAAGCGCTGTGTCAATTCCTGACGTCCCATCTC
>WHTI01000084.1 GCA_009377815.1 Actinomycetota bacterium
CCCCGGCTTCTGCCTGAGTACCGCGATCCAAATCCAGGCCCGCTTGATCTCGGCAGCGTGGTCCTGTCGTTGGCTTCCGTGCTGGGAGTGATCTACGGCCTCAAGCAGATCGCACAGGACGGTGTTGGCCCGACGGCAACGGCTTCGATCGCCGCCGGCCTGGTGATCGGACTCTTCTTCGCCCGTCGCCAGCTGAGGCTGCGTCACCCCCTGATCGACCTCCGGCTCTTTCGGACCCCGGCTTTCGGAGTCTCCGTGGGGACCAATGCACTGGGTGGGTTCATAGCCTTCGGAACGTTCCTCTACTTCGCCCAATACCTCCAGCTCGTCGTCGGTCTGTCGCCTTGGAGCGCGGCGCTGTGGACCCTGCCCTCATCCCTGGCGGTGGTTACCAGTTCGTTGATGGCTCCCGCCGTGGTGGGTCGCATCCGTCCCGCACTCGCAGCCGCCGGTGGGCTGACCCTGGTGGCGATCGGGCTGGGGATCCTCGCCGGGGTTGACGCCTCGTCGGGCCTCCAGCTGCCGGTGCTGGGATCGATCGTTTTCTCTCTGGGGCTGGGCCCGGTGTTCATAGTGACGACTGACCTGATCGTCGGAACCGCTCCGGCCGAGAAGGCGGGAGCCGCGTCGGCGATCTCAGAGACCGGTGCGGAGTTCGGTGGCGCGATCGGGATCGCGATCCTGGGAAGTATCGGTGCCGCCATCTATCGGAGCCGGATGCTCGAGTCCATCCCCGACGGCCTCCCGTTGGCGGCGGGGGAGACGGCACGCGACACCCTCGGTGGTGCTCTGGGGGTGGCGCAACAGCTGCCCGAGCGCCTGGGCGGCGGTCTCGTCGACGCGGCCCGCGACGCGTTCGCGGCGGGGATGCGCATGTCGTTGACGATTAGCGCTCTGATCGCGGCGTTCGTCGCGGTGCTGGTGGGGACGAAGCTCCGCGGCGTTGGTGCCGGCTCCCACGACGAAGCGCCAGCTGGGCCTACCCCCGACTGCGGCCTCGAGCCCGTGACGGCGGAGGCCTGAGGCTCAGCTCCCGTTTCGAGACGGAGTGGCTCGAGGGTCCTTCGGGGCCAGGTCCAGGGTCATGAACACGCTGTAGGGACTGTGAACGTAGTCCCCAAAGGGGTCGCAGGGCTCGAAGCCGGCCGACGCATAGAGCGCTCGGGCCGGCGCGAAGGCTTCCATCGAGCCGGTTTCGATGCTCAAGCGTTCGTAGCCGCGAGCGAGCGCCGTGCCGATCAGGTGATCCAGGATGGCGCGAGCGACACCCTTTCTCCTGGCCGCCGGAGCCGTGTGCATCGATTTGAGCTCGGCATGGATCGGATCGAGGTGCTTTAGTGCCCCGACCCCAAGCAACTCTCCATCGGCCCGGACGCTGAAGAACGACACGCCCTCCTCCCGGAGCCCGGACACGTCTAGTGCATGGACATCCTCGGGCGGAGAGGTATCCCTCATGAGCGTCAGGTGTGCCCCTCCAACAGCGCCTGAACGTCCGCCGCCGCAGGGTCGTCGCCTTCAACCCGGAATCTGTTCATCGACGAATCCTAGGGTGCCGGGCGTAGGGTGAGACGGTAAGCCAACGTTGGCGCGCAGATCTGGTCTCTTCGAACGTGGCACCCCCGTCGATCGCGGCGGAGCACGCTAGACCCTTCCAGGGATCCGTACCTCGCTGGGGATGGCGAACGAAGGGACCACGTCGTGGACATAAGGATGAAACGCATCATCGTGGCGGTGGCGATGATCGTGGCGATCGCGGCAACGATGCCCGCGATCTTCCACTCGATCGGTCCTTCAGCACGAGCGGCCAGCGCGAGCGCGACGGCCAAGAAGGCATTGAAGAAAGCCAAGAAGGCGTTGGCGCTGGCGAAGAGCCTCCCGCCCGGGAGCATGACGATGGGATTCGCGCCGATCCAGTCGAGCGACACCACGTACTCCTCACTTGCCGGTGCCTTCCCGAACCCCACCACGCCGATCGAAGGGATCTCGCCGCCACAGGCCCTCACGATGAAGGACTTCGGTGTTTCGATCCCGGGGATGGTCGCAGGAGACGTCATCACCATCACGGTGACGGTGAACGGTGTGGATTCCGGGCTCGGTTGCACGGTCATCGGCCCGGCAACGAGCTGCACGGATGGGAGTGACCTCGTGCTCCCGCCTCGCACGAGCATCGGGACGATAGCCGTGGCGAACAACCTGGCGTCGTCGAGCCAGCTTGCGTCTTGGTCCTGGGTGTTCGCCAACTAGCGACGTGCCTTTGACGGAGATCGTGAGCGAGTCTCGTATCACCGAACGAAGCAAGCCTCTTGTGGTCCGACATCCGCCTGTGTAGCGTCAGCGCCTAGTTCCGTCGGACTCGATCCTCTTGGGAGGGCTTGTGAAACATGCTCAACAACGAACTCTGGCGATCACCTCTGTTGTTCTGCTCGCGGTGACGTCGATCGGGATCTCGATGGCCAACCATAAGAAGGCAGGCGTCATCCACGCCTGCGTCCACAAGCGCACCAGGGTGGTTCGGATCGTGGCGAAACCCAAGTGCCGAGCGGACGAAAGGGCCAAGGGATGGAACGTCCGCGGTCGAACGGGCCTTGCCGGAGCCCCCGGCGACACGGGTCCGCAGGGGCCCGCGGGCCCAACCGGCCCCACCGGCCCCACCGGCTCGACGGGAGCACCGGGGCCGATCGGCCCCGCCGGGCCGGCGGCGGTGACCGAGTACGCCCAGTTCTTCGCGCTGATGCCCCCCGACAACGCGGCCTCTGTCGCTCCCGGGGACGCGGTCCAGTTCCCGCAGGATGGCCCTACCTCGGGCTCGATCACCCGGGTCGACCTGGACAGCTTCGAGTTTGGGGTCGGAGGAACGTTCCGAGTGTCGTTCGTCGTCCCCGTCGCCGAGGCGGGTCAACTCATGCTCCGGCTCGACGGAGTAGAGATTGATCGCACGGTTGCGGGGCGTGCCACCGGCACGTCCCAGATCGTGGGTGACTTCCTCATCACGGTCAGCGCAGCCCAAGTCCTGGAGGTCGTCAACCCGACCGGAAACGCGACGGCTTTGACAATCTCACCGTTTGCCGGCGGCACCAGGCCGGTATCCGCGAGCCTGGTGATCGAGCAACTCGACTGAGCCAAGTTTGTGCATGCGATTCATTCCGCCTACTGTGACGCTGCTGGGAATCAACGCCCCACGGAAGGGAGAGGATCGTGTTCGTCCAAGTGATCCAAGGCAAGGCGAAGGACGCAGCGGGTCTCCGTAAGCAGTGGGAAAGGTGGGACCAAGAGCTGAAGCCGGCAGCACCAGGCTTCCTCGGAAGCACTGCCGGAGTCACCCCCGACGGCGAGTTCATCGCGCTCGTCCGCTTCGAGAGCGAAGAGGCGGCTCGGGCGAACAGCGGCTCAGCCGATCAGAGCTCGTGGTGGGAAGAGACCTCAAAGTATCTGGAGGATCCCCTGATGCACGATTGCACTGTCGTCGACCTGATGAAGGATGGAGGTTCCGACGCTGCCGGCTTCGTCCAGGTGATCCAGGGTAAGACGACCGACGTGGATAAGGCCCGAGAGCTCGACAAGGCCACACAGAGTGTGATGAGCGAGATGCGGCCGGACGTGCTCGGGGGCTTCGTGGCATACCACCCTCAGAACGGTCGCTACACGAACGCCGTCTACTTCGCCTCCGAAGCCGAGGCGCGAGCGAAGGAGAAGGAGTCGGTGACTTCTCCCGAGTTCCAGGAGTTCATGAGCCAGTGGCAAGCCCTCTCGGACGGAGAGCCCAAGTTCCTCGATCTCACGGAGCCCTGGTACTCGAGTAGGTAAGCCCTCAGCTAGCGTCGGCGCGGGTGCAGTTGAGTACGAGGTGGGACCGGCGTTCTTTCGACCGACTCGGGTGTGAGGACTGGTAGTTCCCGGATCTTCTCGAGGGCCCGCTCGTTCTTTCCATCGGGGCTGAGGTCGTCCCACGATTCGATCTCCGCGAGCGTTCGTTCCGCCCACGCCCCGACGGTATTGAGGAGGCTGATGAAGAAGTCCACTGCAAGGGCGCGGATGTAGACCTGATCCTGAGTGACGGAGATGCCGTCAAGGAACTCTTGTTTGACCTCCCCTCCGAACCTGAGCATCTCCCGAACATCGTCTCGCACCTGAGTGAGCGTTGTGACGATCTGCTCTTTGGTCCCGAGGGGAGCAACGAAGAGACGGATCAAGGCCTCGAAATCCATGGCGAATGGGGACACCGGAGTAGCGAGCCATTCTCGGAGCGCCTCCCGCCCCTTGTCGGTGATCGAGTACACGGTGCGTGCCCGCTTCCCGACCCATTCCTTGTTCCCGTCGAGCAGCCCCATGGAGGAGAGGCGCTTGACCTCTCGGTAGATCGCGCTTTCCGCGCGCGGCCACACGTACCTGAAGTAGCGGACCCGCTGCTGCGCCAGTTCGTAGGTCGACCAGGGATGCACGGCGACCTGGGCCAGTACTGCATATGAAGTGGTGGTCAGCTGCGGGGCCATATCTCCCTCTTGACATGCTCCAAACGCGAGTATAAAGTACTCCAATTGAGAGTATAGGGCCTAGCCGGGTGATCCCGGGGATCTTCCCGGCGGCGATCGTTGATGGGGGTGGTGACATGGCCGGCCAAGACGGGCGTGAGTACGTGGAGACACTGGTCATCGGAGGGGGACAGGCCGGGCTGGCGATGGGCTACCAGCTCTCGAGGCGTGATCTCCCTTACAAGATCGTCGATGCCAACGAACGCGTGGGAGACGCGTGGCGCAACCGGTGGGACTCACTCCGGCTCTTCACCCCCAATCGCCTCAACCGTCTGCCGGGGATGCGTTTCCCCGGATACCACTGGGGGTTCCCGAGCAAGAACGAGATGGGCGATTATCTCGAGTCGTACGCGAGGAAGTTCGACCTTCAGGTGGAGACCGGAGTCAGGGTGGAGAGGCTGTCCCGTGAGGGAGATCGCTTCGTGGCTACCTCGGGGGACCGAGGGTTCGAAGCCGACAACGTGGTGGTCGCGATGTCGAGCTGGCAACGGCCTCGGGTTCCCGACTTCGCGTCCGAGCTCGATCCGCGGATCGTCCAGCTACACGTTGCCGAGTACAAGAATCCGGGGCAGCTCCAGGACGGAGACGTCCTCGTCGTCGGTGCAGGCAATTCGGGCGCCGAGGTCGCCATCGAACTGGCGAGGACCCACAAGGTGTTGCTCTCGGGAGCCGGCACGGGTGCCATCCCCTTCCGGCCGGAGAGTGTTGTCGCCCGCGTCCTGATGCCGTTCATCGGCCGGGTCATCTTTCACCGGGTGCTGACAACCAGGACTCCGATCGGCAAGAAGGTCCGGCCCAAATGGATCTCTACCGGCGAACCGTTGATCCGAGTCAAGCCCAAAGACCTCGCTGCCTTTGGGGTGGAACGAGTTCCTCGGGTCACGGGTGTCCAGAGCGGAGCGCCGCACCTTGAGGACGACCGTTCGGCGGAGGTCGCCAACGTGGTCTGGTGTACTGGATTCCACCCCGGATTCTCCTGGATCGACCTCCCGATTCTCGGCCCCCAGGAGCCGCTTCACCATCGTGGGGTAGTCGAATCTGAGCCCGGTCTCTACTTCATCGGCCTCAAGTTCCTGCATTCGGTCTCCTCCGAGCAGATCCAGGGCGTCGGTCGCGATGCGGACCGCATCTCCGGGAGAATCGCGGCCCAGCGCAAGGTACGTCGGGCGGATCGACCCGCAGACGATTCACCGGGGGAGCGAGAGGCACAACAGATCTAGACGGTCCACGTCTATCGAGTCGTCAGCACGAGGACCCGGTCTTATTCGACGATCTTCCAGTAGGAATCCTTGCGCTGGAGTTTCGCCCCATCGAAGACGAATAGATCGCAGCCTCTGACCTCGATCCGGTCTCCCTCGGTGCTGGTTCCTCAAAGGGTCCATTCAGATACCCCTCGGTCTCCGCAGGCCCAATGAACGTCATTCACGCAGGAACCGCCAAGATGTCAGCACATCCCCAAAGAGTCTGTGCCCTTGGATGAGGTTTACCTGAGTTGGGGATAGCGGTGATGGGCGGTGCGGGGGAGCGATATGTTGCGGCACGCGATTCAGCCATGAGTCATGCGCGAGATGAAGGGACTGTGCCAGCCCGGTGATTTCGATCGGCGTCCTGACTCCGCATGCGGCCGTGGGTCCGGAGGAGGAGCTTCCGGAAATGGCTCCGAGCATCGCGATTCGGCTCGTGCGCGTCCCAGTGAAGGTCGCGGGCGCCGGGACCGCCGAGGCGCCTCCGACCTCGCCGGTCGGTCTTCGCGCCTTGACGGCGGCGCATGTTCTGGACGAGGCGGTCGAGCTCGGTTTCACGGATCCGATCGATGCGATCGCCTACGCGTCGACGAGTTCGGCGTACGCGATCGGCTTCGACGACGAAGTCGCCGTGCTGGCCAGGCTCTCACGACGCACAGATGTTCCGGTGGTGGGAACATGCGCGTCGGCCGTGCGCGCGTTGCGTCTGCTCGACGCGGGGCGGGTAGCCTTGGTGCACCCGCCGTGGTTCGACGAGGAGCTGAACGAGCTCGGCGCCTCCTACTTCCGAAGCCAGGGGTTCGAGGTCGTGTTCTCGGCATCCGCCGAACTCTCGCTGGATCCGGGTCAGATCGAGCCGGCCGCAGTGGTTGAATGGGGCGCTCGCCATATCCCGGACGATGCGGAGGCCGTCTTCATCGGCGGCAACGGGTTTCGAGCTGCAGCCGCGATCGACGAACTCGAGTTCAGGACCGGTCGCCCGGTTCTGGAGTCGAACCAGCTGCTTCTCTGGGAGATCCTCGCCCAGACGAGTTCCACGCTCTCGATCCGCGGCTTCGGGCGGCTGTTCGCGTAGGAGACGCGATCCACAAGCTGCTGATAGCTGGGGAATCCGCTAACAGTCGACGGCGATCCGCATCACTTCGCACGCTTCCACCAGACGTGCTGGTCCAAGGATGCACTCCCGCCGGACAAGGTGAGTCTTCGGAACCACACGGAGGTTGTCGAAGCTCGCGGCGCATTCAGTCGGCATGCCATCCTCGGGTCCCAATCTGAGCTCTGTGGGAATCATGCGCACCGTGCGAGTGATCGGTGCGGCGAGAACGGCGTTGAGAACTGGGATCGCGGCGTCGCGGGTCATGACGAGAAACGGGCGACGACCAACGTCGGGCAGCTCACCCCACCAGACCTCCCCTCGTCGAGGAGTGGTCACCACGGCTCTTCTGCGATCGCTTGACGAATCGACTCAAGGGCGGAGGTTTCCTCGGCCGGCGTGGGTGGCGTTCGTTGGTAGCCCTCGACGATCGACCGGTCCACTTCGCGTCGTCGCTCTATCAGTGCGATCGTTTCCACGCCCGCTCGGACCGCCGCCGCGCGACTCTCGTAGAGGCCGGCCCGCACGAGTCCGTCCAACTTTTCAAGCAGATCCTTGGGCAGCCGCACGGCTATCTGTTCGCTCGCCATACAACAAGCATACCAGAATGGTATGCAGATACCGCGGTTGGGTGGTGAGACTTCACATTCGAGCGGCGCGATTCCGGCCTAACGGTCAGGTGTCGAGAAGCACGATTTCGGACTGGTTCATGCGCTCGGGGTCTGCGATCAGATTGAGCTCGATAATCTTGCCGTCCACGATGGCGAGATCGAGCACGCCCCTGGGCCGGCCCCGCGGGGCCCAGACGAGGCCGGCCGCGCCGTCGATGAGCGCGAGGTGGAGTCCTCTCGCTCCGGTCGAGAGAAACGAAGCGACCGCCGCAGCCCCCTGCACTCGCTCCGGGTCACCGAACTTCCTTGCGGTGGCATCCGCACGGACTCGAACGTTGGGATCGAGCATAGTTAGAAGCGCGTCGAAGTCACCCGCACGCGAAGCGGCAAGGAAAGCTTCGGCCACCTCTCCCCTCAGTGTGAGATCGAGGTCGGGAATGGAGGTCGTGCCCTGCAAGCGGCGTCGCGCGCGACTCGCTAGCTGACGGGCCGCATCCGGGGATCGCTCCACGATCGGGGCGATCTCGTCGAAGGGCACTGCAAAGATGTCATGCAGCACGAACGCAAGCCGCTCGGCCGGAGCCAGCAAGTCGAGCACGACCAGTAGCGCGGATCCCACCGACTCAGCAAGGAGCGCCTGGTGCTCGGGGTCGGCTTCGTGCGCGACGTCGATCATCTCCTCGGCGACGTCGTCACCGACGAGATCTTCGGGACGTAATCGGCGTGCGCGCAGGCGGTCCAGGCACACACGCGCGACGACCGTGACCAGCCAACTAGTGAGGTTCTCCACGCTGCTGGCATCGGAACGTTCGAGCCGGAGCCAGGTTTCCTGGACGGCGTCGTCTGCGTCGGTGTGGGAGCCGAGCATTCGGTAGGCAACCGCCTGCAACCGGGGACGGCTGATCTCGAACCGCTGCGTTAACCAGTCGCTTTCGTTCATCTCGTCACATTCTCTCGTTGTTGTTCGTCATACCTAATGACGAATGAAACTTCGCCGATGTGACAAGGAGCATCCGAATGTTTGAACCGGTGATCGAGGGTGTCGGAGTCGTCAAGCGCTTCGGAAAGACGGTCGCTCTGGACGGGCTGGACCTCGTTGTGGGGCACGGCTCGATCCTCGCCGTCCTGGGGCCTAACGGCGCCGGCAAAACCACCTTCGTGCGCTGTGTCGCAACGTTGATCAAGCCGGACGGGGGCAAATTGCGGGTCTTCGGACACGACGTGGTCCAAGAGCCGCA
The DNA here is from genome assembly GCA_009377815.1 of Actinomycetota bacterium. Taxonomy (GTDB): domain Bacteria; phylum Actinomycetota; class CADDZG01; order CADDZG01; family WHSQ01; genus WHTI01. The sequence continues at coordinate 8,716 of WHTI01000084.1, forward strand.
TCTCGTCCGCTCCTCTATTGGACTCGCCGGTCAGTTCGCCGCCGTCGAGGAGGCGATGACAGGTCGGGAGAACCTCGAGATGGTTGCACGCCTGTTCGGCCAGGATCGCGCATCCACGAAGGCAAACGTCGATCTCGTTCTTGAGCAGATGGGACTTATCGAGGATGCGGATCGCCTAGTACGGGAGTATTCGGGGGGCATGCGCCGCAAGCTAGACCTTGGTGCAAGCCTCGTTGGGACGCCGCGTTTGCTGCTGCTCGACGAGCCGACCACGGGAGTTGACCCACGCAGCCGTATCGATCTGTGGGATGCCATTCGCACGTTAGTTGGCCGTGGCACCAACGTTCTGTTAACCACTCAGTATCTGGATGAGGCAGACCATCTTGCCGACCAGATCGTGATCATCGATCGCGGCAAGTCCATCGCCCACGGAACCCCTACCGAGCTCAAGAAGCGCACCGGTCGAAACGTCATCGAGGTTCATGTCCGCGATCGCGAAGACGTCGCGGAAGCGGCGAAGGTGTTCGCCGAGTTCGGAGACGGCGACCTTCAGACCGACGCGTCGACCTGCCAGGTCGCGGTAGTGGTGAATGGCGGGACGGAGCAAGTCAGCCGCGCATTGCACTTGCTCCAAGCGGCTGCGATCGCGGTCGACGACATAGCGCTGCGCCCACCTCGCCTCGACGAGGCGTTCCTCGAACTGACCGGTCACGAGTTGCAGGAGCGATCCAGCGACGGTCGTGTCGCCGGCCTGAAGAACGCAAGCTCACCTGACTCCATCAAGGCATAGAGAGGAGAAATTCGTCATGGCCAGCGTCGCTGTAGCCGCACGCGGACCTTCCCTATTCACGAGTGTCGTGGTGATCGCCAAGCAGCGCTTGTTGAAGGTGCTTCGCACGCCGGCTCTGTTCTGGACATACACGATGCAGGGCGTGTTGTTCCTTGTCATCTTCCGCTACATCTTCGGCGGCGCGATCGCGGCGGGCGAGCTCGGCTACACAGACTTCGTGATCCCTGGGATCCTGGCGACAGGACTTATCTGGCAGGGGATGGGCGGCGCGGTCGGGATCACCGAGGACGTTGCGCAGGGATTGTTCGACCGGCTTGGGTCTCTACCGATCCCTCGAAGCGCAGTGCTCGCCGGGCGTGCCCTGGCCGACACGGCGATGCAACTGTGGAGTCTCATCGTGATGACGATCGTGAGCTTCCTCGTTGGCTTTCGGGTCCATGACGGGCTTGCGAATGCACTGATCGCGGCAGCACTCATCGTCGTCTTCGTCTTCGCCTTCGAGTGGGTGTTCATCACGATGGGGCTCTATGCGGGCAACGCTCAAGCGGCGCAGGGGATATCGATGATCCTGGTTCCGTTCACTTTCGTGTCTAGTGCCTACGTCCCGGTTGAATCGATGCCGGGCTGGCTCCAAGCCGTCGCCGAAAATCAGCCCGTCACATTCATGACCGATGCCGTGCGAACTCTCACTGGGGGCGCGAGCGCCGAGGTGTTTCTCGGTCATCCGGCGAGCTACTTCGTGCTTCGCTCTGTGATCTGGTCGGCCGTCATCGTGCTGGTGTTCGGCACGATCGGGGTCGCTCGATACCGCCGCGGTTGAACTCAGTCGCCATGGGTGACGGCGGCGGAACCATTACCGACGCCCGGTTCGAGCTTGATGATCTATCTGCTGATAGCAGGAGCTGCGGGAGTTGTCGCGGCAATGCCGCCGACTCGACGCGCGGCACGTTTGACCGTGCTGGAAGCCATCGCGACCGAGTAGTTGCAGCACGTCACGAGAAAGGACGTGGCTTCGTGGACTAGACCTTTCTTGGCACTTTGCCCGTCATCGTGAACACGAAGCGCATCGCCTCGTGGCCGCCGTCCGAGCACGGCTCGAACATCAAAGGGCACCCACCGTCGATGACAGTGATGCCGTGCTCACGCCCGAAGCGTGTCGCCGAGTCGGACACGCTGCCAGTGCCGAACGAGCGGTGCATCCAGACGTTTCGGATCCCGAGCTCGTGACATTCCTGCATCGTCGAGTCGGCGTGGGCGGGGCTCGTCGCGATCACGACTGCGTCGACCCCGCCGGGGATCGACTTCAGGTCGTGGTAGCAGACATCGCCCTCGACCTCGTCGGCGTTGGGGTTGACTGCGAACACCTCGTAACCTCGGTCGCGGAGTCGTTGGTAAACGACGTTGCCTCCGTGTGAACCGGGAGTCCTTGACACTCCCGTAACCGCGATGCGCTTGTGGGCGAGGAACTCCGTCGCTGCTTCCTTGATAGCTCGCATGTGGTTCTCCTTCCTTCGCTTGCTCGTTTGCGGCACCGCGGCACCTCCCTCTGGCTTCGACGTTCGCAGTTGTGCGGACCGCGGGGTAGTGCCGTTCGTCCTGGGGACTCGGGGCCCTACGGCCCTGGTCGTGCCGCTCGATGCGAGGGACGTTTGGCTCGGAAACTCCGGCCAGCGAGCCGAAGAAGACGTCACGCAACCGTCGCAGAAAGGTTGTTTCGGATGACACGGATCGTGGTCCTTGGAGGGGGGACGGGCGGCATGCTCGCCGCGAACCGCCTGCGTCGGGCTCATTCCGAGGATGACAGGAGCCAAGGATGAACGAGATAAAGGTTGCAGATGTGATGACGAATCTGGTCGTCACATGTCGCCCACAGGACACCATCCAGGATGCCGCACGGCGGCTGCTCAACAACTGCATCAGCGGCGCTCCGGTGGTCGAGCATGGCCGCCTAGTCGGGGTCGTCTCCGAGAGGGACCTCGTGGCTGCTTATGCTCCGCCGGCCCGCAAGGGGGCGCATTTCGTCGCCACAGCTCCCCTCATGTTCCTGCTGCGCGGGACTGTGCCGCGCGCAGTGCACCACCTAGCCGTCGGCGACGTGATGACCAAGGACGTCCTTTCGATCTCGCCCGAAGCGTCCGTGTGGGAGGCGGCGG
>WHTI01000106.1 GCA_009377815.1 Actinomycetota bacterium
GCTTGACCTTGAGGGTCGGGGTGATCTCGTTGTCCTCCTGGCGGAAGTCCCTCTCGAGCACCCGGAACTTCTTGATGCCCTCGACCTTGGCCAGCTTCTCGTTGATCGAGTCCATCCAGACCTCGAGCTCCTTGAGGGTCAGCTCGTGACCGGCGATGGCGGCGAGGTTCCCCTCGATCCCGCGGGCCGCCCCCCACGATGGAGCCTTCTCCTCGTCGAGCGTGATGAGGGCGGTAAGGAACGGCCGCCGGTCCCCGATAACGACGACCTGCGAGATCAGCTCGTGGAACTTGATGCGATTCTCGAGTTCCTGCGGAGCGATGTTCTTGCCGCCCGCAGTGATGATCAGGTCCTTCTTACGGTCCGTGATCTTCAGGTAGTTGTGCTCATCCAATTCGCCGACGTCTCCCGAATGCATCCATCCCTCGGAGTCGATCAGCTCGGCGGTCGCCACGTCGTCCTTGTAATAGCCGGGAGAGACGTTCTCTCCGCGGGCGAGGATCTCGCCGTCGGCCGCTATCTTCACCTCAACACCGGGCATCGGAACCCCGACCGAACCGATCTTGACCGACTCGATCGGGTTCCAGGTCGTCGGGCCGTTGTCCTCGCTCTGCCCGTAGCCCTCCGCGATCCTCACGCCGATCGAGTGGAAGAACCAGATGAGCTCCGGATTCAGAGGGGCGGCGGCCGACAGGGGAAGTTCACATTGTTCGAGGCCGATCGCTTCACGCAGCTTCGTGAGGACCAGCTTGTCCAGGACCCGATGCTTCAGCTTGAGTCCGAGAGGAACCTTGGCGTCGGCAAGTCGCTTGCCGGCGGAGACGGCGGCCTGCTCGTGCTTCGCCACCTCACGGCCGGCGGCGATCGCGCTCAATGCGAGCTTGACCTTGCGGTCTTTGGGATCCGCGGCCGCGAGCTTCCCCTGGATGCCTGCGTAGAACTTCTCCCACACGCGCGGAACCGCGAAGAAGTACGTGGGCTTAACTTCCTTGAGGTCGTTCATGAGGGTGTCGAGCGACTCCGCGAACCACGTCTGCGATCCGTAATAGATGTGCAGGAAGTGACTGATCATCCGCTCCGCGATATGGGATAAGGGGAGATAGGAGATCGTCCGGGAATTGGCGGGATCGGCCGGAGCGATCATCCGCCGGCCCGACTCGCACGTGAACCAGATATTGGCGTGGGTCAGCATCACGGCCTTGGGGGGGCCGGTCGTCCCGGATGTGTACACGAAGGTAGCGAGGTCCGAGGGGCCAACCCCCGCCCTCGCGTCATCGAAGGTCCCGTCCGGGACCTCCTTGCCGGCGGCGAGAAGATCATCCCACGACATCACGAGACTCGCGTCGGCGCTGCCGTCGTACCCGGCGATGACGACAACCTTCTCGAGTTTGGGGAGCTCGGCCTGCATCTTCAAGACCTTCTCGAGCTGGTCCATGTCCTCAACGACCGCGACCTTCGAGTCCGAGTGCGCGACGATGTAAGCGACCTGCTCGGGAGAGTTCGTGGTGTAGACCGGGGCGGTCGCTCCACCGATCGAGAGACAGGCCATGTCGGCGATGTGCCACGTAGGCCGGTTCTTCGACAGCAGACTCATCTTGTCGCCGGCGGAGAACCCTAGGGACAGGAGCCCCTTGGCCGCGGCCTTGACGTGTGAACCGTACTCGGCCCACGAGATATCGGTCCACGCCCCGTCGTGCTTGTAGCGCAGAGCACTCTTGGTCGGGGTGCCCCCCGTCCTATCCCAGAAAAGTTCGACGATCGTCTGTGGTGCCATCGGAATCCCCTTTTCGGTTCGGCTCGAGCGACTCGGACGCCTCTTGTGGCCCGAGTCTAGGCCTTTGGGCCGAGGCCCACCATAAGTTCGTCGATGCGATCCGGGGTTGGTGGGTGGGTGAAGAAGAGCCACATGGCGATCCCTGGGGGCCGGAGATCGGAGATGTTCGAGAAGGCCAGTCGGCGGAAGACCTTGGTGGCCGTCGCGGGGTCTTCGGTGAGGCCTATCGCGATCCGATCGGCGGCTGCCTCGTTCCTCCTTGAGATCGCGTTCTCGATCGGCATCGCCACGAAGGTCGCGACGAGCGCGAACAGGAGCAAGACCGGAAGAGCCCGGATGTCGCCGATCCCCGAGGCCCCGGCCCACCTCCACGGGCCTTCGGTCGAGGCCAGCCAGCGGAGGGCCACGAACGAGAGGAACAGCCCGAGGACCGAGAGGGCAACCCCCTGCGCGACGTGGTTCTCGACCTTATGACCCAGTTCGTGAGCCACCACGAACGCGGTCTCGTCCTCGTCCCCGTTCTCGATCAAGGTGTCGTACAGCACCAGCTGCTTGCTCCCGAACAGACCCGCAACGTAGGCGTTCTCGGCGGTCGTGCGGCGAGATGCGTCGGATACCAATACGTCGCCGACCTCGACGCCGGCATCGGCCGCCAGCGTCACGACCCGATCCCGAAGCGGGCCCGCCTCGAGCGGGGTGAACCGGTTGAACAACGGAGCGATGACGAGAGGCCAGAGGAACACCAGAACCGCGCTGAGCGCGGAGAAGGTGAGCCAGCCGATCCACCACCACGCCTTCGGCTGCCACCGGACCACTCCGAAGAACGCGATCGCCGCGATCGCCGCGATGACGAGCCCGATCCCTGCGCCCCGGAGCTGGTCGCTCAGCCACCCAGCGGTGTCCTGGGTCGACAGCCCCCACGCGCGACCCATCCCCTGAGAGCGGACGTAGTCGAGCGGGAGGGTCGCCAGCCACAGCGACAGAGCCACGAAGGCCGAGGCGATGAGGGTCTGCACGATCCACCCGCCGGAGGCCGATCCGACCTTCTCGAGGACGGTCGCCAGCGGACCACGGGCGAGCACGATGAGCACGGCGAGGTTGATCAGCAGCGTGAGGAAGTAGGCGATATAAGCGGGCCCACGGTAGGCACCATGAGATGCAACCTGGTCGTCGGTAAAGGTCGAGCCGAGGGCCGGATCGGTCGAGCCCTCGCGCGCTTCGGCCCGGATCGATGCAGGGGTGCGGGAGACCAGCGCGAGCGTGCCCGCCGCCGTAACCGCCAGGAGCGCGATCGCGAGAAGGGCCCGAGCGATGCTCATCTCCGAAGGGTAGACGAGCGCCGCGGGAAACCAGTGCCCTAGATCGCTTCGGGCTCCGCCTCGGCCCCGGTGGGCTCCGGCGGCTCGGTGCGCGGCCGGAAGCGAAGCACCGGGATCAGACCCGCCTGCTGCAACGCACCCAGTGACGCTTCGAGATCGTCGTCGATCTCGACCGTGCCTGCCGGTGGGTGCAGGACGGCGGTGACCAAGCAGTCTTCGCAGTGTTCCGACTGATACATCTCGCAGTTGCTGCACTCGATCTTCATGCTTCTCTCCCTTTATCGGGCGAACCTCGTGTCGTAGCGTGTGCCGTTCTGGGAGTCACGTTAGCCACGGGGTGCGACAGAAATCCCCCGTCATGGATCGCAAATGACTGGAAGGAGGAGGATCTTGGGGCAGGGGACCAGATTCCGCTTCCTGCGGAGGCCATTCCCGAGCGCCAATCAGGTCCTGGTGACCGGGCCGGCCCCCGTGTTGATCGACACCGGATTCGGCAGCGATGCGGCCGAGACGCTCCGCCTGGTGGACTTCCAGGGGACCTCGCCCGGCTCTCTGGCGGCGATCCTGAACACCCACCACCATTCCGACCACGTCGGAGGCAACTACGCGTTCGCCCGGGCCACCGGCGCCCCGATCTACGCCCATCCGCTGGAAGCGCGCCTCGTGAACCGGCGCGACCTCAAGGCGTGCCGGGCGGAATGGCTCGATCAACCGGTCGAGCCTTACCAGGTCGACCGGTTCCTTTCGGGCGGAGATCGGGTCGATCTCGGAGACGCTGAGCTCCAGGTGATCCACACCCCCGGCCACTCATCCGGGCAGATCTGCTTCTACGAACCGGGCGAGAAGGTGTTGGTGTGCGGGGACGTGCTGCTCGACTCGGAGGTCAGTTGGATCAACCTCGTCAACGAGGGCACGTCACCGGTTGAGGAAGCCATCGCATCCCTCGAGCGGATCATGCGTCTGGACGTTGCCATCGCCTACCCCGGCCACGGGACGGCCATCACGGACGTCGGCGATGCCTGCCGCCGGACGATCCGGCGCTACGAAGGGTGGATGGACGATCCGGAGAAGGTCGCGTGGCACGGCAGTCGGCGGATCTTCGCCTTCGCCCTGATGATCAACAACGGCATCGCCCGCGATGACGTCCACAGCTACATCGAAGGCACCCAGTGGGCTCGCGATCACGCGCGGGTGATCCTCGGACTCCCCGTGTCCGAGTTCGCGCGTGAGTTGGTCGACGGACTCCTCACCACAGGCGCCGTCTACTGGACGAGCGAGCGGCTGCACTCGAGAGTGCCGCACAAGGTCCCACCGCCCGGCTGGGCGAGTGCCCCGACCCGTCCGGGGGCCTGGCCGCCCGCCGAGTCGACGAGCAGGTCGGTTAGCGACCACTAGCGAAGCAGCGACAGGAGCTGAGGGGAGTTCGCAACGTTGGCCCCGTGCTCCTCCACCCTTTCGGTCAATTCGCGATCACTCGTAACGACCACGACGGGCTTCTCCGGAGATCGTTGCACCAGACCCACGAGGTGGTCATCCGCGATCTCGCCCTTGGAGTAGTGCACATTCACGTGCCCCTTCTTCTTGCGCGCCGGATGACGGCCGACGTCCTTCCCATCGAAGACGACCGTCGTGGGCACCCCCTTCATCGCCGCGAGGCTTGCGATCTCCGTGATCAATCGCTCGCGCTGAGTCTCGAGCCGGAGGTCACCGAATCCACCCTTCGCCATCGTCACGTTGTAGCCGTCGATCAGCAGCCTCACATCGGGAGCGCTGAGCCATTCATCGAGGGTCTGCGGGTCCGAGGGCAGGCGCCCCTTGGGCACCGGTAGCGGCACCCGCCGTTTGCCGCGCGACGTCGGCGTCTCGGTCGTTCCCGGGACCTTCTTGACGCGCTCGAGCCTCGTCTCGAGGGTCCCGACGCGTCCCTCCAAGCGATCTCGATCCTTGGTGACCGCGGTCAGCTCGCGTCGGAGTTCCTTCAACTCGGAGCGAGCTTTGAGAGCGTCTGCCTCTGCCTTCTCGAGCGCACGCGCCGCCTTGCGGACGGAACGATCCGCATCCGCACGGGCCGCCTCCGCGGCACCACGGGCCGCGGTTGCCGCCTCCATGGCAGTCTCGTTCTCGGCCTTCGACGCCTCGAGTTGCCTCTTCAGGTCGGCGATCTGCTTCGCCCCTGAAACGATCTCCTTGGACGTCGCGTCTTTTGCGCGTTTGAGGTCCTCGCGAGCCCGCTTCACCTTCGTCTTCTCGCGCTCGAGCTCCGCGGTGAGACGCGCGACTGGATCGACCTTGGCGCGTGGCTCGGAAGGCGGGGAGCGTGACGCCAGTGCCTCAGCCCATCCCTCGTCCCGGACGGCCGCGATGCGGAGCACCTTGAGTTCTCCCTTCGGCAGCGATGGTTTCACCTCGTCGAGCCAATCGACGATCTTCGCCCGAAGGTCCTCATCCTCGAGCGCCGCGAGCACCTCGGAACGATGCTTGAGCAGGGTTTGGGGCCGGAACCCCTGGAGGCGCCTCAGGGCCGCGGGTAGCTCTTGCGCCGGCATCGCCCGGATAAAGGCACCGACCGCCCGGACGAGCGCGGTCTCGACATCGGTCTCGGGACCCATCAGATCGTCCCCGCGGCCCTGAGGGTTTCGACCTCCTCGGAGGTAACCCCGCATTCCGACAGGACCTGATCGGTGTGCTCCCCCATCCGCGGCGGAGGAAGACGATCGATCGAGCCGGGAGCTTGTTGCAGACGGATAGGTTCTCCGAGGTGACGCCAGGCACCGGCCCCCGGGACCTCTCCCTCGACCACCATGCCCCGGTGTCTCACCTGCTCATCGGCGAACGCCTCGGAGAAGTTGTTGACCGGCCCGACGCAGACGTCGAGCCCGGCAAACGCCTCCATCCATTCTGAGCGTGTCTTCGTTGCGAACAGGTCTGACAGCTCGGCGATCACCTCATCGCGCCGCGAACCCATCGCGAAGGCATCGTCGAGCAGATCGTCTCTCTCGAGCGCCTCGCACAACACCTTCCAGAATTGCGGCTCGAGGGCCCCGACCGTCAGGTAGCCATCGGCGGCCGGATAGATGCGGTAGCACGGGTACCTGCCGGAAAGGTGCATGTCGGACCCTGACGGATCCGCCCCGGTGGCCACGAACTCGCCCGCATGGATCGTCAGCCACGACAGCGCTCCGTCCATCATCGAGATGTCGCAGACCTCACCCGTCCCGGTCGACGACCGCCGATGCAGGGCTGCGAGGACCGCGATCACCGCGCTCATCCCTCCGCCGGCGAGATCGCCGATCTGGACCCCGGGGATGACCGGAGGTCCGCCTTCCGGACCGGTGATCGAAAGCAGCCCGGCATACCCGATGTAGTTGACGTCGTGGCCCGCGGTCTGCGAGCGAGGCCCGTCTTGTCCGTAGCCGGTGATCGCGCAGTAGATCAGCCCGGGATGCACGGCCCGTAGAGCCGTGGAGCCGACGCCGAGTCGATCCATCACTCCCGGGCGGAACGACTCGATCACGATGTCGAAATGCTCGACCAGCCGGAGCATCAGCGCGCGACCCTCATCCGATCGGAGATCGATGGTTATCGAGCGCTTATTGCGGTTCAAAGCGATGTGAGCGGCCGAGAACTCACCGACGATCGGGGGTGTCCACCTGATGTAGTCGCCCTTGCCGGGCTCCTCGACCTTGACGACATCGGCGCCGAGGTCCGCGAGGAGCAGCGTCGCGTACCCGCCCGGGAGCAACCGCGTGAGGTCGAGGATCCGCACTCCTTCGAGCGGGCCGCTCATCGATCTTCGGGTGCCATCGAGGCCTGCTCGACGATCGATTCGCTCGAACCGCACCAGCGGCAGACCACTTTCTCGATCGTGCCGTCCAGGATCTCCTCCTCTTCGACGTTCATCTCACCGCCGAGCGAGTAGTGCTGGAAGGTGCGCGTTCGCTTACTCTCGAAGACGTCGAAGCGGGTCTTGTTGCCGCACGCGGTACAGAGGTACATCAGGCGCCCCCGCCCGGAACCTTGCTGATGATGCCGTCGAACGACATGACGATCACGACGGTGTCGTCCCTGATCGATCCGAACTCCCTTGCGTCTTCAAAGATGGAGCGCGCCAGTTCGTCATCGGAGCGGATGGGGGCGAGACGTTTGAGCGCGGCGATCAACCGCTCGGTTCCGTACAGATCGGTTCCGGAGCGAGCTTCGAGGAGCCCGTCGGTGCAGGCGAAGAGAACATCGCCGGGATCGAGCTCGTACGCGCTCTGTTCGTACTGCTCCTCGGGGAAACACCCGAGCAAACCGCCCTTCGGTTCCACGACCTCGACCTCTCCGGTAGCGGCGCGGTAGATCAGTGGGGACGGGTGGCCCGCGAGAGATATCTGGCCGGTTCGATCCTTCGGATCGATGGTGGCGAACAGAGCGGTCGCGAACCGATCGTCGTCGAGAGCACGCTCCAGCGAGTTATTCAGGTGGAACAGGGCGGATGCGGGGGATGGATTGCGGCTCGCGAACGCCCTCAGCATGTACTTCGCCTGGGCGGTCAGTGCCGCGGCCTCCGCTCCCTTTCCGGAGACGTCCCCAACGACCACGCCGATCCGTCCCTCGGAAAGATCGAAGACATCGAAGAAATCACCACCGACCTCGGCGTCGTCCGTCGCCGGCTCGTAGACCGTTCCGATCCGGAACCCCTCGACCGGGGTGACGTCCGTGGCCAGCAGTCCTCGCTGCAGGCTTCGCGCCACTCGCCGCTGGCGCTCGAAGCGCTGGGCGTTCTCGATCGCCATCGCGCTCTGAGCGGCAAGGACCTCGAGGGCGTCGACCTGATCGACGCCGAGAGCAACCGAACGCTCGAAGAACACGACGATCGCACCCACGATCGTTGACGAGGCCCCCAGGATCGGGCTCGCAACGATCGACAGGGGGATGCCTCCCTCCGGCTGGAAGCGACCCTCCGAAGCGGGCACATGGATCGTTCGTCCCTCGGCCAGCGCGGTCCACGGTTCCTCCGTGAGTTGGATACGAGCGAAGTCACCGCTCGTGCCGGCCCCCCGCCGCGCCGCGGGTAGAAGCTCGAGACGGGTGGCCTCGGCGAGATAGAGACCGGCCCCGTCTCCGTCCAGCAGACGCTCGGCCCCCGAGGTCACCTCTTCGATAACGGGATTGAGCCTGAGCACCCGGCCGAGCCGGAGCGAGAAGCCCCTCAGCTCGTCGAGTTGGGTGAAGCGGCGAGCGTTGACGAGAGCGGTGCTGACCAGGCGACCGATGCTGAGCGTCAGAGCCTCTTCCTTGCCGCCGAACTCTCGCGCACGCTCGTACTCGAGCGCCAGCACACCGAGTTCCTCGCCGTTCCGCGTCAACGGGATACCGACGTACGCCCCAAGGTCGCGCAGCTTGACGTCCTGATCCTTCATCACCGGGAACGTCGTCACGTCGGCGACCAGCAGGGGGGCCTTGTCGCCATGGAGTGCGCTCCTCAGGACCGGGAAGCCCTCGGTCGCCGCCAGGTGGTCGTTGAGCTCCTCCAGATCCGGCCGGAAGCCCCAGCGCGCGTGGATCGTGAAGCGGTCCTGTAACCGGTCCCACGTGGCGGCGAAGCACCGGTCCGCTCCCAGCATCTCGGGGACCATCCGCACCGCGAGCTCGAGCGTTTCGGCCACGGTCCTGACCTCGGCGAGGGCCGCCGCCAGGCCCAGCAAGGCTCTGGATACCTCGGCGTCCTCGCGCAGCACCTCGAGGGTCTGGTTCAACTCCTCGTAGAGGTCTTCGCTGATGATCGCCGGAGCCGGACCGTCGCTGACCATGGCGAGCATCCTATTTGCGCATCACCGGCGAGTTGGCCTCCTTGCTATGGCGAACGTATGTTCGTATGGTCAAACGATGCTCGCCCAACGCTCGTTCGAGGACCTCGGGACCCCTCTCGCCGAGGTGACCTTCTGCATCGTCGACCTCGAGACCACCGGGGGTTCCCCGCAGGACTCGAAGATCACCGAGATCGGCGCCCTGAAGGTGAAGTGCGGTGCGGTCACCGGGAGCTTCCAGAGCCTGGTCGACCCGGGCGAACCGGTGCCGTCGTTCATCAGACTGTTGACCGGCATCTCCGACGACATGCTCTTCGACGCTCCCCCGATCGAGGAGGTGCTTCCCAACTTCATCGAGTTCCTCGGGGGCAGTGTTCTCGTGGCGCACAACGCTCGGTTCGATGTCTCGTTCCTCAACGCCGCGCTGGCGCGCAACGACTACCCCACCATCACGAACCAGATCGTCGACACCGCCCAGCTCGCGCGCCGGATCCTGCAGGGAGAGGTCCGCAACAACAAGCTCGAGACCCTGGCGTATCACCTGCGTTGCGCGCACAAGCCCTGTCACCGCGCCTATGCAGATGTGCTCGCGACCACCGACGTGCTCCACAACCTCATCGAACGCGTCGCCGGATTCGGGGTCACCACCTTGGACGACCTGCTGTCGATGTCCTCGGCGCGCATCGA
>WHTI01000016.1 GCA_009377815.1 Actinomycetota bacterium
GCGTCTGGTGGTAAGGACGATCAGGACGTCGCCATCGTGTGGCCACTTGGAACCGTGCCCTTCGCCGGTCACCCGGAAGACGTCGTCGGTGAGCTTCCTGGTGAGCGAGGTGAGCGCCTTGTTGACCTTGTCGTCGTACTCGTCCGTGGCGGTCCATTCCTGATTGGCCACTGCGAGGACCGATTCGAGCGCTTTGAAGGTTCCGTTGATGCCAGTGCCACGTTCTTGGATGCGAGCCGCTCGCTCCTCGAGCTCATCCTTGCCTTCGATCGCGCGCCCTACGCCCTGCTGGCTCTGATAGGACTCCTTGGCCATGCCCCACAACTTCTTCATGCCTGACATTTCTCTCCGATCATTGTGGGTGGACTAGACAAGAGGATCCGGATGAATGCGAACTTGCCGTTCAGTGCAGCCTGCTACCGGGAACTGCCGCGGGTCAATAGCCTTGGGGTAAATGTCCGCATTTCTGCGGAGTAGTTCCGTCCGGCCTATAAGAACATCGATATCGACGAGAGCGGCAGGACGACAGGGCTCTATTGCGTCCGGGAGGACGAGCGGCCCCCTGAAAAGGGGCCGTATGCCTCTCTGATGAAGATGGGGCGAGGGCGATTATGTCTGTGGGAGAGACGCTAAACCGGAGAGGCCACGTCACACGTGGAGGAGAGGTCCACAGCATGTCGACTGCTCAAGGAATTTTCCATAGGCATAAGCATGGCGGATCTATTGCGACGCACGATGCATGGTTCAGTTCGCTGGTGGCCCAATCGGCGGTCGCCGTGGCGGTCGTCGATGGTGAGGGGTCCTTCATCTACGCGAGCCCGTCGGTTACCAGACTTACGGGGAGAACGCCCGAAGAGCTGCTCGGAACGTCGACGTTCGCGTTCCTGGACCCAGAACACAGAGATGCGATCCGTTCCCGTTTCGTGGCAATGATCGAAGAGGGAAATGTCCAGGACAGTGCCGAGTTCCGCATCCGAACCAAGTCCGGTGAGTGGATGTGGGTGGAGGCCATCGCGACCAACTGTCTCGATGACCCTCTGGTCGAGGGCATCATCCTCAACTATCACGACATCACCGATCGCCGGGAGGCTCAGGAGCAGTTGCGCCGGAGCCAGCAACTGCTTATCGCGGCGCAAGAGGCGTCGCACATCGGCTCCTTTGAATGGGACATGAGGACCGATTCCGTGTCCTGGTCTGACGAGCACTATCGGATCCACGGGTACGTTCCGGGTTCCATCGAGGTCGACCACGACTTGTTCATCAGGGGCGTGCACCCAGAGGATAGGGATCGGGTGGATGCGAACCTCCAGAAGGCGATCATCGAGAGGGCGCCGTTCGTGGTCGAGTTCCGGATCAAGCGCGCGGACGGAACGGTTCGATGGATCCATTCGTGGGGCGAGTTCTCGTTCGAGGACGGGAGTCCCGTCCGTCTCCTCGGCAGCACCCAGGACATCACCGATCAGAGGAAGGCTCGGCTTGCGACCGCGGCTCTCTCCGACCAGCAGGAGGAGCTCGCCAACCAGTTCCGTCTGTTGCTGGACTCGACCGCAGAGGGGATCTGTGGGGTGGACGAGCATGACCGTTGCATCTTCATCAACCGCGCCGCGGCGAAGATGTTGGGGTACTCGCCCGAGGAACTGTACGGAAAGAACATGCACCTGGCCGTTCACCACACCAAGGCCGATGGATCGGAGTATCCGGAAGAGGAATGCAGGATCGTGCGGGCGTCCCGCTCGGGGGTGTCTGTGTCTGTGCATCAGGACGTGTTCTGGCGCAAGGACGGCAGCAGTTTTCCGATCGAGTTCTCATCGCACCCGTTGATGAGAGATGGCGACCCCCAGGGTGCCGTCGTTGTGATCCGGGACCTCTCCGATCGCCTGAAGATGGAGACCGAGCTCCGTGCCAGTGAGGAACTCCTCCGCGGGATCCTCGACAACTCTCCGGCCGTCATCTACGTGAAGAGCGCCGACGGCCACTACCTGATCTGTAACCAGTTCGCATTGGAGATGTACGGACTGAGTCGGGAAGAGGTGATCGGGCACACCGACCGCGAGATCTTCCCCGCGGACGTGGCGGACGCGATCGAAGCCGCCGACGCGCTCGCGATGCTGGGAGAGACGGTCAGCCTCGAGGAGCAAGCGGAGGACATCAACGGTCAGCTCCGGACGTTCCTGTCGCTCAAGTTCCCTCTGATGTCCCCGGAGGGTCCCCCATACGCGCTGTGTGGTATCTCCACGGACATCACTGCCCGGGTCAAGCTGGGCGAGGAGCGGGCGGAGCTCGAGACGCGGCTGAAGCAGTCGCAGAGGATGGAGTCGATCGGGCAGTTGGCCGGCGGCGTGGCGCACGACTTCAACAACATCCTTGCGGTGATCCTGAACTACGCCGATTTCATCGCCGAGGATCTCGTTCCGGGAGACCCACGTCTCAGAGACGTTCAGGAGATCACCAAGGCGGGCGACAAGGCCGCCCAACTGGTCCAGCAGCTCCTCACCTTCTCTCGCAAGGAGGTGACCGAGCCGGAGATCGTCAGTCTGAACGAAGTGATCGCCGATCTGCACGAGATCCTCAGTCGCTCGATCGGCGAGGACATCGAACTGCGCTGCGAGCTCGACCCCGAACTTCCTTCCGTGAAGGTCGACCCCGGACAGCTCGAACAGGTTCTGCTCAACCTTGCCGTGAATGCGAGGGATGCGATGCCGTCCGGCGGTTCGCTGCTGATTGCCACCGGCGCCGAATCGGTCAAGGACCACCTTTTGTGGCCGGGCCTGAAGGCAGGCGAATACGTTCGGATGACGGTGACCGACAGCGGCGAGGGGATTGATCCGGAGATCGCCGATCGCATCTTCGAGCCGTTCTTCACGACCAAGGAGCGGGAAGAGGGAACCGGCCTCGGCCTGTCGACCGTCTACGGGATCGTCAAGCAAACGGGGGGCGGCGTCTACGTCGAATCTGCAGTTGGCAAGGGCACGACCTTCACCGTTTACATCCCGGTGGCTACCGAGGTGCCGAAGGAGTCGTTTCCGAAGGAGACTGAGCCGGAAGCCATCGCTTCCTGCCATGGGGGCAACGGAACCATCCTCATGGTGGAAGACGAGGATGGCGTCAGGAGCCTCGTCTCGAGGATCCTGTCCAAAGCAGGCTTTGATGTCGTTGCCTTCTCCGGCGGAGCCGAGGCGGTTGAGTACTGTCAAGCGAACCTCGATGCCATCGACCTCTTGCTGACAGACGTGATCATGCCGGAGATGTCGGGAAAGGACCTGAGCGACAAATTGACGCTCATGCGCCCCGGGCTAACGACTCTCTACATGTCGGGATACACCGACGAGATCATCGTTCAGCGGGGAGTCCTCGATCCGTCGAAGCATCTGATCCAGAAGCCGTTCAAGAGCGACGAGATAGTCACCAGGATTCGCTCGCTCCTCGAGATGAGTCCGTCATGATGATGAGCCCCATCACGCCGATCCTGGTCGTCGATGACGAAGAGTCGATCCGTACGCTGCTTGGTCGGGTGCTCGGCAGGGGTGGGTACAAGAACGTGTCGATGGCGTCGTCGAGCGATGAAGCCCGCAAGCTTCTTGCGGACGACGTGTTCGAACTGATGCTGACCGACATGCGGATGCCGGGAGGCTCGGGCCTGGAGTTGCTGGAGAAGGCGCGAGAAGAGCATCCCTATCTCGCGACCCTGATGGTCACTGGCGTCGATGACGCGGAGCTCGCCGAGCAGGCACTTGGACTGGGCGCGTACGGATACCTGGTTAAGCCGTTCCGCCATAACGAAGTACTCGTTAGTGTCAGCAATGCGCTGCGCCGTCGTCAGTTGGAGTCCGAGAGCCGGGCGCACAGTGAGGAACTCGAGGAGAAGGTTCGGGAGCGGACCTCGGACCTGTGGACGGCGCTGCAGAGGGTCGAGCAGCGCGAGCAGGACCTCAGGGTGTCTCAGGAGGACACCATCGAGCGCTTGAGTATCGCGGCTGAGTTCCGCGATGACGAGACGGCTAGTCACATCAATCGTATGAGCCACTACTGCGGATCGCTAGCGGGGTGGGTGGGTCTCGACCGGGAACGCTCCGATGTCATTCGGATGGCGAGCATCATGCACGACGTCGGTAAGATCGGGATCCCAGACAGCATCCTGCTCAAGCCGGGCAAGCTGACGCCCGACGAGTACGCGACGATGCAGCAGCACGCCGAGTTTGGCTACCGGATCTTGTCGGGGGGGAAGTCCGAACTCCTCGACCTCGCCGCAACGATCGCCCTTACCCATCATGAGTGGTACGACGGAACGGGCTACCCTCGGGGGCTGAGGGGGGACGAGATCCCGATCGAGGGCCGGATCGCCGCCATCGCCGATGTCTTCGATGCTTTGACCTCGGACCGGGTGTACCGCAAGGCGTACGGCCTGATCGATGCGATCGCGATGATGAACGAGGGCCGCGGGACCCAGTTCGACCCCGAATTCCTGGACATCTTCATCGATCACCTCGACGAGGTCCTCGAGGTGAAGCACCACGAGGAGTCCCTCGCTTCGCCACCTTCGCACCGGCTTCTCTTCGACGCCGCGGTCTAGGAGGCAAGGACCGGGCCGGTAATCACGATTGGTTGTTTTTCGGCTCCTATTGGTATGGTCGCGACATTAGGGTGGAAAACGGGAGGGCCGGGGGGAGCCGGGCGCTTGCTTGCCGTCGAGAACCTGGAGGTCGTGTACGACGAAGTCGTCCTGGTCCTTCGGGGCGTAAGTCTCACCGTCCCCGAGGGCAAGATCGTCGCCTTGCTGGGCGGAAACGGAGCCGGTAAGACGACGCTCCTGCGGGCATTGACCGGTCTGCTCGACATCCACGACGGCGATATCACCAAGGGCTCGATCAGCCTTAACGGCAAGCGCGTCGACAACCTGGATGCGCCGAGGCTCGTACGCCAGGGGATCAGCCAGGTCCCCGAAGGAAGGCGCATCTTCGCCGAGCTCACGGTCGAGGAGAACCTCCGGGCCGGCGCTCATTCCGCACCCACCGGGATCGCCGACCGCTTCGATCGCGTGTACTCGCTCTTTCCGGTATTGGCGCAGCGGCGCAAGGGAACCGCGGGGTTCCTCTCCGGCGGCGAGCAACAGATGCTCGCCATCGGCCGGGCGCTGATGTCGGACCCGCGTTACTTGCTTCTCGATGAGCCGAGCCTGGGGCTCGCTCCGCAACTCGTCCAGCAGATCCGCGAGCTGATCGTCGAGATCAACAAGGGGGGCACCGCGGTCCTGCTCGTCGAACAGAACGCTCACATGGCACTGTCGATCTCTGAGCACGGCTACGTGATGGAGAACGGTCGCGTGGTTATGGACAAGCCGTCGGCCGAACTGCAGCAGGACGACGACGTCAAGGAGTTCTACCTCGGACTTCACAAAGAGGGCGAGCTTCAGTCGTTCCGCCACGTCAAGCATTACCGGAGACGCAAGCGGTGGCTGTCGTGAGTCCTTCGGCGACCTCCCGCCAACCGCTCACCGAGTTCCTCGGCGGCCGGACCCGCGCGGGCGATGAACGTTCGCTGCTGGAGGTCTCTGACATCGTGCTTCGCTTCGAGGGCGTCACCGCGATCGACACGGTGTCATTCGAGGTCGGTCCGTCGGAGTTGTTCGCGATCATCGGGCCGAACGGCGCCGGGAAGACCTCGATCTTCAACTGTCTCTCGGGGGTCTACCGTCCGGAGAGCGGCGCCATCACCTTCGCCGGAGAGTCGCTGATCGGCAGGCGTCCGCACGCGATCGCCAAGCTTGGGATCGCTCGAACGTTTCAGAACATCGAGTTGTTCGCCAACCTCACCGTGCTCGACAATCTGATGCTCGGTCGTCATCAACACATCGGGTATGGGCCGGCGGCTGCGATGTTCTACGCAGGCAAGGCGCGTCGTGAGGAGAGCCGGCACCGAGAGGTCGTCGAACGCATCATCGACTTCCTTGACATCGAGAACGTCCGCAAGGCACCGGTGTCGATGCTTCCGTTCGGGATCCAGAAGCGCGTGGAACTCGGCCGCGCTCTGGCGATGGCTCCGAGGCTGCTGTTGCTCGATGAGCCGGTCGCGGGCATGAATCTCGAGGAGCGGGAGGACATGGCCCGTTTCATCCTCGACATCAAGGAAGAGCTCGAGATCGCGATCGTGCTGGTGGAACACGACATGGGACTCGTCATGGACATCGCCGATCGGGTGCTGGCGATGGATTTCGGGCGGCAGATCGCGATCGGGGCGCCGGAGTCGATCCAGCAGGACCGCGAAGTCATCCGTGCCTATCTCGGTGAGCAGCACGAATCTCGAGGAGGGGAGTCGTGAGCACGACCGCGCTGGAGGAACCCCGCGTTCGTCGGATCTCAACCATCGTCACGAGGCTCGAGCAGCACGCCTCAGAGACGCCGGAGCGCGTCGCGCTGCGGACGAAGGACCTCGGCTTGTGGCGCGAGATCACCTGGGGGGAGTACTGGGACGTCGTCCAGGCCGTAGGGCACGGGTTGCTGGCACTGGGGGTCGAGCCGGGGGACCGGGTCGCGGTCCATTCGGAGAACCGGCCCGAGTGGGTCTATGCCGACCTCGGGACCTCGGCGATCCGGGCGACGACGATGGGGCTCTACCCGACCAATCCCTCTGCCGAGGTTGGCTATCTGTTGTCGGACTCGGGAGCCAAGGTCCTCATCGCCGAAGACCAGGAGCAGGTCGACAAGGCCCTCGAGGTCAAGGACCAGCTCCCCGAGCTGAACAAGATCATCTACATCGAGCCGCGCGGCGTGCGCAACTACGACGATCCGCTGCTGATGTCGTGGGACGAGCTGCTCGCGCTGGGGGCCGCGCACCGTGCCGCGGAACCGGATGCGATCGACCTCTTGATGGATGCAGCTGCGCCCGAGGACATCCTGTCGCTGATCTACACCTCGGGCACGACCGGACCGCCGAAGGGAGCGATGCTCTCGGTTCGCAACGTCGAGTTCGCGATCGAGGCGCTGGTCGAGCAGGGGGGCTTCGCGTCCCCGCCGCCGCACGCCGGCGACATGCTGCTGTCGTACCTTCCGTTGTGCCACGTCGCCGAGCGCATCTTCACGGTGTGGTTCAACCTCTCCGCCGGCACGCAGGTCAACTTCGCCGAGTCGATCGAAACCGTGCAGAAGGATCTGCATGAGGTCCAGCCCACGATCTTCCTCGGCGTCCCGCGCATCTGGGAGAAGATGCACGCCGGCATCCATATCCGGGCGCGCAACGCGACCTTGCTGAAGCGTCTCAACTTCCGCTTCTGGATGCGGATCGCCGACCGCATCGCCGACACGCTGGTAGCCCGGGAGGGCAACCACACGCTCGGGACCCGGATCCTCTACGGGCTTGGCTATCTGTTCCTGTTCCGCTCGCTCCAGGACCGGATCGGGCTGCGGAAGTGTCGCTTCGCAGCCTCCGGCGCGGCGCCGGTCGGGCCCGAGACGCTCAGGTTCTTCATGGGGATCGGGGTTCCTATGCACGAGGTCTACGGGATGACCGAGAACTCGGCGGTCGCCACCGCCAACCGGCCCGGTCACGTCAAGCTCGGGACCGTCGGCGAGCCGCACCCCGGAACCGAGATGAGGATCGACGAGGCGACCGGTGAGATCCAGTCGAAGCACCCCGGGGTGTTCGAGGGCTACTGGCGGGATCCGGACAAGACCAAGGAGGCGTTCACTGAGGACGGCTGGCTGCGCACCGGTGATGTGGGGGAGTGGGTCGACGGGACCCACATGAAGATCACCGACCGGTTGAAGGACATCGTTATCACCGCCGGGGGCAAGAACGTCGCTCCCTCGGAGATCGAGAACGC
Organism: Actinomycetota bacterium; assembly: GCA_009377815.1. Classification (GTDB taxonomy): domain Bacteria; phylum Actinomycetota; class CADDZG01; order CADDZG01; family WHSQ01; genus WHTI01. Next base: position 7,817 of record WHTI01000016.1, read on the forward strand.
GCTCAAGAGCTCTCCCTACGTCAAGGAGGCGATCGTCGTGGGGGATCGCCGCCCGTATCTGACCGCTCTGATCGGGATCGAGCTCGAAACCGTGGGCGACTGGGCCGAGCGGAAACGGATCGCTTACACGACCTATGCGGACCTCGCCGAGAAGGAGGCGGTGATCGAGCTCATCCAGGGCGTCGTGAACGAGGTCAACGAAGGCGTCGCGCGCGTCGAGGGCATCAAGAAGTTCCGGATGCTCCGTAAGGAGCTCGATCACGAAGACGGTGAGCTCACCGCAACGCAGAAGGTGAGACGGGCCGCGATCGCGAGCCAGTTCGGCGAGTTGGTGGAGTCGATGTACCGATGACCAGGCTGCTGCAGAGCCTGGCGGCCGGGGTCGGTCAGGGCTCGATCTACGCGCTGCTCGCGCTCGCCTTCGTCATCATCTACAAGTCCATGCGGGTGGTGAACTTCGCGGTCCCCGGAATGATGATCCTCGGCGCCTACATGGTCGTCTACTTCGGCAACGTCTTGGGGATCAACTTCTGGATCGCCCTGTTGCTCGCGATCCTGGTCGGAGCGGTGGTCGCGTTCTTGATCGAGCGCCTCGCGATCCGCCCGATGATCGGCAAGCCGGTGTTCGCCATCGCGATCATCACGCTCGGCATCGACGTCCTGCTGCGCGTCGTCACCAGCGACCTGATCGGAACGAACATCCGCAACATCCGCGACCCGTGGGGGCTCAAGACCTTCAACCTCGGGGACGTGGTGATCCAGCACCGGAGGGTCGCGATGGTCGTCGCTGCGGCACTCGTGTGCGGCCTCTTGTTCCTGTTCTTCCGGTACTCACGCATCGGCCTCGCCATGCGAGCCACCGCGTTCGACCAAGAAGCGGCGCTGACGCTCGGCATCTCGGTGGGCACCGTGTTCGCGCTGTCGTGGGTCATCGCCGGGGGCCTGTCGGCGCTGGCCGGGATGTTCGTGGCAACCGGCAGTGGGATCGATCAGCAGTCGGCGTTCGTGGCGCTCAAGGCCCTTCCCGCGGTGATCCTGGGGGGCATCGACTCGATCCCCGGCGCGGTGGTGGGCGCGCTCACGGTCGGCATCTTCGAGGGACTGTCGAATACCTACCAGATCCAGTACCTGCCGTTCCTGGGTCAGAACTTCGCCCAGGTGGTGCCCTACGTGATCCTCTTCATCGTTCTGCTGGTACGGCCGTACGGATTGTTCGGGACCCCGGAGATCGAGCGCGTATGAGGGGCCGTCCACTTCTATACCGCTCCTACGAGCAAGATGGGGGCCTGCTCAACACCGCGGCCAAGCGGTGGTGGAGCGCAGCATTGCTGGCGGTGCTGGTGTGGGTGCCGTTCCAGGCGTCGCCCGATCTCGTGCTGCTCCTGGCAACGGCCGCGATCGCGGCGATCGGGGCCATCGGACTCAACATCGTCACCGGCTATGCGGGCCAGGTGTCGCTCGGACACGCGTTCTTCCTCGGGGTCGGGGCCTACACCGCGGCGGTGCTGAACGGAGATCCGGCGGCGCGCTCCGGGGTGGTCGGGTACGGGCTCGATATGTGGATCTGGCTCCCGGCCGCCGGCCTCGTGGCCGCCGCCGCCGGGCTGCTTGTAGCTCCGATCGCATTCCGGCTGCGGGGCCTCTACCTCGCGATCGTGACACTAGGGCTCGTGTTCATCGGCGATCACATCTTCCGCGAGGCCGAATCGCTTACCGGCGGTGTCGGGGTTGGCCGCAAGGCCGCGGCCCCAGAGCTGTTCGGGTTCAGCTTCGCCGAGCCCGGGACGATCCTCGGCGTTCCGCTGGCGCGCGATCAGGGCCTCTATTTCATGGGGCTGATCGCGCTGGTGATCATGGCGCTCTTCGCGCGAAATGTGGCGCGCTCGGGCGTCGGGCGTGCTTTCGCCGCGGTTCGGGACCGGGACATCGCGGCCGAGGTCATGGGGGTGTCGCTGCGCCGATACAAGATCTATGCGTTCGTGATCTCGTCGTTCTACGCGGGCATCGCCGGCAGCCTCCTGTACACGATCAGCCGATTCCTGGAACCGGGCACCTTCGGGTTGCTACTCAGCGTGCAGTACATCGCGATGGTCCTGATCGGGGGCCCGGCGACCATCTCGGGCTCGATCATGGGCGCCGCCTTCGTCACCCTCCTCCCGCGCCTCATCGAGGAGGTGCCGAGCTTCGTTCCGATCATCTCTGGCGAGGCGGCCGGAGGGTTCCTCACCACGCAGCAACTCGAGCAGTTCCTCTACGGGCTCCTGATCGTGCTGTTCCTGATCTTCGAACCGCGCGGGATGTACGGCATCTGGGCGCGCGCCCGCAATTACTGGAAGGCATGGCCGTTCTCGTACTGAGTTGGTTGGCAGGCAGGCAAGCAAGCGAGAGATAGGGGGAGAGGATGAACCAACGAGATAACAGCGCCCGATGGTTGTTGGTGGCGTTGGTATGCGTGCTCGCTCTCGTCGCGGCGAGCTGCGACGGTCGCGATGACGGTGGCGACAACGGAGACGACGGGGACGGCGAGATCGCCACCGATGTCGGAGTCACCGAGGAGCCGTGTGCGGATGCGGTCAACGAGGACAACGGCTGCATCTACCTCGGGACGTTGTCGGATCTGACGATCGGCCCGTTCGCCGCTCTGGCGGTGCCGATCACCGATGCTCAGGCTGCGTTCTGGAACAAGGTCAACGAGGAGGGTGGCATCGGCGGTGCCTACGATGTCGACGCCACGACCTTCGTTGAGGACAATGAGTACAACCCCGAGGTCCACGTGCAGAAGTACCAGGAGATCGAGCCCGAGATCCTGGCACTGGCGCAGACGCTCGGAACCCCGCCGACGTTGGCGGCGCTCGACTTCTACATCGACGATGAGATCGTCGGTGCGCCGGCCTCGTGGTGGTCGGGGTGGGAGTTGGAGGACAACATCCTCGAGTCGGGCACCAACTACTGCCTCGAATCGATGAACGCGATCGACTACGCGATCGGGGAGTTCGGCGTCGAGACCGTGCAGGCGGTCGGCTATCCCGGTGACTACGGTGGCGACGCGGCCGCGGGGGCCGAGATCGCCGCGGAGGTGAACGACCTGGAGTTCCTCGGGGCGGTCGAGACCGCGCCCAACGCGGTCGCAGGGAGCCAGGAGGCGGCCATCGGCGCGGTCCTCCGGGCTGAGCCCGACCTCGTCATCATCACGACCGGTCCCGCCGAGATGGCCGAGATCGTCGGTGGCACCGCGGCGCAAGGCTTCGAGGGACGGTACATCGGAACCTCGCCGACATGGAACAAGGGCGTCCTCGAAAGCCCGGCCGCTCCCGCGATCGAGGCGCTCTACCTCCAATCGGGTCCGTGGGCGCCGTTCGACACCGACACCCCGGGCCACGAGGCGATGCGTGCCGCGGTCGGCGACGTCGACCCGAACGACGGTTACACGTCGGGATGGGCGTGGTCGTATCCGCTCAAGGCGGTCCTCGAGGCTGCTTACGAGAACGGCGATCTCACCCGCGCCGGGGTGGTTCAGGCCGCGGGCGAACTCGAGTCGGTCGACTACGAGGGCATGCTGCCCGAGGAAGCGGGGCATTTTGCCGGAGAGCCCAACGACACCGTGTTCCGCGGAGCGGTCATCAGCCGCCCGGATGCCGCGGCGCCCTCGGGCGTGACGGTGGTCGAGGACTTCTTCACCGGCCCGACCGCGGAGGGTTACGAGTTCACCGAGCCCTGCGCGGCAGCCGGGTAAGCGTTCGTCTCGATCGGTTCTGGAGCCGGCCCTTCCGGAGGCCGGCTCCGTGCCGCCGATGAGTTTCTCCGGATCACTCCGTCTTAGGGGTTAGTGACTACGAGACAAGGAGAACCGTGATGGGACGGATAGTGGTAACGGAGTTCATCTCGCTCGACGGCGTGGTTGAGGATCCCGGAGGCAGCGAGGATTTCAAGTATGGAGGTTGGAGCTTCGCGTTCGAGCGTGGCGCCGACGGCGATCAGTTCAAACTCGATGAGACCCGCCAGGCGGACGCGATGCTGCTCGGCCGGGTGACCTACGAAGGATTCGCGGAGGCGTGGCCGTCGCGAGAGGGCGAGTTCGCCGAAAAGTTCAACAGCATGCCGAAGTACGTCGTGTCCTCGACGCTCAAGGATCCCGAGTGGGCCAACTCGACCGTACTCGAGGGCGACGTCGTCGACGAGGTCTCGAAGCTGAAGCGTGGGTTCGACGGCGAGATCCAGGTCGCCGGCAGCGTTCAGTTGGTCCAGGCGTTGATCGAGAACGACCTGGTAGACGAGCTACACTTGATGGTCTTTCCGGTGATCCTCGGCCGCGGGAAGCGCCTCTTCGGCGAGACGACCGACAAGAAGACCTGGCGTCTCACGAGCTCAACGGTCGTAGGTGACGGCGTCTCGATCCAGGTATTGCAGCCCGCCTGATCCTGAAGAAGTTCAGCTCCGCATGATCGAGTTGTGTCACAGGGTCTCGTCATGATGGGGGCATGTGCGATCTATGCGACGGAGCGAGCCTTGACGAGGCTCGGTTCAAGTTCCTGTGGATGATCGAGCGGTTCGGCTGGGCGCTCCAGTACGTGGAAGGCCCGACCTCGGTCGAGGATTCCTGGTGTTACTCGATCGGCCTGGCCGAGAAGTTCAGCCATCCCGAACTGATCGTGTCGGGGGTCGGGATGGGGGAGGCCGCGGGCGTGCTGAACGCCCTGGGAGACATGGTCCGCTGGGGCACCCGGCTCGAGGCGGGTGACGCCAAACGACTGCCGAGCGGCGAGTACGCGTACCTCAGCCCGGTTCACCCGGTCCACTTCGACCGGGGCGTGTTCGCAACCTGGGTCGATCTCTACGAGGCGATGGGTAAGGACCCCGAGCGGGCCGCACTCGAGGTCATCCTGCCGGGCCAGGATCGGCTGTTGCTCGAGCCGAACTCACCCATCGGAGAGCCACCGGTCGACCGCTGACGATTCTCGTGTCACACGCCCTCGGCATCATCGAGGTATGTGTGAGATGGGCAACGGAGCGACCCTCGATGAGCTGCGGTTCCGGCTTCACGGCACGATCGAGAGACACGGCTGGGGGCCTGCAGTACGTGGGCGACGGCAGGGCATCGAGATCGTGGTGCTACTCGGTTGGCCTCGCCGAGCGCTTCGAGCATCCCGAGCTGGTGGTCGTGGGTCTGGAGGCCGAGGATGCCGGCGGGCTCCTCAATGCGATCGGCGATCTCGTCCGCGACGGTGAGCGCCTCCAGCCGGGCGAGTTGGTCTTCGATGACGACGGCTTCCACTTCCATCTGAGCAAGGTCCATCCCGCCCACTTCAGCCGAGGGGTCTTCGCGGTGTGGGTCGACTACTACCGAGCCCTCGGGCGGAAGCCCCTCCAGGCCCCGATCGAGGTCGTCCCCGGGGGCCGGCGCCCGAGGCTCGACCGGGCCAACTCCCCGATAGGAGCCCCGCCCGACCAGCGTCGCCGCCGCCCGAACCGCCGCCGCCCGCGTAGGCGCTGACCGGCCCCCCTGCAGCCTCTCCCTTGACTGCTCGAAATGCTCATATTATTCTCTTACAAAGTACAAAGAGTATGGAAGGCGGTATCGTGGATCTGCGGGACGAACTCGAGGAATTGGTGAAGGGTCACTTCTCATCGGCGAACGACGCGGAGAGAGCTGCCACGGCAGCGACGGCCCTTGCTGCCTACCTGCGGGCGGACGAGATGGCGCAAACTGCTCTGAGGGCGCCCGAGGCCAACTCTCAGGCCAACGCCGGCATGTCGTTCGCGGGCCTGAGCCTTCATGTCGCGGCCGAACGCGCGCTGGAGGAAGCCGGTGTACCGCTGCACGTGAAAGAGCTAGGGAAGCGCGTGAAGGCGAGGGGGTGGAAGCACCAGCGGCCGGTCAGCCGCCCGGATCAGATCAATTACCAACTGGCCGCTCGGCTTCCACGTCACGACGACGTGTTCATCCGGGTGGCCCCCAATACCTTCGCCTTGGTTCGCTGGGGAGAGGGCCGGTCGAAAGGTGCGCTGGCCAAGCCAAGGACCGGATTGTTCCGGGGCCCCGGCGGAGCGACCGGCGCTTCGCTCGGAGAACGATCCGAGGAAGTGGCGGAGTCTGCATGGCGCTCGTCCTAGACACGGGGGTCGTCTACGCGGCCCTCGATGAGTCCGATAGTGATCACGACCGATGCGCTGCCCTCGTCTCGGAGACGAAGGAACAGTTGGTGATCCCGCAGCCGGTGTGTGTGGAGGTTGACTACTGGATCCGAAAGAACGCAAACGTCGACGCCTGGCTCGCGTTCTGCGAAGACATCGTGGCGGGCGCCTACAGCCTGTGGAGCGTGGACGGGGACCTGTTGCTGCGCGCCGCTCAACTCCAAGTCCAGTTCGCCGATCAGCCGATCGGCTTCGTCGACGCGAGCGTGTTCGCTACGTGCGAGTCCCTCGGCGAGGACAAGGTAGCGACCCTGGACAGGCGCCACTTCGGGGTCCTGAGGACCGGTGAGGGGAAGCAGCTTCGGCTCCTCCCCTAGGGCCGGCCCTCGAAGTTGGGCCCCTGCATCATGACCATGCGAGCGAGGTGGGTTCATCCCACGAGATCGCGGAGAGCCGGAAAGGACCCCTCGCGGGCCGCTTCGCTATCTTCTTGCTAAGGATACTTAACAGGTCTAAAGTATCCTTAGCAAGCAACAATGGAAGGTAGGTAGCAGATGGACGCGGAGGCGTTCTCCGAGGCGCAACGAGGGTATCTCAGGAGGCATCCAGGGGGCTACCTGGCATTCGTTCCGCCCTCCCTTCCACCGGAATTGGAGTTGGCGCCTGATCTGGTGAACGCCCTATCGGAAGCCGATCGCAACCTCGGCCTGCTCGCGGGAGCGGGGGAGTGGTTGCCCAATCCACACCTCCTGATTCGATCGTTCGTGAAGAGAGAAGCTGTCCTATCGAGCCGGATCGAAGGGACCCAGGCTTCGATTGTCGACCTGGTTCTCTTCGAGGCTTCCCCCAGAACGTCCACCGTGTCGGATGTGCGTGAGGTTGCCAATTACGTTCGAGCGCTGGAACTCGGAGTTCATGAGGATCGGGTGTTGCCCATCAGCTTGCGACTGATGCGCGACCTCCACCGGGAACTGATTACCGGCATCGGAGGAGCGCACCTAACACCAGGGGAGTTCCGGACCTCACAGAATTGGATCGGCCCGCCCGGCTGCACACTGAATCAAGCCTCGTATGTGCCGCCTCCGCCGGAAGACATGCGCGACGCGCTGGACGCTTTCGAGAAGTACCTGCACGCGAAGAGCGACTTCCCTCCGCTCATTCGTCTGGCGATCGTGCACTATCAGTTCGAGGCGATCCACCCCTTCCTGGATGGCAACGGGCGGGTGGGAAGGCTCCTTGTCACCCTCCTCCTTCACGAGTGGAGGCTGCTGCCTCAACCGCTCCTGTATCTGAGCGCGTTCTTCGAGCGTCATCGAAATGATTACTACCGACTGCTCCTTGGGGTCAGCCTCGCCGGCGACTGGGAGGAGTGGATCACGTTCTTCCTTACGGGGATCGCCGAGCAATCTGCTGACGTGGTTGAACGAGCAAGGCGATTGTTAGCTCTGAGAGAGCGTTATCGATCCGAGTTGCACACAGCCAGATCTTCAGCCCTACCTCTGAAGCTTGTTGACCACTTGTTCGAGCAGCCGGCTTTGAATCTGGCGCAAGCCCGAGAACTATTGGGCGTATCTGCCCGGGCAGCCAGCATGAATGTGCAGAAGCTCGAGGAGGCTGGGATCGTCGTAGAGGTCACGAAGAGGGCCCGCAACCGGGTCTACGTGGCGGACGAGATCCTCGATCTCATCCGAGAGCCCTAGCTCACTGCCCCTTCCAAGGCCGGTTCAGTGTCAGGGACGCTTCCTGAACCAATCCCATTTCCGAGACAAGGGGACGAACTTCGCTGACCTCGACCCGATCTCGATCCCATATGCCGAAGGATCCCCATTCGGGGCAGTGATAACTCCACCACCTGACTCCGCCCCATCTTCCATCGGAGTGAATGCTCATCGCCCAATGCTGGGTTACCGCCCGTTCTCTGGTCACGACGCGGGAGGGTCTGAGGGACCGTTCCACCAGAGAATGGGGGTCATCAAGGTCCAGTACCTCCGTCTCGCCTACTTCGTATGTGGCGAGTGCCCTTTGACTGCCAGGGAGTATCGGAGGTCCGGCCAGCAACCCAGGTGACCAGATGGCCATGTTGCCGAAGGCTTCTCCGATCGCTCCAACGGGGACATCGGAGGCATACAAGACGAGATAGTGGTCAGGATTGTCCACTCTCCCCGACCCCTGCTGTGCGTTGATGTGAAGAGGATGGCCAGGTTCATCGGCCTTGGCATTCTCTAACCACGGGAACACTCGGAACAGGCGGCGGGGCTTCATGCAAAGGCTCCCTCGGCTTCCGCATCGATCGCCTCGATCAATGGCCCGACGCCCTTGAGATGGAGGACGTCGAGGGGGCGTCCCCCGAGGTGTGAGTTCTGGGACGTCAACCAGATCTCGGCTTGTTCTCGAGGGTAGATCTGGAGCAGCCTGCTGAGCACATAGTCGAGATCCAGTACCCGTTTTCGGCTAACCGGCCCGAGTCTCTCCTTCCCCTGACGCCAGCGCGATGGCTGCGATTGCGATACCTCTAGCAACGAGGCCACTCGATTGTTGCCAAAGCCTTCAACCAGACGTTCCAATCGTTCCTCTTCCCCGACGACAAATAGCAGGGGCGTTTGCGTATCGTCCTTCTTTTGCGCTGCCGCTTTCATCCGGGCAGCAGGTTGCACCCCCGCGTTCTTCCGACTGCGGGTCTTCTTTCTGCCCTGCGCCACCGTCTTCTTCTTACGGGCGACGACGTCAGACTTTGCCCTCGCCTTCTTTGCCGTGTCCTTGGATTGCTTGTTTGACTTCCCGGCACTCCTTGACCTGTTCGCCATGGGGTCCTCCTGATCGCTTCACATTGCACCCAACAATACCCGTTGGGTAGATGTAGGTCCAGACGGAGGCACCCGGACACTGGCTTCAGGGAATCGCGGATCGGAAATGGGAAGCAATTTCCCCTACTGATTCGCCAAGTGCAAGCTATCCGCTAATCCGACTTGGATTTGCACTTGTAATTCTCAAGTGCTAATCTTTCCGAAATTAGCACTTAATTAGCAGGAGGGGAATGAGCCCCTACATAGCGCCTCCGCCGGAAGGGTCCCCCGCACCGATCCTTGAGGGTCTGGACGAGGGCGCCTATCCAGCCTTCGTTGCTGCCATGGAAGTTACCCCCAGAGGTAAGTACCGGCACTGGGACAATCTGCGACAGCTCAAACCGCCCAGCGGGCTTACGTCCGAGCAATGGTGGGCAGCCGTGAAGTTCGCCAGACGCTCATTGTTTCGGCAGCTCCCCCTGAAGGATGAAGGCGGTCAGAGGTTTGTGTTCACTATGCCCGATGGGGCATTGGAAGCGCTTCACTTCATCGACCAGCATGCGAGCGGGGAAATCGCCATGTCCGAGGTCGTGACGGCCGATCACGCCGCCAAGAACCGTTACTTAGTGAATTCCTTCATCGAAGAAGCAATCCGCTCCAGCCAACTAGAGGGTGCTACGACTTCCAGGGTAGTGGCCAAGGAAATGATTCGATCGGGACGACCTCCAAAGGATCGAAGTGAACAGATGATCCTGAACAACTTTCGAGCCCTCCAGTTCATGCACGAAGAGATCGGCGAGGAATTAACTCCAAGCCTCGTTTTGGAGCTGCAACGGATACTGACGGAGGAGACTCTGGATAACCCGGATGCCGCAGGGCGGCTCCAGACTCCGGACGACGAGAGGGTTGGTGTCTTTGACGCAAGAGACGGCTCGCTCGTTCACAAGCCGCCGCCGGCCGATCAGTTACCTGATCGACTCTCTGCCCTGTGCGCCTTTGCCAATGGCGAAGATGCTGTGGATGGGTTCCTCCACCCAGTCGTAAGAGCGATCCTTATCCACTTTTGGCTTGCCTACGATCATCCGTTCGAGGACGGAAACGGGAGGACTGCAAGAGCCCTCTTCTACTGGTCCATGAAGACTCAGGGCTATTGGCTCGCTGAATATCTGTCGATCTCGAGAATCCTGAGACAAGCTCCTTCCAAGTACAGCAACTCTTTCGTCTACACGGAGACGGATGAAAGGGACACGACGTATTTCATTCTGTATCAGCTGGATGTATTTCGCCGGGCAATCAACGAGCTACACGAGTACCTGCAGAGGAAGATCCTTGAGGTCAAGGGCTTTGAGTCGATCATCAAAGGATCCGACAACTTCAACTACCGACAGCTTGCGCTGCTACGGAATGCAATCAGGGAACCTCACCAGCGGTACACGTTTCGATCCCACTCCTTGAGTCATAACGTCACTCGGCAAACCGCTCGAACTGATCTTCTTGCCTTGGTTAAGGCTGGGCTGCTGAGCCGCAAGAAGGTCGGGCGACAGTTTGTGTTCGAACCAACCGAGGGCCTCCCAGATCGGCTGGGAATTCTCTCTTAGCCATGTGTCCGATTTGCATCGGATTCGGAATGGGATGCTTTACCAAACCAAATCCTGGTCTTTACATTTTTACCTTTACTGCCCAGGAGTGGATCGGACTATTGGGGATAAGCAAGCGCTTCTGCCGCTCAAGGGGGGGCCGCTTGGCACCTTTCAGCGCCTAATACGGGGCCTTCCAGAGAGAGTTTCCCCACCATTGGTAGGCGCTTCCACCCGCTTCGCAAGCCTACCAATGGTGGCCAGCATTTTACCTTTTGACATTTAGCCGCTTAAACGTAAAAATGTAAACATGACAGCCGACCTCGCCAAAGGGGAGTCCATACCCTGGTTGATCCGTGAGCTCCTGGACGAGCAGGGCCGCATCTCGAGTGGAGATGTCGCGGACGCAGCAGGGGTCACGCGACAGGCGGCCCACTACCACCTTCGTCGCATGGTCGAAATGGGGGAGTTGTTGGCAGTCGGAAAAGGCCGCGCCAGCCACTACATAAGGTCTTCGGTCTGGAGTGGACAGTACGAAACTCAGGGGCTCGAAGAACACCTTGTTTGGCGGGATCTGGCGGCGGCTGTTGCCGCTGTATCTAGCCTTCGAAATGAAGCTACCGCGATTGCGAGATATTCATTCACCGAGATGCTCAACAATGCGATTGATCATTCCGAGTCCGAAAGAGTCATCGTATCGATTGGCGAATCTGGAGACTCCTTGGTCTTCACCATTACGGACGAAGGTGTGGGTGCCTTTGAACGCGTTAGGAGAACCAAGAGATTAGAGGATCACGTCGCGGCCATACAGGAGATTGCTAAGGGCAAACTGACAACGGACCCTTCCAAGCACAGTGGGCAAGGGATCTTCTTCACATCTAAGGCTGTCGACGTTTTCGTTCTAGTGAGCAACGGCTGGAAGTGGGTGGTTGACAACAAAAGGGGCGACCAGTCGATTTCACGCGTGCGATCCCACGCGGGCACTCGGGTTGAATTCACGATTGACCGGATGACAGACCGCTCGCTCAAATCGGTGTTCGATGAGTACACGGACGAAGCTACCTTTGCATTCGACAAGTCTCGAACCGTCGTCCGACTGTTTGAATTCGACGTTTCCTTTGTTTCTCGATCTGAGGCCAAACGCCTGACTCGAAATCTCGAGCAATTCGTCGAGGTTCTGGTCGATTTTCAAGGAGTGGACGAGATTGGGCAGGGATTCGCTGATGAGATCTTCAGGGTCTGGCAGAGGGATCATCCCGACACACGTCTTTCGCCGGTCAACATGAATCAATCAATTGAACTCTTAGTAGAACAAGCCCGAAAGAGTCCCTAGTCGGCATCCCACTATGAGTGGGATGCAGGTATTCGCCTGTTTCGTACGTTGGAAGAGCCTATGGCCCTACCCCGTTGCCATAGGAGTTCTGTCAACCTATTCTCGGACCATGACGGGTAGGCCGGTCTACCGAGGTTGTGCTCAGGGTTGATCTGACCAGCAAATTCGCAGCGCTAAGGTGGCTATCCGCTCGTGAACACATCCCAATATCTATATGCCGGCGGGGAGAGGCCTCTCGGGCGCGATGGACGTTCCGGTCAGAAGGAGGAGTTGATATGGCTGACAAGGCACCTCGCAATGAACCCAGTGTCGAGGTAAAGGCACGCCTGATGCACGACGTCGAGGATGACGCCGTCGTGGTCTTTATCGGTGACTCGCCGATAGCGGTGCCCCAGAAGCGGATGCCGGGAACTTACGAGAAGCTGTTGAAGATGATCGAGAAGGGTCGCAACGAGTAGATCAGGCAAGTCGTGAGGCAGGGCGAACTCGAGCCCGGAACCCAAGAATCGGATGGAGCCGCGCCTCTGAAGCAGGATGGAAGATGCGCTTCCATCCTGCTCTTTAAGAGCGTCAAGACTGTGGAATTCATTAGGAATCTCTGGGACTAAACCAGACCTGGGTGTGACGGACCCTCAACCGGGAATTCCCGATGGAGCCACATGAGGACGTCTTTACGATTCCGGATTCCTTGAGCACGAAGAATGCGAACAATGTCGGCACCGCTGATGACGACAACGGGGTGCTCATCATTTCGAAGTTCTTCGTACGCCTGTCTGGACAGGAAGGCTGTTGTGACAAGGACTCCGAACTGCCGATGTCTCAACCGCGAGATCAGCCGGGACAGTTCCCTCACTCCTACCCCGTGCTGTGGCGAGTAGCATTTTGCTTCAAGGGCGAACTCCATACTGATTGGGTCCTCGGCAGGGCCCAGCGTGTAGAAGCCCACGGCGTCACGGCCTCCGTCCACTGATCTGCGGGTCATCCTGTATTCACTAACGCGTGGGGACTGCATTCTCCATAGGTGGGCGGCGCACGACTCGAATTCGAAAGGATCGTTGATGAAGTACTCATGAATGGACTGCAGGATCGACCAATCTGCTTTCCGGCTGGGGAGCTGCTCGAGTTTCGATCTGATCTGGATCGTCCGAGGAGCTCGAAGGGTGGCGTATCTACCTGACATCACCCACTCGATCCATGAACTAGGTGCAGAGGGATGAAGAGGGGTCGCATCGAGGAGGGCACTGAGCCACTCTCGAGGGACGACCGGTTCGTCCAGGATCGAGAACGTGGCTCTGTAGTTCTGAAAACGCCTCCCTTGATGGGTTCGCCAGACGGCGACGAGATCGCTACTTGGTCCTATACCTTCTCCTCCAGGAACGGCAAGGCCCCTGAATTGGACGTTCCGGCGCTCACCCGTCCTCTCGAATATGAAGAATGGCGGAACCTCGGCCCGCAATGATGGATCCGCGTGAATCGAGTCGAAAACCTGCCTGAGGAGCTCGTTTCCCCCAAGTGACGTCTCGTGAATCGCTCTTCCCGGTTTGCGGTTGTCCCCGTAGTAGTAAAAGAGGCCTGTTTCCGGTTCCAAGATGTCGGGCCAGTCTGGGTTATCGCCCGTTGTGTACAGAACAGCGAAGGCAAAACCGTCCCTGCGAGACGTCCGCTTCTTTCTAAACCCTCCTTGGTTAGCAACACGTAGCATCTTGGTCAGTGGATCTGAAGTGATTGAGCGGTCGTGGCCCCCTTCGTACACTGCGTCAACAACCAAATCGCAGTCGTCAAGAGCGTCGAACGGGACACCAGGGCCGTGGGTGGGAGGTGCCGCAAGGGCGGACTGGGCAAGATTCGTGCGGGTTTCGTCCATCTGGTCAACGCCTCTCAACATCGCTCCGATCCTTTCGCAACATTGATGGCACACTATCGATGGCCCGTGGCAAAGGCCAGGGATTTCAATTCCGGAACGGAATCAGTGAGGAACATACGAAAGGAGAGTCCTTAGAATCGGCTGATGATTTCCAAGAGACCGGCAGCGATGAACAGTCTCGTGTCTGCCCAAATGAGCAGGATGCCTCGGTCGGCGACGGGCCCAGAGATGGCGCTAAGAAAGGCGTTTCACAGTGCAGGTCTCAGGTTCACAGTCAACAGAAGTGACCTCCCCGGGAAGCCTGACATCGTCCTGTCTAAGGCGCGCATAGCGATCTTTGTTGATGGGTGTTTTTGGCATGGCTGTGCGGAGCACGGGACCCTTCCAAGAAACAACCGAGAGTGGTGGGCCAAGAAGCTGGAAGGCAATCGAGAGAGGGACGAGCGCAAGGACGCCGAACTGGCGGACATCGGATGGGTCGCCCTCCATTTCTGGGAGCACGAGGACGTGTCGCAGGCGGCGCGTATAGTGCGTGGACTGTGGATGCAACGAACGGGCCGCGCCGGCTGAATCCGCTAAGGGGCGGGGCTTCCGTGGCATCCTGGTGGACATTGGTGATCTAGCAGGAGGTTCTCGTGGCTCGACAGGGCCGGCGCACTATTGACGTAACCCCCTCAGCGAGGCGTCTCACCGAATCTCTCAGAGACATCGGATACGACTTCGTCTCGGCGTTGGCGGACATTGTCGACAACAGCATCAGTGCTGACGCCTCGAGGGTCGACATCCTCTTGGAGTTCGATGGAGCCGATTCTCGTGTTGTCATCGCCGACGATGGAATTGGCATGAGCCGACGGGACCTAACGGAAGCGCTGCGTTTCGGGACGCGACGCGACTACAAACCCGACGATCTAGGCCGATTTGGTTTGGGACTGAAGACGGCTTCGATTTCCCAGTGCCGACGGTTGACGGTTATGTCAAGGATGGCGCTCGTCTACAAGAGGGTGGCCGGAAGCACCCTTGATCTTCGGATTGTTGCGGAGAGGGATAGATGGTCGCTGGTCGAGCCGGATCCGGAGCTTCGTTCACGCTCAATGGAGTGGTTGGCAGATGCCCCCGGAACTGTCGTCATTTGGGACGTCCTTGATCGGGTGCTGCCGGCCAAGAGATCCGACGGTGCTTGGGCTCGAAGGCGACTGGAACAATTGGCTGTTAGGGCTCGGGAGCACTTGGGCATGGTGTTCCACCGATACATCGAAGGCGTAAGCCTAGACGTCCCTCTGGTGATCACGATCAACGGCGAGAAGGTCCTCCCTTGGAATCCGTTCGCTCCGGAGGAACAAGATTCTCTCATCCTGAGTGAACAGCAGTACGAGGTCAGCTCGGACGGAGTAGGTGGAGTCGTCAGAGCGAAGTCTTGCGTTCTCCCCGCTCGAGGGCAGTTTTCAAGTCACGATGAGTTTGAGAGACTGGGCGGCCCAAGAAAGTGGAATCGGCAGCAAGGCTTCTACATTTACCGAGCGGATCGCATGATTCAGAGCGGTGGATGGTCTGGAATCCGTGCTGCCGATGAACACACCAAACTTGCTCGGATCGCGTTGGACTTTGATACTGACCTTGACAGTTTGTTCAGGATCAATGTGTCCAAGATGCGAGCGTCTCTTCCGAGTGAGATTCGAAGTCTGATCGAACGTCAAGTTAATGAAGTGTGTCACGCGGCCGATCGCCGATATCGCGGCACGAATTCACTTGGACACTCTGCTGAGACTTTGGGAGCCGAACCGCGCAGTAGGACTAGTGAGCCCGGAAGGCTTGGTGCTGGCTTGATCGCGGCAGCGATGGAGGTGGGGGAGTATGAAGCCCTTGACCGAATTGGGAAAACACTCAGGAGACGTTCTCCGGAGTTGGCTGACCAGCTGGGTTGGTGAAGGAAAGTTGCAGAGGTCCCGTCGCCGATTCTTTGCATCCGTCTCTCAATGGGCAACGGGCGCACTCGGGCGTGCCCGGACCGCAGATTCCATTGGCAAGCTCCATGAGCGCCAGATGTGCTCCGTGAGCCGAATCGCCCCCACCAATCATGCGTGCTACGGCAAGGCGACCTTCAGACATCCTGTTCACCTTGTCGACGTTCAGTCCTTGGAAGCGTGAAGCGACTCTAAGCACCCCATACTTGGCTAGCACGACATCGTCAGGGCAATCGAGAGAGACACGCGAGGCTAGGTCGGCAATCACTTGTGTGACATTGGGTGCTTGCAGTAACTCCGAGGCGGGTGACTCGGGCTCCAACGCGCCAGGGTGCTTTGCGAACCATTTGGCCGTCTGCAACAACAGTTTGAACCGAGCCGAACGTCCGCAGACCATTGTTAGCCGACCCAGTGCCTTGCTTGACTCAAGCGTCGCTTGCGGTGTGTCCAGGTGTTTTGTTGCGGTCCATGCTAATTGAATCAGCTCTTCACCAAGCCGGTTCCACAAGAGCTCAGACTGGATCACCAGCCACTTGGAGTTACTGGATAGCCATGGAACTCGGGTGGTTTCTCTGGCTAGGAACCAGCTCGAAAGTGCCCCAGAGACGACTTGCGTGGTCATGCTGGCCTTGTCGGCCCTGCGGAGGCTCACTAGCACAGCCTTGCCCAACACTTCTCCCAATGCTGGAGGAACCGCGTTCCCAATCTGACGGAACGCCGAGGATGGTGATCCAGCAAAACGAAACCAGTCTGGGAATGTCTGAAGGCGGGCCGCTTCTCTGACTGACAAGGTCCTGTCTTGGTGTGGGTGGATGTACCAGTAACCATCCTTGGCAATATGAGCCGTGATCGTCCGACTCAGATCGTTCTCATCAAGCCGTTTGTACTTGTCGTCAAAGATGTCGTCTCGGTATCGCTTGAGCGATGGATCGAGATCCGAGTACCTAGTGGTGTGATCCATTTGGGCAAATGCAGCAGCGTCGTCCTCTCTAACCGGACGGGTGATGTGATCAAACACCTTGTGGACGTCTTCAGATTTGACTCCCTCACGTGCCATCTTCTGATATTCAGTGACGGGCTTGTCATACGCTGCCCAACCCTTGGCTCCTCCTTCGGGCCGCCATCCCCCTTCGATCTCCGGAAGGTCGCCGATAGCGTTCTGGACTGTGACTCTTGACCGCGATTCCTCCGGCCAATGAAAGATCAGGCCGTCCCGCAAAGCAACCAGTATCAGTCTCTGACGGAACTGTGGGACTCCGTATCGGAAGGTATCAATGAGCCGGTATCGAACCGCGTACCCAAGCTCTTCTAAAGTCTCGGACATCGTTCTGAGGATCAGCATCTCTTTGTCCAAGGCCATATCGGGAACGTTTTCCATTAGCACGGCCTCGGGTCGAGACAACGCAACAATGCGGATGAATGACTGCCATAAGTCCCTGCGCCCGTCGTGTTGCTCTCGTCGTCCTGTGCGGACTAGGTCCCGGATCATTGATCGTCCGGCTCTCGAAAAAGGCTGACAGGGGGGGCCGCCGGCGACCAGGCTGATTCCTGCCTTCTCGATCATGTCCGCAACCAGTTCAACATTGGCTTCTTCGGCCATATCTAGATTCATGGACAAACCTGGGGTGTGCGCGCTGTGAGTCTCGAGCGCCTCCTTGTCGTTGTCGATGCCCAAGAGGACCTCATAACCGGAGCGCTGGAGGCCTAGGCTCAATCCTCCCGCGCCGCAAAAGAGGTCTGCTGCAAACGGGCCATCGAGGCGTTTGCTCAAAGCAACCATCTCGTCAGGGGTTTGGCAAGCGTCTGGATGCGTCGGGAGCTCCACAAAAGGTCCCCTGATCTGCTTAACCGCGTAGACTTTGGAAGCTTCTCTCCCTTGTTTCCTGTTCACCATCTGCTAATGATAGGAGCTTGTCGCCCGAAGGAATGGGATTCTGAGCGGACGGATGGAGAGCGGGGTGGGACTCTGAGTTTCGACGAAGAGGACGTTGCTGCTGGCTTGAACTCAGCCTACGAGTTGCTCTTGGGGGTTGTGCACAAAGGGAACCCAGCTGAGCGAGCTGCCGGAGATTTGGCCCGAGCGGGCGTAGCGAAGGCTCTCATCGACGGCGCGCTCGAGCGCTATCGGGAGCTCGCGAAGGGCGTGAAGAGTCTGCGTTACTCGGGGGGTTTGGAGAGTGGTCTAGGAGAAGCTTGGTACACGGGGCCCCGTGAGGGGGACATCAATTGGCCGTCTCTCGAGCAGACTCTGGCACAGGAAGGATTCCCAAGACCGGCCTTACAATCCCTGGACGACGTCTCTACAAGAATTGTGGGCAATCTTCCTCCCGTATGGAGAGCACAGTTCAGCGGCCGGGGACTTGTACTCGGGTATGTGCAGAGCGGGAAGACGTCCAACTACACAGCAGTCATTGCGAAAGCAGCGGATGCGGGATACCGCTTGTTCATCGTTCTCTCGGGCATCCACAACAACCTGAGGCGACAGACTCAGGCGAGGCTGGATCGGCAGCTCGTTGTCCCTCAGAAAGGGCTCTGGATTCAGCTTACGACTGAGGAGAAAGACTTCGGCGATCCTGGAAACGCCGATGCCCTCCTGACATTGACTACTCGCAAGGTGCTCTGCGTAGTTAAGAAGAACAAGACGAGGCTGGAGAACCTGCTCCGATGGTTGGGTAGCGCCAATCCTTCAGCGATGGCTAGGTGCCCGATCCTTGTAATTGACGATGAGGCTGATCAGGCGAGCATCAATACGGGAGACCCCGAGGATCGAACCCGAATCAACAAACTCCTTCTCCAGCTGCTAAGCCAAGAGAGAGCTGCCTATATCGGTTACACAGCAACTCCGTATGCGAATCTCTTCATTGATCCCACCTTTGAACAGGACCTCTACCCCAAGGACTTCATAATTGATCTGCCTCACCCGGAAGGCTATTTCGGACCAGAGCGGATTTTCGGCCGGGAGAGGCTTACAGCGGACGATGAAGAGGCGGATTTCGACGGAATGGATGTCGTCCGTATCGTGAGTGAGGATGAGGCAAAATTGCTGAGACCTCCTCGCAAGAAGGAGCTTAGAAAGGTCTTTGAACCAGAGTTGACTCCTTCTCTGGCGGACGCGATTCGGTATTTCTTTTTGGCAACGGCGGCTCGACGCGCCCGTGGTCAGACCAAAGCGCATTCATCCATGCTCATCCACACGACTATGTACACAGATATTCACGAGGCCTTCCGAGACACTGTACGCGGGGAAATCCTGAGCATCCGAAAACGCTTGGAGGCTTCCACGGAGAAGTCGCATCTCTTGAATCTGTGGACGCGGGAGATGAAGCTTGTAGCCGGCGCTACTTCAGAGAAGGCGGTCGATTTCGAGGACGTCTACAAGCTCTTACCTGATGTATTGAATGAAGCTTCTGTTGTGGTTGATAACTACCGGAGTGTGGAGAGACTGGACTTCAGTACTGGCCCGCAGACGGTCCTAGTGATAGGCGGAAACACGCTGTCGCGCGGCCTGACTTTGGAGGGCCTCATTGTTAGCTTTTTCCTTCGAACAGCCAGCGCCTACGATACGTTGCTCCAAATGGGTCGGTGGTTCGGTTACCGTGCCGGCTACGAGGATCTTCCCCGTCTGTGGATGACATCGGAGCTGCAGAAGGACTTCATGTTCCTAAGTACGGTGGAGGAAGAGATTCGTCTGGATGTTCAGCGTTATGAGGTCGAGGATAGGACGCCTCTAGAGCTGGCGACGCGAATTAGAACGCATCCCAAGCTCGCCATCACCAGTGCCCTCAAGATGCAATCGGCGGTTCCCGCTAAGGTGAGTTATAGCGATCGCCGCCTTCAGACCATTCTTTTCCGGCATAGGGATAGCGCCTGGTTGATTCAGAATCAGGTGGCAGCGCGTGAGCTGTTGATCCAGGCTCAAGCATCCAGCGAGGTCAAGTACGTCGGCGCCTCGAAGCTTCTCATCGAGGATGTGGAAGTGGCCCCAATACTTGAGATGTTGGGCAGCTACCAGTTTCATCAAGAGAGTCGTGATCTCAACTCATCTCTGATCAGCGCGTACATTCAACGTCAGAACGAGCTCGGGGATCTGCTCACATGGAATGTCATCGTGATGAGTCGTGCGGACATGAAGCGTGGGGAAATTGACCTCGGGCTTGGTCATCCGATCGGCCTAATGAACAGGGCAAGAATGGCTAACAGTCCGAAGGACAGAGCGAACATAAAGTCGCTCATGTCCAAACCGGACCGTGTATCCGATCTCGGCATACCCGAGAGCGAAATACAGAAAATGAACGACGAGGAGCTCCAAGCGCAGCGTTCCAAGACGAAGCCTGGCGTGGGCTTGATTCTGCTCTATCCAATCGATCGGAACTCCGAACCCCTTCATGCGAGCGACGGGCGCCAGCAGCGGGAGAATCTTGAGGCTGCTGAGGATGTAATTGGGCTGGGACTTGTCTTCCCGAAGGTTCGTCAGAAGGAGACCGAACTCGAGTACATGTCGGTTGATCTCTCCTCCTTGGCCCGAGAGGAAGAAGAGTTTGACCTTGAAGCCTCGGATAGCGAGCCGAGTCTGAATGAGGTTGAAGATTGAAGTTGACAAGAAGCGAGCTGGCTGATGTCTGGTCAGTGCTTGAAGGTCTGGCAACCGATCCTGCAGAGATCAAGGTCAAAGGCGTTGGACTCGGGACCGCTCAAGGTGAGGTTCGATTGGGGAGGGACGGCTCCGGTCGCCTTCATCTGCTGGTCCCGATCGGACTCGAAGAACCTCTCAACGAGGACAAGCGATCCTCAGGCGTCCACATCTTGAAGGTCGTTCTTCTGGAAGAAGGCAATGAGGTTGCATTTGGAGATGTGGTTTGTCTACTGCCGCATCTGGCGGACATCTTTCATCGTCTGGCGGCTGAAATGGTTGAGGCAATCGACGACAATCCCGAGTCACCACTACCGGCCTGTCGCGCCGTCCTTGATCAATGGCGGGAGCTCCTTGACCGTGCCGGATCCAAGTTCAGCAGGAACGCGCTTGCGGGACTCTACGGCGAGCTATGGCATCTCCGGCTCCTCCTGGAGGAAGACCCGGCCAGAAGACTCGATGTTTGGCGAGGGTGTCGCGGAGAGATCATCGATTTTCGGAGAGGATCCTCGTTCCTTGAGGTCAAGGTGTCTTTCCGGAGAGAGGGCCGGGTGATCGAGATCCATGGTTTGCGGCAGCTCGAGCGGCCCGAAGGGACGGACTTGTTTCTTTCGTATCTGGGCGTAGAGGAATCGCCGCGGGGAGAGTCAGTTCCGGATCTCATTGAGGCAATCAAGGGCCTCGGTGCCTCTTCAGGAGAGTTCACTGAGTTGCTGCAAGCGGTCGGGTATGAGGAGAGCGATGCTGATCAATTCGAGGCCGTTCGGTTTTCCGTCTTGGAACACCGGTTGTACGAAGTTGATGACGACTTTCCAAGAATTACACCGGAGCTCTTCTTCGGCGGCGAGCAACCAGCTGGAATTGTCGATGTCAACTACTGGATAGATTTGACCAACGAACCCCCTATCCCCTTGGCGGCTTCGGCCGCGTTGGAGCTGTTCAAACGAATGGCGGGTGAAGGCGCCTGAGGAAACTCGATTGGTTCGCTGAGCCCTTCCCGCCCCATGGAGCACTTGCGGCCGAGGGATTCAAGAATGTACTTGGCCGCCCTCGGATTGACCCCCTTATCGTCTTTGTGCGGGAGTTAGTGCAAAACAGTTGGGATGCGCGCTCTGGCCATCGGCAGGTTGTCTTCTCCCTCGACCTTGTGTCTCTAGGGGAGCGCCGGAGGGCCATTCTCGACAAGACCGTCTTTGCTGAAAGGCCAAGGTCAGGATTGCCAATTTCCGAAGCTCTGAGCCGTGAGGATCTCCAACTCTTGATCGCGACTGACTCTGGAACCATGGGGTTGGGGGGGCCGGTTCGTGCGGACCGGTCGCCTGCCCTGGGTTCGACAACAGATTTCGTTGACCTCGTTTTCAAGGTCGGTCAGCCACCCGAAAAAGAGCTCGGAGGTGGCACCTATGGTTTCGGGAAGACGATCAGTTATCTCATGAGTGAGGCCAGTGCGATTCTCGTCTATACACGCGCTGCTCTGGATGAAGGCTATGAGAGTCGACTGATCGGGGTCGGTCTCGGAGACCAGTATTCAGAACGGGGTCGGACCTTTACCGGGCGGCATTGGTGGGGACGGCGCAGGGGCGAAGCAATCGAACCTGTCATCAACAGGGGAGCTGATCAGCTTGCCGTTGCTCTTGGATTCCAAGAGTTTCCCGAGGATGAAACTGGCACCGCGATCGGGGTGATAGGTCCTCGATTCGGCGACGCCGCCCCAGAGGAGGCCATGAGTTTCATGGCCGAGGCGGTCATGTGGAACTTCTGGCCCAAGTTGGTTCCAGACCATCGAGGGCGGCGAGCGATGCGGTTCAACTTCTCTATAGATGGCCAGAAGGTCGACGTCCCACCTCTAGCCGAGCACCGGGGCCTCGAGACTTTCGCCGATGCCGTTCGCACCATTAGAGAACTGGAGAGCGGCCAACGGGGCAAGAGCACCGTTGAAGACATTCCACTGTCGAAGTCAATCGAGATCCGATCCAAGAGACCCGACACTCATTTGGGATGGTTGGTACTGAATAGATCCTTCGTGCCCTTGGACGGCATCACAGAGGAGGAGGAGGAGGATTCGTCGATCGACGAGGATGAGGCTGATTCCGCTTCGTTTCAGGATTCGCGACCCATTGGCCCTCGCACCCATCACGTTGCACTCATGCGACAAGCGGAACTCGTTGTTGAGTACATGGAAGGACCAACCCTGCCTTCAAGCAACATCCAGTGGGCCGGCGTGTTTAAGGCATCATCCGAAGTCGATAAAGCTTTCGCAGCCTCGGAACCACCAACACACGATGCTTGGTCCCCTGATTTGGTTGCTGACAAGAGACTCAAGCGTCTGGTGAATGTCGCATTAAGGAGAATCAGGCAGGCAATCAGAGTGGAGTTCTCAGGCGGGGCCTTTGCTGCGCCTCAGAAAGACCGACGTCCAGCGGTGGTTATCGCTGACGCACTTTCTGGACTCATCTCTCCGGCTCGCGGCTCGGGTTCGCGATCATCGGGGGGAGGGGTTGGACTCGGCCCAGCAGGTGATGGCATCGGCGAAGCTGCTCGGGGCAGGCGCTCTAGTTCCATGGGACCCAAGCCTCAGATCGTGCAGAGGTCCGTTGAATTCGAGCATGTTGACAGCGAATCGCGTCTGACCCTCATTGAGTTTGTTGTTCAGGGTGTAAGGGACGAAGGAATCCGCGTCAATGTGAGTGCAGGAGTGGCCACGCACGACTCCGGAACGGTTGAGAAGGAGCCACCCGCCGGGGAGCAATCAACCCAGATCGTGGGCTTCCGAGACGTGTCCGGAGGTCAAGATCGACTTGGCGAGAGTCTGGATCTCGACGCAGATGACGCAAAGAGACCGTGGATTGTGATGATCAGATCGCCAAGGGAAGTTGCGATCTCGGCTGACATCAGGCTCTCTCCGTTGGTAGTCGAATGAGCCGGTTGACTATTCTTCCCCATCTTCAGACTCAAGCTGTCCGTCCCGGGCCTTGGACGATCAGCATCAATGAGCAGCTCGTCATTGATGAAGTGGCGAAGAGTTGGGACTATGAAACGCCGATCAGAGTTGCATGCTCGGTTGACATTCCTTCGGATGAGATCCGAGCGGATTGCGCTCTGGCCCCGAGCGACCAATTTGGACTGGTCGTCAGCTGGCGCTCATCATCGACCGGTCTTAAGCAGCGCGCTGACGTAATTGATGTCAGTGGGGGAGGGTCGCCTGTTGTTTCCATTGACCTTGACCCGGCGCGTGTGGGGGGCATCCTCACGCTTTCGAGAAGGCTGGTGCTCTTAGGCGAAGGTAGAGGGAGCAATCCCGATTCGCCCACCAGGCCCGGAAGCATCCTCTGGCAGGAGGCTCCCCATGACAGCAGGAAACTTGTTCTGGAAGGTGACGCCTCACGATTTCCCACCGAGGTTGTGGATTTTTCTGGGGGTTACGTCGGTGAACCTGAGGCCGTCTGGGCTCTGTACTTGGATACCGAGGACCTCGAGGCGTCCGCGATGAAGGCTATTCGCCTCTACGTGAATGCTGGGCATCCGGCTGTCAGAACACTGATGGACGTCGGTGAGGAGCCAATCTCAGCGGCCATTCGGTCAACCCTGATCTGGGATGTTGCTAGGCAAATGGTCCTGGCCGCGGTGGGGAACGATGAGTTCGTTGAAAACCATGGGCGCTTCTCGGGTGGGTCAATAGGAGAGGTTCTTGAAGCTGTGATCGAGCAGTTCTGGCCGGATCGGGACATTCTCTCTTTGCGGGCACTATGCGAGCAGGATTCGGCTCGGTTTGAGTACGAACTCCAGGCAAGAATGCGCCTCTTGGAGGGCCTCTGATGGCACATGTCTGGCCGAGACTGCCCCACGGAATGGCGATGGAGCTGCTCTCGGAAGTCACCGCAAGCCACCTTGGAGCCCTGCTTGAGGGATCAGGTTTGGACCACCAGCTCGCGGCCCCCGTGGCGACTGGGGGAACTCCTGTGCCTTCGGACCACATTGAGAAGGTCCAAGAGTCGGTCAGAGGTTTGGCTGAGCAACATGGATGGCCCGAATCCTTGTCCCGTACCTCAGTTAGCGGGTTCGACCAACCGTGCTCGGTGCTCCTTCACGATCTCATGGACATCGTCCCCGCTGATGCTGCTCATGAAGGAGTCTGGTCCTTTCTCTCTCTTGTCGTGCTGCCAGATGTATCCAAATGGAGATTTCCGGATGCTGCGAGAGACAGGATGATCGGTGCGCCGCGCAATGTCTTCCGGCGGCTCTGGTGGAGAGCGGAGGTCTTGGGGAGGGATGCCCTGACAGGTGAGCATGCGTTGGGCGAGGACGAACTAGTTCAGATCATGGAAAGACCCTCGTTGAGCGCCGACTACCGAGTGGCTAGAGAGATCGCAAACGTCGTCATGTCGAGAGCGCCCCAAGCCGGATTGGCGCGATCGGAGTTGATGCGTGACTTGGCAAAGCGTGTTCTCCGACTGATGCCAGTGATCTCGCTCGATGCCTTGGAGGATCACGAGCTCGCGTATGAGATTGAGACATGTTGTGCACTCTCGGCCGAGCAGCTGATCTCGGTGGAAAGCAATATGGGCACGTGATCTTGTCTGTCGAAGGCCGTCTGAGGTTTCTCTACCGGAGAAATCAGCTCGGCGGACCGTCGGTCCCTCCCCGGATTGCCTTCAACACCTCCCTGAGGAGCAGATCAAGCTCCGCCAAGTACTCGAACTCCATATCGGTGATGGGTTGATGCTGCAGTCGGATGGGGTGTGCCTCTCGATTCCTTAAGTCCAACAGGCGTGAGAAAGAGAGGCGTCTCATGGCGGCGTCCTTGCCCATGTTGGCGAGGCCAGGGAAGTATCCCCTAAACCAGCTCCAATGAGACTGGATGATTCGGATCAAGTGGGAAAGGTCGAAGTAGAACTCGGGGGGGCCGTCAAAGCGCGATCTCTGAGCCCTTGTTGCGACCTCGACGCGAACGGGCTCCGGCACGCCTTTCCACCACCAGTCCCTGTCATTCTCGCTGAATTCCTTCTTCAGCAGTTCCGTGGTGCAATCGAAGAGACTGAGCTCTATCCCTTTCAAGGTGCGATGGAGCGATTCGGTGCTCCAAGAAAGCTGGTGGTGGGACGACGCCTCTGATCGAGATTCGTTTCTCTGAGCCGTCGGTGAGGACTTTCTTTGCAGAGAGTGTGGAGACCAGTCGACCACGTCTTCAAGCTCAACTCGGGTGCCCCAGTCCTCGTTCAAATGTCCCGTCCCCACAGTGTCAGCGAGGTCATCAAAGAAATCGTCGAAGTCTTCGGGTCCCTCGCCGTCGAAATGGAAGTATCTTGTCGATTCAGGATCAGGCATGTCCAGCTTCTGTAGATGAATAAGCGCGGCAGAATCTAGGCGTCCCTCAGGCCAGTCATGTGGCCAGGCGGTCACGAGCGGATACACCACAACCTCCGAAAGCCACCCTTGGCGCTTGGCGAACTCCGACATCCGCGTCCTTAGGGGGGACATCTCCTGCGATGTCAGCAAGTGCATAGGCGAGATTACGAACAGATCGGCGTGAGGCCTCAGACTGTTCATTGAGGACTCCATGAGGAGCGGAATCGAACTGTAACTTGGGGGACCAATAGCACTCCTAGAGTCACTCAAGCCAGCGACGCAAAGGACAGTGCCGAAGGCGTGCGACTGGATCTCTTCAGCTATTGCTTCTATTGGTCCATCATTTGCCAAGAGCAGCACGGGATCCGTGGATGATATGCCTTCACCGACCTGCTCTCCGAGAAAGATTGGGCCGACGTCTTCATCATTGATCATTTCGCCGTCGTATCGTTTGGCGGCGGCATCGATCCGAAGAAGGCACTGTGGAGAAGCGACAACTAGCAATCCTTCATTCATGTCAGGATTCCAGATAGCTCGCAGGATCTCTGCTGTCGTTCCATAGTGCCACCGAAGAGCATCTTCGACGTTGGTGGGAAATTCCTCAGGATGCAGACGGCTTGGCGACACGGTCTGGCTCCAGTCATTGGTGCTGTTTGACGGTCAAGTATCGTCTGCTGTCGTCGATTGGCTTCAGGATCCACGGCCGAGCAATCTTCAACTGACCCCAAGGCTAACCTTGGGGTCCACTTCCCATTACAAGTCAGCGACCAGCGGTAGACCAGTCTGTGTCCTGGCTCCCCTGTGATCAGGTCTAGCTTCGATCCTCGAGTACCAGGTCCGAGAGCACCTTGGTGGCCTCGGCCTGGTGGCAGGCGATCGAGTTCGAGTA
>WHTI01000480.1 GCA_009377815.1 Actinomycetota bacterium
AAGGGGACGATGCGAACGGGTACCTCGAGACCGGCCATCTCGGCGATACGGTCGGAGTGGAGCCCGGCGCAATTGACCAGCATCGAAGCCCGCAACGTGCCCCTGGTCGTGTTGACCTCAAGACCGCGGGTGTTGTCGCGGACATCGTCGACCGCGGTGTCCACCTCGACGGTGCCCTCGAGTTGTTCGGCCAATCGTCGGGCCACCGCGGCGAAGTCGGCGACACCGACCTCAGGCACATGGATTGCCTCGACACCCGTGGCGTGCGGCTCGTGCTCGGTGATCCCCTCGGGTCCCAGGCGCGTCAGGCCCTTGAGGCCGTTGGCATTACCACGCCGCTCCAACTCGTCCAGCGCCGGGAGCTCGTCGCGATGGGTTGCCACCACCAGCTTCCCGGTCTGCTTCACCGGGAGACCCTCATCGACACAGAAGGTCTCCATCCGACGTCTGCCCTCGACACAGAGACGGGCCTTGAGCGAACCCGGTCGGTAATACAGGCCCGAATGGAGGACGCCGCTGTTGTGACCGGTTTGATGGGTTCCGACCCCGGCCTCTTTCTCAAGGACAACAACGTCGAGGCCGGGTCGTCGCCGGGTCAGGGCGGTGGCTGTCGCCAGCCCGACGATGCCGCCTCCGACCACGATCACATCGTGTCGTCGGGTCATGGTATGCCAACCAGGGAGATCATCCCCGCAACCGTAACCGGCGGGGTTGTGATGTCGGTGCGCACCGGGCTTGTAGGCTCTCTGTGCGAGAAATCTCTCGGTCGGCGGCGACACCGCCGGCCGAACAGGTCCACCAGGAGGACGGCGACGTAGTGGCAGGAACCAAACTCGATGACATCGCCCGCGAGGTTGGGGTTCATCCCTCGACCGTCTCCCGCGCCCTCAACCCGGCGAAGGCAACTCTGGTCAAACCGACGACCCGTGCCCTGGTCGAGGAGGTGGCCCAACGTCTCGGCTACCGCCCCGACATGGTGGCACGGGGTCTGCAGAGTGGACGCACCGCCACCGTGGGTGTGATA
>WHTI01000392.1 GCA_009377815.1 Actinomycetota bacterium
CGACACCGATCTGACCATCACAGAGATAGCGTTCGCTTCGGGCTTCGGGAGCGTCCGGCAGTTCAACCGGGCATGCCTCGAGATCTTCCGCGGCACGCCCCGCGAGCTGCGAGCCCGCCGCCGCAGATCCGACCGGCTCGCGGCCGACGGGGGCCTGGCACTGCGGCTCCCGCTGAGCGCCCCCCTCGATTGGGATGCGGCCCTGGCCTATTTCGGCCCCCGGTTGATAGCCGGGGTCGAGGCGATCGAGGGGGACGTCTACCGCCGCACGATCGTGGTCGACGGCGATCCCGGAGTTCTGGAACTGTCCCCCGGTGGCCCCGACCACCTCGTCCTGCGCGCGCATCTGCCTCACTGGGAGGGGTTGATCCACATCGTCGAGGGCGCTCGGCGCATCGTTAACCTCGATGAAGACGTGGCGGCGGGAGCCGAGCGATTGAGGGGCGATCCGGTGATCGGCCCCCTGATCGAGGCCCGGCCGGACCTACCGATCCCGGGGACGTGGGATCCGTTCGAGGTCGGCATCCGCGCGATCGTCGGCCAGCAGGTGAGCGTGGCCGGCGCTTCAACCATGATCGGGCGGCTGGCTCACCGGCACGGCACCGCCGTTCCCGGACTCGAGGGGCTCGAGCTGACTCACACATTTCCGGCCCCCGAGGTCCTCGCGGACGCCGATCTCGGAGGCATCGGCCTTACCGGCGCCCGCGAGCGAGCCATCCGTGCATTCGCGGCCGGGGTGGCGACCGGCGAGCTGCGGCTCGACCGGAGCACCCGCCTCGAGGAGCTGGTGGAGGCCATCACTGCGATCCCCGGGCTGGGGCCGTGGACCGCCCACTACATCGCTCTGAGGATGGGCGAGCGGGACGCGTTCCCGGCGACCGATCTGGGGCTCAGGCGGGCCCTCGGGCGGCTCGAGCCGGCCTCGGAGCTGCTGACCCCCTCCGCCCGGGCCGAGCCCTGGCGCCCCTGGCGAGCCCTGGCCGCCGTGTATCTATGGTTTGGGGCTTGATCATCTAGACGAACGGCCAAACAGACGTGTACATTACGCACGCCGCGAGGCCCGAGATGAGGCCCGTGGCGGGGGGCTTTACTGTGATACGACCGCTGTAGTAGGCTGCCCCTGCCTGGAGTCTCGGCACGACCTGTGCGGGCTTATGGCGGGGGAAAACGTCGGGGAGAAAATGCTGTGACACAAGCTGTCGATTTTCAGCCTCTGGGGGGTCCGCCTGGGGGTGAAGAGGAGGGGGAAGGCCCGGGGGTAGTCGCAAGAACCCCGAGGCAGATCTTCTGGGCCAAGTTCAAGCAGGACAAGCTCGCCCTCATGGGCGCCCTCCTGGTGATCTTAATGATCCTCCTGGCCCTCGTCGCCGGCATCGTCGAGA
>WHTI01000304.1 GCA_009377815.1 Actinomycetota bacterium
CGCGAGGGAGGGTCGTGGCGTCTCGATGAGTACGGTCCGGTTGGTGATCCCTTCTTCTCGTCGGTGGCGGACTACGACGTCACCTTCGACGTCCCCGCGCGCGAGCAGATCGTCGGTTCTGGGATCCTGACGAGCGTCGATGAAGCTTCCCCCGGACGGAGGATGTGGCACTTCGTAGCCCCCGAGGTTCGCGACGCCGCGTTCGTGGTCGGTCCTTTCTTACGGGGTCTGGAGCAAGACATCGGCGGAATCACGGTTCGGTCGTGGTTCGACGCCGATCAGAGGATCGAGGGATCTGAGACCCTGGCGACCGCGGTATCGGCGATGGAACACTTCGTCGCGGCCTACGGCGACCTGCCCTTCGACGAGGCCGAGGTCGTCGAGACGGGCGGATCCTTCGGAGGGATGGAGTACCCCGGGATCGTGTTCATCTCCGGCGCCGAGGGATCGCTCCAGGGGCTCCCGCTCATCCCAGAGCTCCTGGAACATTCCGGATTCAACCGCGCGATCCGAACGTACGTGACCGGTCACGAGCTCGCGCATCAATGGTGGTACGCCGCGGTGGGGAACGATCAGGTCCGAGAACCATGGCTCGATGAGGCCCTGGCTGAGATCTCAGTGCGGGAGTGGTTGAACATCGTCGAAGGTGACAACGACACTTTCCTCATGACCAACCTGACGAGCGATGTCGTTCCTCGACGTGGGGTCCTGGGAGCGGGGATCGATGACTTCGGTACCAATGCCGGGTACACCGATGCCGTGAGTCTCGAGGGGGCGGCGGTTCTGTTCCACCTCAAGAGAACCTTGGGCGGGGAACGGTTCGCGGAACTACTACGCGGCTACTACGCGGGCAACCTTCAGGGGATCGGGACTACTGAGTCGTTCCTCGAGACGTTGCGAGCCGTCGGAGGGCCGGCCGCGGTAGACGAACTACTTCGGTACCTCTAAAGACGAACGATGAGCCGGGTGAGCATCCCGCCGTCGGGACGAGGCTCGAAGCTGAAGTCGTCGACCAGTGACCCGAGAAGCGCGACCGACATCGATAGGCGATCCGCGAAGGGCTCCTCCGGGCCGCCCCCCTGGTAGACCTGCCCCCGGTCCCCCACGCGCACCTCGACCCCCTCGTCGTCCTCGTGCCATTCGATCGAGACCGGCGCGACGCTCCCAGCCTCCTCGTTGGACAGGACCGCGTTGGCGCACGCCTCGGAGACGGCGATCTTCAGGTCGTCGACCGCGGTTTCCTCAATGCCGGCGGTGCGGGCCAACGACGAGACGACGAGACGTACCACCCCGACGTAAGCGGATCGAGGAGGTATGGCTAGGTCAACCGTGGGCACCGTGAGCTACTCGGAGTCTCCGGTTGCATCCTCGACCGAGTCGTGGATGGGGAACACCTTGGTGAGACCGGTGATCTTGAAGATCTTGAGGATCTTGTCCTGGGTGCAGACGAGCGATAGGCCTCCGTCATGTGCCTTGACCCGCTTCAGGGCGCCGACCAGGACACCTAGACCGGTCGAATCGAGAAAGTCCACGCCCTCGAGGTTCACGACCACGTCGTAAGACCCCTCGGACACGAGTTCGATCAGCTTCTCTCGTAGTTTGGGAGCGGTATAGACATCGATCTCCCCCTTGACGTCCACGACCGAGTGAGACCCGATCTTTCGGACATCCAAGCCAAGCTCCATGCGGGTTCCTCCTTGAATCTTCAGCAGATCTTCGGTGCTCTTGGGACTCGTCGATGACGAGTCATCCTAAGCGGCCGGTCATCCTACTGCCGGGGGGACCCGGCCCGATCAGACCGAGCGCCTCGGACGGGTCTCTATCCCCCCAGTCGGTTCCTCCGAAACGATGGTCATGCCGAGCAAGCAACCTTCGCTACCCTGAGCCCGCTATGACCCCTCCCCGACGGATGACGCTCCTGATCGCGCTGCTGACCATCGCGGCCCTTGTCGCCACGTCCTGCGATCCCGCCGACGACAA
>WHTI01000269.1 GCA_009377815.1 Actinomycetota bacterium
AGGTGTCGGGGAGCTGGCCATCAGGGCTCCGTCACCGAAAGCTCGCTGATGGCTGCGCTCGGAGATGCCGCCGCCGAGGGCTCAGCGGACCGGGGTTCGACTCCCCGCACCTCCACAACCAGTCCACGGAACGGGACCCTCCAGGGTCCCGTTCTTGGTTGGCCCCGATACCGTAAGGAGGCGATGACCGGTGGGGACCCGTGATGAGGATCTACTGATCATGGCGCTTGACCACATCCAATTGGCGATGCCGCCCGGGGCCGAGGGCGAGGCACGCCGCTTCTGGGCAGAGACTCTGGGCCTCACCGAGATCGCCAAGCCGCCACCCCTCGATGAACGTGGTGGCTGCTGGTTCGCGGGTCCGGGAACCGTCATCCACGTCGGGGTTGACCAAGACTTCACGCCGCAACGGAGGGCGCATCCGGGACTCGTGGTCAGAGACCTCGACCTGGCCCGTCAGACTCTCGTGGACCACGGTTTCGAAGTGGTAGAGGACCAAGAGGCCCCTGCCGGAGTGTCACGGATCTACACCGCTGATCCCTTCGGCAATCGGATCGAGTTGCTCGGCCCAGGATCCGGGTTTGCCGGGCGCTCCGACCATGGGTGATCGGTCCGACCGGGTTTGGGCTTGCGCGGGGCCAGGGGTTGACTGACCGGATGCGTCTCTACCTCAGTTCGTTCAAACTTGGCGAACGCGCACCCGATTTGGTCGACATGGTCGGGGAGGGCGGGCGGATCGGTGTCGTGCTCAACTCCCGCGACACCAGCCGGGGCATGGATGGCGATGAGGATGTCGGAGCCGACGAGGAGTTCGCCGCCCTCGCCGCCCTCGGACTCCGACCCGAGGAGGTGGACCTCCGTGAGCATTTCGGCGACCCTGATGGACTTCGCCGAACCGTCGAGCACCTGGATGCTCTGTTGGTCGTCGGGGGGAACAGTTTCGTCCTCTCCACGGCCATGGTGCACAGTGGGTTCCTCAGGGCCACTGATGAGCGGGTGCGAGCCGGTGACCTCGTCTACGCCGGTTACAGTGCCGGGTCGTGTCTAGCCGGTCCCGATCTGAGGGGGTGTCACCTCATCGACGACGAGACGGAGCATCCCGTCGGCTATCCGGAGGCGGGGCGGTTCGACGCCCTGGGGTGGATCCCGTGGCGGATAATCCCCCATTGGCGTTCCGACCATCCCGAGTCCGAGGATGCCGAGACCGCCAGCGAATGGCTAGACGCCTCCGGTCTCTCCTACCGCGTCATGCGTGATGGTGAGGTCCTGGTGATCGATGGTGCCGACCGCCGAACTTTTCGGGTTCAACCGGACTGAGTAAGGCTGGGAACCCAGGGTTGGCGACAGGGCTCATCGCAACGCGCAAGAATGGGGGCATGATCGCCCTGGTTCCCTTCGTTACCCGTGCGGTACCGGTCGATCGTCCCTGGGGTGGGACACGGTTGGCTGGGTTGGGGAAGGGTGCGGGGCGGATAGCCGAGAGCTGGGAGATCGCCGATCTGTCCGACGGTGTCGCCCCCCATGTCGCCGATCCCCGATCCCGGGTCGCATCGGGGCCACTCGAAGGCCTCAGTCTGCGCGAGATCATCGAGCGATACGGATCGGATTTCCTCGGATCGGCCCAACCAACAACGGAGGGCGACTTCCCTCTCCTCGTCAAGCTGCTCGACGCCCATGAGCATCTCTCGGTGCAAGTCCACCCCCACGCCGAATACGTGGCGCACCACCCCGGGGCCCGTCTCAAGACGGAGTCGTGGTACGTGATCGCTGCCGAGCCGGGAGCGGTCGTCTTCCTCGACGTTGCCGATGGCGTAGACCTGACAGAGGCGCGTGCTGCCATCACCGCGGGGACCGTCCGAACCATCCTCGGCGCGCACCCGGCGACACCCGGGGACTTCCATCATCTCCCCGCCGGGCTCATCCACGCCCTCGGTGCCGGCACCCTGGTGGCCGAGGTGCAGACCCCGAGCGACACCACCTTCAGAGTCGACGACTGGGGGGATGTCTATGACCGCGAGGAGCGGGATCTTCATCTTCTCGAAGCCGCCGAGACGGTTCTCGTCGATCCCCCCGGGGCCATCAGCTTGGCAGCGTCACCCGAGCCGGGGTCTCGGGAACTGGTTGTCACCGATCATTACTGGATGACCGAGCACCGCCAGACGGGAGGCCTGGTCGATCTCGCTTCGGAGCCCGAACTACGGGTACTCATGGTGGCCACCGGAGTGGCGACGATCGACGGGACAGCCCATCCCATCGGCACCACCATCGTCGTCCCCGCCCTGGTGGCGCCCACCCTCGAGCCCACTCTCGACGGGATTCTCATCGAGGTCGGGTTGGTTCGATGACACTCACCAGTTGGTGAGAAGCCACACCTCGGGTTGCCAGGACCCGGGCCGGATATCGCTGTTCGGAGGGTTCGCCAAGTCGAGTGGCTTCGGATCGCCACTCTGCTGGGATGACCCGACAATCGGTCAGCGAGGCGGTCGGCGAATTCC
>WHTI01000079.1 GCA_009377815.1 Actinomycetota bacterium
GGGGCGGAGCGGGGGTCCAGGGGCAAGGGAGCGAAGTCGTAATCGATCTCGTCGAGTTCCTCGGGGTGGAAGCCGGGCCCCCGGTTGGTCACGACGAACGATTCGCCGTAGGCGTAGCCCGCCCGGGCTCCCTCGGCGGCGGACCGCTCCTTGATCCAGCCGGAGATGCGCTCGGCGTCATCGCCGACCTGGCTCCGGTGGCACAGGAGCGCCTCGATCTTGCGCTCGATCGTGTCGGTGATGTCGACAACATGGGGGCCGGACCGCGGGCTGAAGATCCACAGTTCCCGGAGCCCTCGCCAGGGATCCAAACCCTCTTCGATGAGTTCGGGGAAGTGCCCCGGGGTCGTACCCGCGGTCAGGGTCACGTCCAGGGACGCGTTCCCCACCGCCTTGTGGTCCGGGTGATTGACGAACCAGCCGTCGATCATCGGCTTTGGGTCGATGACCACGTACCGGTGCGGCTTCACCTTGCGGAACGCGCGAGCGATATCGCGGCGTAGATCGAGCGAGTACTCCACATATCCGTCCCGATGCCCGAGCCAGATGACCTCTTTCGCTCCGATCACCTCGGCAGCGCGCTGTGTCTCTTCGACGCGGATCTGGTTCAGGCCCTTACCGATCAACGAGCGATCCTGGGTTCCGGTCGAGCCATCGGTGACGAGGCAGATGCTTACCGCCGCACCTTCATCGACCCACTTGGCGATGGTGCCCGCACATCCGAATTCGATGTCGTCCGGATGAGGAGCGACAACAAGAACGCGATACCGAGGATCGGTCACGCGGTGTGCAGGATCAGGACGTCAACCGGTGAGTGATGCGAGATGCGGTGCGGCACGTTCCCCAACATGAAGCGCTTGGCCCCCGTCATGCCGACGCTACCGACGACGATGAGATCGAACCCCTCGGCCGCGGCCGTATCTATGAGGACCTCGGCCGGCGAGCCTTCGACCGCTCTCAACTCCGCCGTGCCGCCCCGTTCGGCGACGATGTCCTCGGCGCGCTCGAGGACGTCGTGCGCGTGGGTCGCCTCGACGATCCGCCAGCGGAACTCCTCGGGGACCGAGTCGCTCGATCGATCGGCACTCCATTGCGCCAGTATGTCGCCGGACGCGCGGCGGAGCTTGTCCTCCTCCGATTCTGAGAGGGGTTCGTATACGCAGACGACGACCGCGGTGGCCGACAGCTTCTTCGAGAGGTCGGCGGCGGTCCGTACTGCGCTCATAGCGGTCTCGGAACCGTCGGTACCGACGAGGAGTTTCTTGTACGGACCGGTGGAAGCCGGCGCCGGCGTTGTCTTGACGATGAGGAGATCGCTCTTGGCCTGATGCGA
This sequence comes from Actinomycetota bacterium, assembly GCA_009377815.1. Lineage (GTDB taxonomy): Bacteria > Actinomycetota > CADDZG01 > CADDZG01 > WHSQ01 > WHTI01. Next base: position 1,334 of record WHTI01000079.1, read on the forward strand.
GATCTTGTTCGGGACGTTGCCGAGCATGAACCTCTTGGCTCCCGCCATCCCAACGCTTCCCACGACCAGCAGGTCGGCTCCCGCGGACTCGACCTCGTTGATCAGGACCTCGACCGGATTGCCCCCGACCGCGACCCCGGTGGCGCCGTAGGACTCCGCGAGCTTCTGAAGTGGCTCTCCGGGGTCTGTGCCGGCATGGACGAGGATCAGCTCGGAACCGAGGCCCTGAGCGAGCGCGGCCGCCCTGTCGGATGCAACCCGGGCGGTATCCGATAGATCGGTGCCCACCACGATCTTCTCGTACATCCTCATCCCCTCTCGACTACTGCTGCTCGGTATTCTCGAACTTCCGTACGGCCAGCGTGCATCGAGCAACCGAGATCATGACTCCGTCCTGATCGACCAGTTCGATCGACCACACATGAACGGTACGACCTTTACGCACCGGTTCCGCAGTCGCCCGCAGGACGCCGGTTCGCATCGACCGGAGATGAGTGATGTTGAGATCGACCCCGACCGCGAACTCGCCCGGGCGGCAGTTCATGTAGGCGCCGATGGAGGCGGCGCTCTCGGCGATCACCGCCGACGCCCCGCCATGGAGGAGGCCCATCGGCTGGTGCACCCTCGGTCCGACGTCCATCTCCATGACGACTCGGTCGGGCGTGGTTTCGAGCGCGCGGATGCCGAGGGTTTCGTGGATCGTGTTGGCGTACGGCAGTCCCGCCATCTCCTCCATGGAGGACGATGCTACAGGGCCACTCGTTCCGCTAGTTTCGCGCGTCCGGTCTTGCGGAGCGCCTTATCGACGTACATCGCGGCGTCCGCAGTGGCGAGGAGGTCTTCGGATGTAGTCCCGTCTTCGCCCGCCAAGGCAACGCCGGCCGAGAGGAACAGGGGGGCACCCGGCACCGAAGGGATCCCCTCGTTGAGCAGCGTGTTCCGGACCCGATTGAGCACGATCTGGCAGCCGGTGCGGTCGGTCCCGCGGAGGATCATCACGAACTCGTCGCCGCCGTACCGAGCGATGGAGTCCGTTCCTCGGGTCGAGCGTCGCAGGACGTCGGCGACGGCCTGGATCGCCGCAGAACCTGCTTGGTGTCCGTACCGGTCGTTCAGGAGCTTGAGGTCGTCGACGTCCATCATCACAAGCGCGTAGGAAGCGCCGGCCTTCTCCAGGGTCTCGAGTTCCTCGTAGAAGGTCGTGATGTTGGCGACCTTGGTGAGGGGGTCGAGCCGGGCGAGGCGCTTGAAGCTCGTCTGCACCGCATAGTGCGCCTCGGCGAACGCACCGAGGACCCCGGCAGTGATCCCGTACAGGGCGAAGCGGGCCGCGAACACGGTCGTGATCAGGGCACTGTTGGCAGCGGTATCCGTACGGGAGACATCGAAGAGCGCGGCCATCGCGGCCGCCCCCAGAGACACCACGAGACCTTCCTTGAGGCCGGCGGCGATCGACGAGATCGCTACGGGGATGACGAAGAGCCACCCGGAGTCGACCTCGATGGGCGTCTCAACAAGGCTGAAGAGGGAAGCCAGCGCGATGAGGATGCCAACGACGAAGAAGCGGACCGCGCGCTCTTCGAGCACGAAACGGAGACTCTGAGTGAGGATCCGCGAAGAGCGGGACCCTATCTCGAGTTCGCCGTAGGCGGCCTGCGTCATCGATACGCCTTTCTCAGGGGACGAGCAGCGTCGGTCTCAATCGATATCGGTCCTCTGAGCCCCGGACTCATGTCAGGAAGTGATGTCCATGGGGAAGACCGCTCGGATGTGCGACTTGCGGACTTCGATGAAGGAAGGCGTCGCGATCGTGGTGTCCTCGTCGGAGGCCAGCACCCGGCACGAGGTCACCGGGACGAATTCGCGGTGGTCTCGCATGACCGACTCCCAGGCATCGGAGAACCTGCCCAGCTCTGGAGGAAGGTGGACGTTGCCTTCGATCCGGTAGCCGTCGAGCAGCATGACCACCCCGATGGAGACCACGCCGATCTCGGACGTCAGTGCCGACGGCGCCGGTGTGGCATGGGCCGATCCGGCCTTTCCGTTGGAAGTCGCGGGAACCAGGTTCTTGATCTTGCTGAGGAGGGCCGACGCGGCGAACGGCTTGCTGAGGTACTCGGCCCCCAGCGAAGAGGCACGGTCGGCGATGTCGGGCTCGAGCAATCCGGTGAGGACCACCACCGGCAGGTGACGAAAGCGCCCGTCGCCACGGATCTTCTCGAGGAGGCTCCAGCCGTCGGATCCGGGCAGCTTGATGTCGAGGACCGCGACGTCGGGCTGTTCCTGGACGATGTGGCGCCAGGCTTCTTCGACATCTCCCGCGAAGAGGCCGTCGAACCCGGCGTTCTCCAGGTGGTAGCGAACGATCGCGACTACCGAGGGCTGATCTTCAACGACAAGGATCTTGGGCATGGGCAGTTTTTACCTCCGTTGTCCTAATCGGTCGCCCGAGCGCTCATGTTTAGCCGAGATGGGCTCTACCCCCAAAGACCTTTGTGCCTTACCCCTTTGTCCCCTACCCTTTCGGGATGACAATACCGAGCGACCGTACGGCCCTGCGCCGCATCCCGGAGAAGGGTGTCTACGAGCGCGAGGTGATCGACGGGATCCTCGACGAGGCCCTCTACTGCCACCTGGGCTTCATCTACGAGGGGGCGCCGTTCGTGATCCCGACGATCCACGCCCGCCACGGAGACACCGTCTTCGTCCACGGCTCGGCCGGGAGCCGGATGCTCACACACCTCCGCAAGGGGTTCGAGGCCTGCCTCACGGTCACGATCCTCGACGGCCTCGTTCTGGCTCGATCGGTATTCGAGCACTCGATGAACTATCGCTCGGTCATGGTCCTGGGGCCCGCCCATGAGGTCACCGACCGGGACGAGAAGATGGTGGCACTCGAGGCGGTCTCCGATCATGTGGCCCCGGGGCGCTGGCGGGATGCGCGTGGCCCCACGGCGGTGGAGTTCGACAAGACCCGGGTGATCGCGATGTCCCTCGACGAAGCCTCGGCCAAGGTCAGCATCGGCCCTCCCGAAGACAACGAAGAGGACTACGCGCTCGATGTCTGGGCCGGCGTGATCCCGGTCGGGCTCGTCCCCGGCGGCCTCGTTCCCGATCCACGCCTGTCCCCCGGCATCGAGCCCCCGCACGAGCTGACCGACTACGCCGATCCCTCCGGAAACTTCCGCTCCCGGCAGTCCTAGTCGCGTTTAAGGTCGGGCAATGGACGCGCTGCGGACGCCGGACGAGCGGTTCGAGGGCCTGGCGGGATTCCCCTTCACTCCCAACTACGTCGAGGTGTCCTCGGGTGACACGGGTTCCCTGCGGATGCACTACGTCGATGAGGGCTCCGGGCCGGTCGTGCTGCTCCTGCACGGGGAACCCTCGTGGAGCTACCTCTACCGCAAGATGATCCCGCCGCTCGTCGATGCCGGCCTGCGTGCGGTGGCACCCGATCTGATCGGGTTCGGCCGCTCGGACAAGCCGGCGGCCCGCACCGACTACACCTTCCAGCGCCACGTCGACTGGATCCGCTCCTTCATCGAGGACCTCGATCTCCGGGACATCACGCTGTTCTGTCAGGACTGGGGTGGGCTGATCGGACTGCGGCTCGTGGCCGAAGACACCGAACACTTCGCCCGCGTGATCGCTGCAAACACCTTCCTTCCGACCGGAGACCAGCCGATGCCCGAGGCGTTCGATGCCTGGAGGAAGTTCTCCCAGGAGGTCGACGAGTTCGACATCGGTCGCTCGGTGCAACGAGGGTGCGTGGATGAACTACCCCCGGAGGTGGTTCACGCGTACAACGCCCCGTTCCCGGACGAGAGCTACAAGGAGGGGGTCCGGCAGTTCCCGACCCTGGTACCGGCGTCCCCCGACGATCCCGCCGCCCCCGCCAACCGTCGCGCGTGGGACGTCCTGTCCCGCTTCGACCGACCCTTCCTTACCGCTTTCGGCGATTCCGATCCCATCACGCGAGGTGCGGACATGCTGTTGCAGGGCATCATCCCGGGAGCGGCGAACCAGCCGCATAGAACGCTCGAAGGAGCCGGTCATTTCATCCAGGAAGACCGGGGCGAAGAACTGGCCGGCATCGTGATCGACCTCGTTGAAAGGACCTCATCGTGAACCTCGACCCCGCACAGATCGGTCCCGAGGAATTCGCTCAGCTCGTCAAGACCGCTCCGGACGATCAGATCGAAGAGGTTATCCATTCGGTCGGAACCGAGAAGACCTTGACCCGGGTCTTCGAGGGCTTCGAGGAGCGATTCGTACCGGCCAAGGCCGAGGGCGTCTCCGCCGACATCCTGTTCGTGATCAAGGACGACAAAGAGGAGCACCCCTACGTGGTCTCGATCAAGGACGGAACCTGCACCACGCGTCGCGAGCAGATCGCCGACCCGAAGACGACGCTGTCGCTGAAGCTGCTTCCGTTCGTCAAACTCGTAACCGGTCAGGCCGACGGTATGAAGCTCTTCATGACCCGCAAACTCAAGATCTCCGGCGACCTCATGTTCGCCCAGCGGGTGATGACCTTCTTCGACCGGCCCTCCCCCGACTGAACCCACTCACATCAGGCGCCCAAGGTCTCGCGAGGTGGACAGAATTAGGCCGTACTTGCGCTACCAGTCGGCAAGTCCGTAGCCGTCTCGCGACTTGAGCCGAACGCGGTCGGTTCCGTCGGGGCGGGACTTGTAGAGATGCCCATAGGCCGTCTCTTTGCGGTGCGCAGTAAAGACGATCCAGCGCCCATCAGGGGAAAAATCCCCCGTGTAGCTAACAAGTTGCCGCCCGTTCATGAGACGAATCCCGTTGGTGCCGTCGGCTCGCATGACATGCAGCTCGGCGGGTCGCTGGTCCTCTCCCCTCTTCCTCTTGAGGGAGGTTCCCCACATGATCCACCGGCCGTCCGGAGACCAGGTTGCGTTGCAATCCGCGTTGCGGAGCTTGCCCGTCAATCTTCGCTGGCGTGACCCATCGCTCCCCATCTTGTAGATCTCAGTGCGCCGGAAACAATGTCCGCCGAATCTGCTAGATCCATGATCACGAGAGCTCTCGAAAACGATTGACGTACCGTCGGGAGACCACACCGGAGAGCGATCGACGCCCGGCGCATAAGTAAGCTGAGTAACTTCACCGGTGATGACATCAACCTTGTATATGTCGAGGTTCAGGTCGACCGCGCCGTTATCCGCTCCATCGACGAATGCGATCTCGCCCCTGGACGACCACCGTGGATCGTCGGCGTCGCAGTCGGGTCCATCGGCAACGTGGCGCTGGGCCAACGACTTGACGTTCACGACCCAGATCCCATAGCAAGTCCCGCTCAATACGTCTCCCGGACCGGTATAAGCGACGAAGCGGCTGTCGGGCGACCAGCTGAAGCCGTACCCAGTGTTGGTTGCCAACAACGCCGGGTCGGCTCCGTCTGCGCGTCTCATGTAGAGGTCTCGGTTGTTGTGTTCCTGGCCGATCTGGGTATAGGCGAACTTTGCCTTGTCCGGGCTCCACCTGGCGTCGATCGGTTCGTCGTTATTCTCGACAAGGATTCGAAACCCCGAACCATCAGGACGAATCGATGCGACACTATCCCCATCGCCGATCAGGATGCGACCGTTTCCGTCTCCTGCGCCATGACTCGGCGGCGACAGACCAGCCCCGATCAGCAAAGCAAGTATCAGCGTCAGCCTCCGTCTCATCGTCTTCATGCCTCCATAGACGTTCGACACCGGCAGAACGCTGCCTCCTGAAGAAGCAAACCTCTCAAGTAGGGGGCCCGGCGGACGATGTAGTACCAGCGCCGGGGGACGGGAATCGGGTTCACGCTCACTCAGCCCTTCGGCCAAGAAGAATCAGACCTCTGGGCCCTGGAATGAGACTCCCGGGGGATGAATGCGAGAACGCCCGCAAGGAAGATGAGGTCGTTCGGAACTCGTACCCCTAGGGAGGAAACATGACGTTCTCAGGTGGCATGGCCCTTCTAGTGGCATCCCACGGATCTACTAGAGGAGGATGAGATGAACGAGGTATACGCACACGCTCCACGGGTCGTTTTCCGCAGTCTGAAAGAGGGAGAGGGCGGCGTCCTTCTCCACATGCGTACCGGTCAGTACCACGGCGTCAATGAGACCGGTGCCTACCTGTGGGAGAAGCTCGACGGATCCCGCACGCTCGACAACATCGCCGCCGATGTCACCAAGGACTTCACCAACCCACCCGAGGGTCTCGAGACCCTGATCCAGGACTTCTTCTCCGATCTCGCCGAGCGTGAGCTCGTCGTCTCGGAGTCGACCGTCGACGCCTAAAGCAACGCTGGGAACGGGGGAACGGTGAACTCGCTCGGGACCTGCTATGGCTACGACATCCATTCGACGATGGAGTTGTCGTATCTGCGCGGGGGAAAGGGTGATCGTCTCCACGTTTCAGTGGTCGACGTCGATCACCCGGTGCCCGATGAGGAGCCGCTCCTCGAATGGCTCCCCACCGAGCATCCCTTCGGAGCGGCACTCTGGCGGCTCCCCACCGGCCTCTGGCAACTGTGGGTCGACGGTGTTGGCTGGTTCCGGATCGATCCGCAAGGCCTCCGCATCGAGGTTCCCGTCTCGACCGATCTCGTAAGGCTGGAAGAGCGGATCTGGGGGATCCCCACACTGCTCTGTTTCCTGGAGCGCGGCGACCTCCCACTTCACGCAGCCGCGGTCGAGATCGACGGTAAGGCGGTCGTGCTCGCGGCGCCGGGACATGCCGGCAAGACCACGCTGGCGGGGGCCTGCGCCACCGCCGGATTCCGCGTACTGAGCGAAGACCTCACCTGTATCCGCTTCAACGACGAGCACCCCTCGATCATCCCGGGTCCCGCGATGATCCGGTTGCGCGAAGACGTCTCCTCCCACGTGAAGGTTCCGGGCAATGTCCTCGGCACCAGTGAGGGCCGGGTCCACATCGGACTCGACACTGCGAACCGTGGCACCTGCGAACCAGTGCCGCTCGCGGCCGTCTACCTCCTCAACAAGACTCCGGAGGGGATCGCCATCGAACCGCACTCCCCCGTCGATGCTCTATCCGATCTCTGGGGATTGTCGTTCCGAGTGCCGACCGACGAAGACCGCACGAGGTGTTTCAACGGGGTCGTCGACCTCGTCAGCGAGGTCCCCGTTTACGACCTCTACCGTCCGCTGACCTACGCGACCCTTCCGCAGGTCGTCAGAGCACTTGAGGGTTCGGTGCTCCATGCTTGAGATCAAGGTCGCGTCGTTGTCGCGGTTCCAGAAGCTCACGCTCGCCGCGCGCATCGTGACCCTTGGTGCGATCGCCGAGCGCAAGCTCGATCGCGAACCACTGCCCGACCTGGTTGTTAGCTGGGGGTCCCCTCGTCCGACCCGAGGGAACGAACGTCTCTCCCCCCATGGCCTCGGGCGCGTTGTCGCGAGGGTCCTCGGGGAACGGCGCCGCTGCGTGGTGCAGTCACTCGTTCTCCACCGGCTCCTTGCCGCTCAGGGCGACCGACCCGAACTGGTCGTCGGCATCCCCGGAGCAGCCGAGAACCACAACGCTCACGCGTGGGTCGAACTCGACTCCGTCGAGGTTGGGCCACCGCCCGGCAGCAGCGGCAACCTCGAGATGGCTCGCTTCCGATGACGATCCCCGGCCTCCTGATCTCCGCGCTCCGAGGAGAGACTGTGGACGCGTCCGGAGTAGATCCGGAGGAGTTCTTGGTCGCCTGCAGGGAGCACCGCGCCGGCGGCTTCGTACTGGACCACCTGACCGACGGACCCGAAGGACTCCGGGAGGCGCTCGAAGCAGACGCCGCGGCCGCGATGACCGATCACCTCCGGGCGCTGGTCGATCTGACCGCCGTCCTCGACGCCTTAGACACGTCCGGGATACCGTCGCTCGCACTCAAGGGACCGGTACTGGTGGAGGCGGCCTACGGAGACCCCCGACTACGTCCGTACCGCGATCTCGACCTCCTTGTGGATCCCGGTGATCTCGGTCGCGCGCTCGAGTGCATCGAAGCCGCCGGCGGCTCCCTGATCGACCGGAACTGGGACTTCCTGACCCGCCAACGTCGCGGGCAGCTCCACCTGGGACTTCCGTTCGGCTGCGTGCTCGACCTCCACTGGCTACCGCTCGATGTCGCAAGCGGAGCACTCGAGGTCGATTCCGCCACGCTCTTCGGAGGTTTGGTCCCGCTTGAGGTCGGCGGCGTCGAGATCCTCACGACCTCACCGGCGCACACCGTCGTTCATCTTGCGCTTCACGCCGCGATGGAAGGTGGCTGCAGGTTGATCTGGCTCAAGGATCTGGAACGTGTCGTGGCGACCTCCGACGTCGATTGGGACGAAGTGGTCCGCACTGCCCAAGCATGGAAAGGAACCGCCGCAGTGTCATTGATGCTCGGGCGCGCCGCTCGTTTGCTCGACGCAAGGATCCCCGCCGAGGTCCTCAACGAACTCCGACCCCCTCGCGTTCGTGCGCTCGCCGATCGAGCCGCGGTGCGACACCTCACCTCACACAGGAAGAACGGGAAGGTGTTTCAACTGGTGACGCGCACCGCAGGAGCATCTGCTTTCGACTCGGCTCAGCTATCGGTCGAAGCAGCCAAGCGCTCCTTCAGACGCACTCCCTCGCGTGATCTGCTGACCGCCGAAAGTCCCGATGTGGGCCGCGACGACTACCTTGAGATGGCTGCGGTTCACGCGTCCCGAACCACCGGTTAGTCAGTGGTGGTGGGTCGCCTCTACGACCGCTCCTAGTTTCTCGCTCCACGCGTTGTGCGCGTGGATCAGGGTGTGGATCAACTCGTCGACGACTGCATGCTCCGACGCAGGATCGGCGGCGGTCGTCAGCCATCCGTCGACCGCCTTCTGGTAATCACCCCAAGAGCTCTTCAGATCGTTCCAATCGACTGACTCGGCCATCGTTCCTCCTTCGCGGCCAGCATGGGCCGACCCATCGAACCGTCAACTATCGTTCTCTCAGCCTGCCATGTCGGGGGGTGAGTAGGTCTATCAGGCCAGCGGAAGGAGAGCGGATCAGCAAGCCGATCGAAGACTACGCACTGGTGGGCGACACCCACACGGCCGCCCTCGTTGCTCGTGATGGCTCGATCGACTGGCTATGCCTGCCGCGCTTCGACTCCCCGGCGATCTTCGCTGCGCTCCTGGACACCGAGGATGCCGGTCACTGGTCGATCACCGTCGCCGACCAGGTGGGCGAGCCCACGCGCTCATACATCGACAGCACTCTCATCCTCGTGACCACGTTCAGAGGGCCGTCCGGGACCGCCACGGTCACCGATCTGATGCCACTCGAACGCACCCTCGATGTCGACGACCCCACCCCGATCCGATCCGACAATGCGCTCCTCCGTCTTGTCCGCTGCACCGAAGGGACCGTAGATCTCGAGATGAAGTTCTCGCCCCGGTTCGGCTACGGGCACGATGAACCCACGCTCGACTACCGGGATGGCGACTTGTGGGCGGAAGGTGAGAGCCTATCGGTGAGCCTGCGCTGTGAGATCGACCTCGAGATCGACGGCGGAACCGCGCGCGGTGCATTCACTCTTTCGGCCGGCGAAAGCCGCGCCTTCGTTCTCCAGGTCAACGGCGTCGAAGGGATCGGCCGGCTGCTCCCGGAGGACGTCGAAGAGGCGATCACTACGAGCACGAGGTTCTGGCGAACGTGGCTCGGTCGCTGCACCTACGGGGGGATGTGGGCGGCAGAGGTACGGACCAGCCTCCTCACGCTCAAAGGACTCACCTACTCGCCCACGGGAGGGATCGTCGCGGCACCAACCACGTCTCTTCCGGAAGACCTCCGAGGAGTGAGGAACTGGGACTACCGCTACTGCTGGCTGCGCGACGCGACGTTCACGCTCGATGTCCTGTTGGAGTACGGATTCACCGGCGAAGCCGTCGAGTGGCGCAACTGGCTCCTCGGAGCCATCCGAGAGAACGGGGGTGATCTTCAACCACTGTTCGACGTGCAGGGCGGCACTTTGCTCCAAGAGCGGGAGATCGATTGGCTGAAGGGCTACGAGAACTCCAAACCGGTGAGGATCGGGAACGCCGCCAGCGAGCAGTTCCAACTCGATATCTACGGCGAGTTACTCGACGCGATGCACTCAGCTCGGCGTGCCGGTCTCCTAACCGCCCCCGACGAGTGGGAGCTTGAGAAGCGGCTCATCGGACTGGTTCTCGAGCGATGGATGGAACCCGATGCCGGCATCTGGGAGGTCCGTGGTCCACAGCACAACTTCGTTCACTCCAAGGTCATGGCCTGGGTTGCGCTCGATCGTGGGATCAAGGCGGTCGAGGGGTTCGGTCTCCCAGGAGATACCAAGCGGTGGCACGATGCCCGCACCGAGATCAGGAACGACATCCTTGCCAACGGCGTCGACGAAGCACGAGGGACGTTCAAGAGATCCTACGAAGACCCGGGACTCGACGCCGCTCTACTGATGCTGCCAATGGTCGGGTTCGTTGACGCGAGCGACGACAACATGCGTAACACGATCGATGCGATCGAAGCTGATCTCGTTCGAGATGGGTTCGTCATGCGGTACCTGAGCCCCGATGGCCTCCCGGGCGACGAGGGGACGTTCCTATTGTGCACCTGCTGGCTCGTCGACAACCTCGTTATGGTTGGCAGGGAAGACGATGCCCGCGCCTATCTCGATCGCGTCCTCGGCGTATCGAACGATCTCGGGCTGCTGGCTGAGATGTACGACGTCCGCGCCGGACGACTCGTCGGTAACTTCCCCCAGGCCTTTTCTCACATCGCGGTGGCGGCCGCTGCGATGGCGTTCGAGAGCCGCGGTCAGACGCCGACGATCCACCGGGAGTCGCAATGGAAGTGATCCTCGGCCTCGGTGCCGCGATCGCCTACGGAGCGGGTGACTTCGCGGGCGGACTCGTCTCGCGCCGGACCAACGTCCTTGTCGTGGTGGGGTTGTCGCAGGTCATCGGCACCACATCGTTGATCCCGGTCCTCTTCCTCGTGGGCGGTCAACTCACGGGTTCGGCGATGGGATGGGGA
>WHTI01000275.1 GCA_009377815.1 Actinomycetota bacterium
CGCACGAACCCCAGATCTCCATCGGTGGCGATGACCTCGTATTCGAACGTGGTCTCCCCCGGTGGATCCTTGCGATCGAGCCACTCCGTTCTGATCCGCTCCGGGCCCCTCCAGGGTTCATCGCCCGGGCTGTCGAAGTACTCGGCGTCGGGGCCGAACAGCGCCTCGATCTCGGCCCGGTCGTTGCTCTCCCAGGCGCCCCTATAGCGCTCGACCCACCCTTTGAATCTCTCGGCATCCATGCTCCGAGACTACCCAGGCGTGGGTCGGTCGGATAATGGCATCACGAGGACCCCATCTCCTGTCTCCAGTACTTCTCGATGTCCCTTACCGCGCCCTCGAAGTCCAGGCCGTCGGGCTGGAAGTCGAACTCGCCGATCCCTCGTGACAGCCCAATGCCGGGGCCATCTGGAATCGACCTCGGAAGCGACCCATCGAGAGCTTGTTGGCGGATGGCATCGACGACATCGATCGCCGTCTGCACTTGCGACGCTCGCCGATCACCGGTCCTCTCGTATCGCTCGCGGAGGGGCCGACCCAAAGCAAGGGCATGCTCGCAGGCCGCTACGAATCCACCCATCGGGGCCTCGTTCGATCTGATCTCTGCCATCGCCGCCTCCCATCCACGGCCAGGATCCTCTGCCTATTTGCCCGATATCTCCGAGGCTAACCGAGCCAACGTGGTTGCGAGATGAGTGGGGGAACGCCGTAGGGTCCTTGCCATGACCCGCAGGATCGGCACCCTCGTAGCCCTCGTGATGCTTTCCCAGCTGGCGGGCTTGAGCTCACCATCATCGGCGACAGCCGCCGATCCGAAGACGTTCGTGCTGTGGTCGCCGCGCGGGATCCCCGGATCGGCGCAGCGGCATCTCGAGAAGGTGACGGGCGTCAACGACGCGACGGGCGTGGTTCTGGCAACCGACTGGCTCATGAGGTCGTGGATGCCCGGAGGTCGCAAGGTCGACCGCCTTCCATCCGGGTACGGCTACCCGATGGAGGTGATCGCGGTCCATCCGGGCCCGTACTCGCACTTCGTGCCCACTCAATACCGGGACGCGTTCCGCGCCCTGAAGCGAACCGAGGCGATCATCTCCGCTAGGGAGGAAGGGCTTCGAAGCGAGGGCGTGGGCCTGAAACTTGGCTTCCGTAGCGGACGCAGGGACGTCGCCGCGGTCGTCTCCCAGGCTGCCACTGGAGGATACGAGGCGGTGCTCGCGACGCGGCCCCGTGAGTGGAGCCACCGGGTCCGCTTCTTCCTCGTGCGTGGGAGCGACGCGGTGAAAAGGAAGCGGCTGAGAGCCGCGGTGATCAAAGCCGCCGGGAGCATCCCCCTCGAGATCCGCAGCGCGGAGGACGGGCTCCTCCGATACGCGCCGGCGATCAAGCCGATCGTCAGGTTCAAGTCACGCTTCGGCGAGTTCCCCGCGCAACCATCCGAAAGCGGCACGTTCAATATCCATCCCGACTGGGTCGGGAGCCACATCCGGACCGAGTCGGTTCCCATCCTCGGGAACGTCCGCTGCCACCGCAAGTTCTTCCCGCAGCTACGGGGCGCGCTTGGGGAACTACGAGACAAGGGTCTGGCCCATCTCATCCGGCCGAACGAGTACGCGGGCTGTTACAACCCACGCTTCACTGCCCAGCCTCCGGGTACGCGTCTCTCGCGCCACAGTTGGGGCATCGCCGTCGACGTCAACACCGAGGACAACGGCCTCGGCGAGGAACCTCACCAGGACCCCCGACTCGTCAAGATCATGCGCAAGTGGGGCTTCGTGTGGGGCGGCACCTGGCTCACCCCCGACGGCATGCACTTCGAATGGCTCCGCTTCCCGGACTGACACAATGCAAAGGGCCCGGTCCGAAGACCGGGCCCAGATCCTCAGATGAGGACTGCTTACATCATGCCGCCCATGCCACCCATGCCGCCCATGCCGTGGTCGTGACCGGCACCGGCCATCGGGTCGTCCTCGGTCGGCTTGTCGACGATCGTTGCCTCGGTCGTCAGCAATAGCGCGGCGATCGATGCGGCGTTCTCGAGTGCCGAACGGGTGACCCTGACAGGGTCGATGACGCCGGCTGCGATGAGGTCGACGTACTCGCCGGTCGCGGCGTTGAGGCCGTGACCCGGCTTCTCGTTGCGGACGTGCTCGACGACGACGCCGCCTTCGAAGCCCGCGTTCTGGGCGATCCAGCGGAGCGGTGCCTCGAGTGCCTTAAGCACGATCTTGGCACCGGCCTTCTCGTCACCCTCGAGGTCGAGGGCATCGACCGCCTCGGTCGCACGCACGAGCGTGGTCCCACCACCGGGGACGACACCCTCTTCGACGGCCGCGCGGGTCGCCGAGACGGAGTCCTCGATGCGGTGCTTCTTCTCCTTGAGCTCGACCTCGGTCGCGGCTCCGACCTTGAGGACGGCAACG
>WHTI01000364.1 GCA_009377815.1 Actinomycetota bacterium
GACCGCGATGTAGCTAGGGCGCGGAGTCGCTGCCAGTTCCGCGGCGACCTGGTCTCGTGAGTGGGTCGACCGACCGATCGGCGCGTCTCCGATGATCCGCCGCGCAAGTTCGGCGGGGACATCGTCCTGTCCGAGATGCAGCGCGCACCCGAGGGCGAGGGCGATATCGGGACGATCGTTGATCACGAACGGGATGCCCGCGGCGCGGCACGCGTCGGCAACCTCGGAGCCGAGTTCGAGAACCTCTCCCCCATCGAGTTCCTTCTCCCTCAGTTGCACGAGGTCGACCCCGGCCCCCGCGAGGTCCCCGACAAGATCGGCCAGGCGTCCCGCCTCGAGCTCTGCCGGAGCGACCAGATAGAGGCGTGCCTCTTCGATAGTCCTCACAGCGCGAGGTCGGTCGGGCCGGGGCCATCGTCGCCGAGGTCGCGCTCCGGGTCCTCTCCGATCTCGCGCTCGTAGGTCCTGATGCGCTCGGCGATCTTGCGCAGCGACCCGGGGGCCCGGAGGAGAGCGACGGCGATGAACGGATACGGCAGCGCGTCGATCGCCACCTCGTACCAGTACTTGTCGAGTGCCGGTGCCGCGGCGATCCACACCGCGACCAATGCCAGCAGCACGACGGAGATCTTGGGGGCGATCCCGCTATCGGCGAGGTCCTCGAACCGCTCCCTCATGGCCCGCGCCGCACGGCGACCGTGACGACTCCTGATCCGTAGCCACGTCTGCTTCGAGGGATAGAAGCGCCTGAGCCCCTCGGCGTACCCGAGGAACAAGACGGCCAGGAGGGCGGAGACAGCACCACTCGTCATCGCCCCAGGTTACTTACAACCCGAACCACGCCGGGTTCTCGAACGTCTGATGCATATAGCCGAACAACAAAAAGGTGGGTGGGCCCATGCGCAGAGCGCTGTGCGGACTGACGATTGCGATCGGATCGATCCTCCTTACCCCCGGCCCTGCCGTCGCCGGCGGCAGCTGGATGGACTGGGAAGCCACCGCCTATGCACCCGGGCAGGTCGCCAACGGCCATGGCACCTTCTCCCATGGATGCTGCAACCGCGGCACAGAGAAGGATGGGCCCTACTTCGCCTACCTCGTCCGCGCCCACCATGGCGAGATCCCTCCCCTGCCCAAGGATGCGATCAATTTGGAGCCCCTACCGAACGTGCAGGGAGAACCCCCCTGGGATGTAACGCTCTCATTCACGGTGCCGGACGTCCCCAGTGGTGCCTACAACGTGCTTCTCTGCAACGACCCCTGCACCGACTTCTTGGGAGACTCCATGGGCAACGGATTCACTGTCGCTCCGAGTCCTGAACGCGCCGAGATGCACCCCGTGATCCATCGGCTGCGCACGAGGCTGGCGAAACACATCAGGCTCTTGCGAGCCCGGATCGAGAGGCTCGAGTTGCAACACCGGCGACTTCAGAGTGCGACCGACCAGCGCGTCGACCTGCTCTCCGATCGGGTAGCGGATTTGGAGCGGGTTCCACCGACGGAGGAGGATCGCTCGCCCGAGCCAGGTACGGC
>WHTI01000175.1 GCA_009377815.1 Actinomycetota bacterium
CCGGACGCGTTGCCGTAGCCGACGACCTCGCCGTCGTCCTCGGCCACCAACCACGGATAGTGGAGTTGCCCGCGCTCGATGCGAGTCGCGAACACGTCGGCGCCCGGAGGCTCGAATTCGAACGACACCGCCGAATCTGTCACGAACGGCGCGTAGATCGCCGCGATCGCCGGGGTGTCGCTGGGGGTGGCGGGCCGGATCGAGGGGCTCATCCGGGCGATGCTAGGGCCACCGTGGCGTAGCTTGCGACTTGAACTATCGAACATATGTTCTATACTGCCCGGATGGCAGGAGACCGCCTTTTCGAGCTGAGGAGACGCACCTTCGATACCCCCAACTTCCGGGGTATCGAGTTCATCGAGGTCGAGTCGAAGTCGATCATCAACCACGTCCCCGGCAACTACCTGCCGTTCAACTACACGATCAATCCCTACAGGGGTTGTTCGCATGCTTGCCAATATTGCGTCAGTGGTGAGACGCCGGTTCTGATGGCCGATGGTCGAACGAAACCCATCGCCCACCTACAGCCAGGCGAAGCGATTTACGGCACGGTCTTCGACGGCAAGTATCGGCGCTACGTCACTACTCAGGTCTTGGACCAATGGTCAACGATCAAGGAGGCATACCGAGTCACTCTTGCCGATGGCACCGAATTGATTGCCAGCGCCGACCATCGGTTCCTCTCGAACAGAGGGTGGAAGCACGTCACGGGAACGGAGCAAGGCCCGGATTGCCGTCCACATCTCACAACCTCCAACAACTTGCTGGGTACGGGACACTTCGCTTCCCAACCAAAAGAGACAGAGGACTATCGGGACGGTTATCTCTGCGGGATGATCAGAGGGGACGCGTATCTCGGAACGCAAACGTACCCCCTGTCCGATGGCTCGGTCGGAAGAAGTCATCAATTCCGGCTAGCTCTCGTCGACATCGAGGCCCTTCAACGTTCTCGTCGCTACTTGCTTGAGCGAGGAATAGAGACAACGGAGTTTGTCTTTCAGGAAGCCTTTGGAAACCGAAAACAGATCCGTGCGATTCGCACCCGGTCGTCTGACCGAGCAGAAGCGATCAGAGTGGCGATTCAGTGGCCGACAGCTCCTAGTGATGATTGGTGCAAGGGGTACCTGGCGGGCATCTTTGACGCGGAGGGATCGGCTGGGAAAGAAGCCCTTCGAATCTGCAATACCGACGGTGAATTGATTCAGTGGGTTGTGAAGTGTCTGACACGCTTCGGCTTCAGCTTCGTTCTCGAGCACACAGAGGGAAGAAATGGACTGACCTATGTACGACTGCTCGGTGGACTTTCGGAAAAGCTTCGTTTCTTCCACACCACGGACCCAGCCATTACGCGGAAGAGGACTATGGAGGGTCGAGCTGTCAAGAATCCCAGGCCGGAGTTGTTGCGGGTGGCGTCAATTGAGCCACTGGGGATCGAGATGCCGATGTACGACATCACGACGGGCACCGGGGACTTCATTGCCGATGGCGTGATCTCGCACAACTGCTTTGCTCGGTCTACCCACACGTTCCTCGATATGGATGCGGGCAAGGACTTCGAGACGAAGATCGTCGTGAAGGTCAATGCCGCAGAGTTGCTGCACAAGGAACTCCGGAGGAGGTCGTGGACCGGCGAGGGGATCGCGATGGGGACCGCGACCGATCCTTATCAGCGGGCCGAGGGTCGCTACCGGCTGATGCCGAAGATCATCAAGGAACTCACCGACGTCGGGAACCCGTTCTCGATCCTCACCAAGGGCACGCTCCTGCTGCGCGATCTCGATCTGCTGGTCGAAGCGGCCGAGGTCACCGATGTCTCGACCGCGTATTCGATCGGGACGCTCGATGAAGAGGTCTGGCGCAAGAGTGAGCCGGGCACTCCGCATCCGCGGAAGCGCCTCGATGCGGTGGCGAAGTTGAACGCGGCCGGGATCCCGTGTGGAGTACTAATGGCCCCGGTGCTCCCCGGGATCTCGGACTCGCCCGAGCAGATGCGGGCGGTGGTCGAAGGCGCGCTCGACGCCGGGGCGACCAACGTGTCGCCGATCCTGCTGCACCTGCGGCCGAAGGTGAAGGAGGTCTACATGGGATGGCTCGAGGACAACTATCCCGACCTCGTTCCTCGCTATCAGGCGATGTACGGCGCCTCGGCCTACGCGTCGCGAGCCGACCGGCAAGCGTTCGGCGCCCAGGCATCCGAGATCATCAGCGAGGCCGGGGGAGTGAAGCGCTCACCCGAGCCGAAGCCGGCGCGGTTCTCACGACGTGCGGCCGATTCCGCCGCACGCGCGCGGCGGGAACGCGCCGAGCTGGCGAGCGAGCAACTCAGTCTGATTTAGTGCCGTGTCGGCCTTTCACCGCCTGAACGCGGCAAACGTCACCTGACACGGCACTAGATGAGCTGTGGCGAGCGGAGGCGCTCGATGCGCTCCTCGACCGGCGGGTGGGTCGAGAACAGGCTCGCGAACTGAGCCTTGCGCCCGGTGAAGGGGCTCACGATGTAGGCCTGCTCCATCGCCGGGTTCACATTCATCGGAACCTGCTTGGCGGTTGCATGGAGCTTCTCGAGCGCTCGGGCGAGCGGTTCGCCGGACCCCGTAAGACGAGCGCCTTCGCGGTCCGCCTCGAACTCCCGCGAGCGAGAGATCGCCATCTGGATCATCATCGCGGCCAGCGGAGCGAGGACCATCATGGCGATGAGCCCGAAGATGTTGTTGCCACCCTCGCTGTCCCTACCTCCCCCGCCGAACATCGCACCCCACATCGCCATCCGGGCGATGAAGGTGATGCCCATGGCGACGGCAGCGGCGACCGATCCGATGAGGATGTCGCGGTGCTTAACGTGCGCGAGTTCGTGGGCGATGACGCCCCGGAGTTCGTCCTCGGTAAGCACCTGCATGATGCCCTGGGTCACCGCGACGGCGGCCCTCTCCGGGTTGCGGCCGGTCGCGAAGGCGTTCGGCTGAGCATCGGGCGTGACGTAGAGCTTGGGTATCGGCAGGTTCGCCGCGGCGCTGAGTTCCCTCACGATCCGGTACAGCTCGGGGGCTTCGGTTTCGGTCACCGGCTGGGCGCGAGACGCCCGGATCGCGATCTTGTCGGAGAACCAGTAGGAGCCCCCGACGAAGACGAGGCCGATGGCGAGGCCGATGAAGGCGCCACTGCCGCCTCCCATGCCCCCACCGATCAGGATCAACAGTCCGCCGAGGGCGGCCAGCAACGTATAGGTCTTCAGCGTGTTCTTCAGCATGGTCTCATTATCTTCCGTGGGCGCAGATAAGTTCTCCATAAGGGGGGTCGCTGCCAATCTCGAACTCGCGGAGAGGTTCACGATCGCCGTCGAGTCATGGGATGTAGCGAGCAACGTCTTCGCGATCGTCTCCTACGGTGACCACACCGGGGTTGGCGAGGTCTGTCCGGATGCGCGCTGGGGAGATTCGGCCGACTCAGTTCTGAAGGAGATCGCCGCGGTCGATCTGAACGGTCTCGCGTCGCCGTTCGACCTCGAGGGTCTGTCCCATCTGATGCCCGCCACCGCGGCCCGTTGCGCCGTCGACATCGCGATGCACGACCTCGCCGCCAAGATCGCCAGCGTGTCGGTGGCCGAGATGCTCGGACTCGGAGGACGATCGATCCCTGAGACCTCGGTGACCGTCCCGATCGCCGACCTCGATGTCATGGTCGCCCGGGCGAGGAAGCTGGCGGCCTATCCGGCGATGAAGCTGAAGGTCGGATTCGACGGCGATGTCGATGCGGTGCGCGCGATCCGCGAGGTCTACGACGGGCGTATCCGTATAGACGCCAACGAGGGGTGGAGTGCGGACCAGGCGATCGAACGCCTCGATGCCCTGGCCGAACTCGACATCGAACTGTGCGAACAACCCGTGCCGAAGGGCGACTACGACGGGTGGAGCCGCGTGAAGGAGCGATCCTCGATCCCCATCTTTGCCGACGAGGATGCTGGGACCGCTGAGGACGTTGCGAAACTGGCGGGCCGCGCCGACGGCGTGAACCTCAAGTTGCGCAAGGCCGGCGGCATCAGGGAGCTCGTGAAGGGCACCGTCGCGGCGAGGGCGTTGGGGATGGGAGTGATGATCGGTTGCGATCTCGAATCTGGGATCGCGGCAACGGCGGGGGCCAGCGCCGCTTCGCTGTGCGACTTCGTCGACCTCGACGGGCCCCTGCTGCTGGCCACCGACCCCTATCCCGGCGTGCGCTACGACGGCGCCCGGTTGTCTCTTCCAGACGCTCCCGGACTCGGGATCGAGAAGGCTCCCGAGTGAAACGCTCGTGGCTGGTGCTGGCCGACGGCTTCCTCCTCGAGCGCAACGCCAAGACGGCGCACGGAGTGCTCCACTACTCCCACGATGGCATCGCTGGAGTGATCGATCGCGACCACGCGGGCAAGGACCTCGTCGACGTCCTCCCGGAACTTGGGCGTTCGGCCCCCATCGTCGACTCGGTTGCCGAGGGTGTGTCGAACGGCGCGACCTCGCTACTCCTCGGCGTCGCGACTCCCGGGGGGTGGCTTCCGGGCCACTGGCGCGACTGGGTGAAGGAAGCGATCGCCGCACGACTCGAGATCGTGAACGGGCTGCACGGATTCCTCCGCGACGACGACGAACTAGTGACCCTCGCCGAGGAGCATGACGTCCGGTTGTGGGACGTGCGCGATCCTCCGACCGAGATCCCCCTGTTCTCCGGAAAGAGCCTCGACGTACCTCAGCAGACGGTCCTGACCGTGGGGAGCGATTGCGCCGTGGGGAAGATGACGACCGCGCTCGAACTGGCAGCCGCCGCCGAGACCGCCGGCGTTGCGGCGGAGTTCGTGGCTACCGGGCAGACCGGGATCATGATCGCCGGCCGGGGGATCGCGGTCGACCGGGTGATCTCGGACTTCACCGCCGGCGCCGCCGAGAAGCTGGTGCTCGAGTCCGATCCCGCGTCGGAGGTCCTGTTGGTCGAGGGTCAGGGGAGTCTGTGGCACCCGGCCTACTCGGGCGTGACTCTCGGCCTCCTCCACGGGACCGCACCCGAGGCCCTCATCTTCTGCCACCAACCGAATCGAACCCAGATCGAGGAGCCGCCGTTCACCAAGCTCCCATCGTTGATCGAGATGGTCGAGACCTACGAGCATCTGGCCCGGTTCCTCCGCCCGGC
>WHTI01000343.1 GCA_009377815.1 Actinomycetota bacterium
CCCGGGCTGATCGGACCGACAGGTGAGGTAGAACTCTTTGGGGTGCGGGCGCGCCCGCACACGCACCTCGACCACTCCACGGGGACTATGGAAGTCCACCTCGGCGTGATCATGGTCGGTTCTGCGGTAGTCGGTCACCACGAGATCGTCGAAGCCGACAAGGCCATCCGCCTCCCGGAGGAAGTGCTCCGCCGCCTGGACGAGGCGAGGCTGGACGCTCCGTCCCCGGTGATGGGCCAGGTCGATCCTGCCCCGCTCGTAGCCGGAGATGAGCGACTCGGCATGCTCCGGTTCCACTCGGCCGAAGTAGTCGCCCCTGGGGAGTATCAGGAGGTTGCCGGCGAACCGATCACCCCCGAGATGGGACACCTCCCACGTCAGATCGGGTCTGATCTCAGAGAGGGCCCGATACAAGGGTCGGCCCTGGTCGGCGCAGCAGATGTCGTGGCGACCATGAGTGCACACGAGAAAGATCGGGTGATCGATCACCTCGCCGGGGCCCGTCTCTCCCTCGGCCAGGGAGTCCAGATCTACCTCCAACAGGACGGACGGGTCGGGCATGGGAGCCGAGACGAGCGATGGAGGGACGCCTCCGCCCCCCGAATGCGCCTTGAAGAAGACCGGGGGGCCGCTCGGGGCCGATCGATGACGGATCAGCAGTATTCGGACGTCTTTGGATCGTTGCTGCAGTTCCCGTACGACATCCTCGGGGAACCTGCTCTCGGTCAGGGCATCAGGACCCCACGCCCCCGGCTGTTCGATGAGGAGCCAGGCCGACACCAACGAGGCGGTGGCGAACAGAGGCTCGCCGCGAGCCAGGGCCTGCGCCGAGCATCGCGGCCCACCCGACGTCAACCGACGACCTCGAGTAGCCCTTCTCGGATCAGGCGACGCACCAGGACGAGCCGGCTTGCTTCGTCGAGAGCGGGGAGATCCTCGATGACCACTCTTTCGCCACGGGCAAGGAGCGTCATCGCGGGCTCTAGCCAGCCCGGCATTCTCAGCTCACGGTCCCCTAGGAGTACCGACAGCTCGCCATCGATCATCTCGAGCACACAGATCGAGCTGGGGCGACGGATGACTATCGATTCATCTTTGACCTCGTCGAGGGCGAGCAGACGGTGAATCTGGCCCCTCAGCAGCGGTTGTCTAGTCGTCAGGACCTTTCGCCGCAATGTCCGCGCCATCGCTTCCGGGTCGATCTTCGCAACTGCCGAGCCGATCTCCTCCAATCGGAGTCTGACCAGCTCGGCGAGACCGTCATCGTCGACTGAGTAGCGGAGCGGAAGGGGTTCATCAAACGCCGGGTCCGACTCGACCAATCGCAACCCTTCCCTGACCGCCGCCTTCCAGGTGACGGTGAGGATCCCGATTGTGATGTGGACCGAAGCCCGCTCCTGGGTGCTGGCCGAGTGAGGGAAACCGGCTGGTATGTAGAGGGAGTCCCCGGGAGAAACCAGAGCGTCGATGACAGGGGGACGGCTGGGCGGTAGATCGTGGCGGTCATGGACCGTCCATCCCTTCGTGCCGTGTGATTGCAGGACCATCACATCGTGCTCGTCCTCGTGTGCATCAAAGCCCTGGGCCCCGGGTGGCGTGATGTAGGCGTTCGCCTGGACCGGATGGCCGAGTGCCAGTTCCAGCCCCCGGCAGTAGTCCGCCAGTGGCGCCCAGTAACGATGCATGCTCTGGAAAACCAAGGTGGCGCCGTCGGCGAACTCG
>WHTI01000366.1 GCA_009377815.1 Actinomycetota bacterium
AGCGCGACTCACCACACAGTCGACGGTGCGTTCAGCTCACATCCCGGCCCATATCGGCGAAGCGGGTGAACTCGGGGAGGAAGGTCATCTTCACCGTGCCCACCGAGCCGGCGCGATGCTTGGCGACGACGACCTCGGCGAGACCACGGGCCTCGGCATCCTCGGGGTGGTAGTACTCGTGGCGGTAGATGAACATGACGACGTCGGCATCCTGCTCGATGGAGTTGTGGGCGATGATGCCATTAGCAAGGAAGTTGTGGGTTCCCTCTACGGTGGCGTCGAACACCTCTCGCTCACCCACCGGTTTGATCTCGACAACCCGGTCCCACAGAACATCCGACGTCGAGAGGTCTTTGAGATAGCGGTCATCGAGAGCGTCGGCCACTCCCATCAGCCTCTCCCGCGAAAGTCCGGGCCCCTCTAAGAGCGACACTTCGATTTTCAGCCCGCTAGTGAGACCGTCGATCTCGACACCGGCAGCAGGCGCAGCTTTATTCTTCACGTAGTCCCAGATCTCGACGGGAATCGACTCGCTGCCCGAATTCAGTCGATCCTCGTCGAGAGCGGCGGGCTCCTTTGGTACCGGTACGTTCCGGGCGACCGCAATGCGGGATCCTGGGGATAGGTCTTCGAGCGGAGTCCACCCGTCAAGAGTAAGGAAGGGGTGATTTGCCGAGGCCCGAATCACGTGTCCCGAGGCCAAGCGCATCTCAAAGACGGGTTTAACACCGCTGGGGAATGCGCGGCTGAGATTCCCCTTTACCAGCCGGAATCGCTCGTCGAGGGTCCACACGGGGACGTCCCGCTTTCCCGCGGTGACGAGTTCGCCCAAGGTGACCTCAGCGTTGGTGTCCGCTCTTATTAGGCGGGTCTCTGCCGTCAGGCATCCACTTTCGCGTAGGTCGGAGAGACGGGGGCGCTTGTCCTCGCGGGATTCCAGGGAGCGGTTGAGCTGGCTGACGGCGAGAATGGGCACCTCGAGCTCGCGGGCCAGGTTCTTGAGATTGCGGCTTATCTCGGCGATCTCCTGTTGACGATTCTCCCGGCCCGACGCCTCCATGAGCTGGAGATAGTCGACCACCACCAGACCCAGACCACTGCGGCGTTTCAGCCTCCTCGTCTTCGCCCTGATGTCGGTGACGGTCACCACCGGCGAGTCGTCGATGAAGATGGGCGCCTTGTACAGCTTGGAGGCGGCCTCGATCACCTTCTGCCACAGGGGCCCGAGTTGGCCCGACCGCAGCTTCATCGAGTCGACCCGGCCCACCGAGGCGAGGATGCGCTGGACGATCTCCTCCTTGGACATCTCCAGGCTGAAAATGGCCACCGGCGACCCTTGGAGGGCGGCGTTGGTGGCGATGTTCGCGGTCAATGCGCTCTTTCCCATCGCCGGGCGTGCTGCGATGACCACCAGGTTCGCCGGTTGGAGACCGGCGAGCCTCTTGTCGAGATCGCGGAACCCGGTCGAGAGTCCCGTCATTTCCGAGCCGGTCTCCTCCAGTCTCTCGATCTG
>WHTI01000246.1 GCA_009377815.1 Actinomycetota bacterium
CCACGGGACCGCACCCGAGGCCCTCATCTTCTGCCACCAACCGAATCGAACCCAGATCGAGGAGCCGCCGTTCACCAAGCTCCCATCGTTGATCGAGATGGTCGAGACCTACGAGCATCTGGCCCGGTTCCTCCGCCCGGCGAAGGTGGCTTGCATCTCGATCAACACGAGGGGCCTCGACAAAGATGTTGCCCGGTGGGCGATCAACGAGATCGAAGAGGAGACGGGGGTCCCCACCGGAGACGTGTTCAACGGTGACGCTCCCAAGCTCTGGGCCGCGCTTTCCGATCATCTAGCGCTCGGTCGCTAAGGCGTGGGGTTCCTCGCGTCGTAGCGGGCGAACTGCGGCATCAGCAGGGCAATCACTCCGACGCCGGCGATACACAGGAAGCCACCCGAGACCACGGCGAACCCGATCGACGTAGCGGACGCGACGACCCCGGCTTCGAGATCGCCGAGGCTCGGGCCGCTGGCTACCACGGCCAGCTCGAGTCCGCTCAGCCGTCCCTGCATGTGTTTGGGCGCGGCGGTCTGCAGGATCGCGTTCCTGAATATTGCGCTGATCTCATCGGCTGCTCCTGCGATCGCGAGGAAAACCAGTCCCAGGAGCAGCGTCGCAGACAGTCCGAAGGCCACGAGCGACCCACCCCAAGAGAGCACGGCGATGTAGACCGCGAGGCCCTGTCTTCTGATCTTGCCCGTCCACCCGCTGAGAAGCGCTGCAAGCAGAGCGCCGGCGGATGGCGCGGCGTAGAGGAACCCCACGATCTCGGGCCCGCCGCCATACCTCTCCAACGCGAAGGCTGGGAACAGAGCTGTCGGCATCCCGAAGACCATCGCGTTGATGTCCACCACGAACGAACCCTGCAACACATGACGACCTTTCAAGAAGCGGATGCCGTCGAGCACCGATCGTGCGCTCACCCGATTGGAATCAGGTAGGGGTGGGATCGGCGCGATCAGGAAGATGAACACGATCGATACGAGGTAGGTGAGCAGATCGAGTCCATATGTCCACGGCAGCCCGATGACTGCGATCAACGTCCCCGCGATCATCGGGCCGGCAACGGCTCCCAGGTTCTGCACCGAACCGGTTAGCGCTGCAGCCGCGACCAGTTGCTCGGGAGGGAGCAGGTGAGGGGTAGCGGAGCGGAGTCCCGGAGACCCCATCGCGTAGAGCCCCGCATTGACGGCGGCCAGCGCGTACAGGATCCATACCTTGGGGTTGTCTCCCGTAGCGTGTAGGGCGAGGATCAACGAGTTGAGCGCCAGGAGCGAGTCCGTGACCAAGAGCAGCTTCCGCCGGTCGACCGCGTCGGCTACGGCTCCACCGACGAGCGAGAGCAGCAGCAGCGGAACCAGCTCGAACAAAGCAGTGAGTCCGACCGCGAGCGTCGAGCCGGTGATCCGGTACACCTGGTAGGGGATCGCCACGAAGGTCAGCTGGGTCCCGATGTAAGAGATGCCGGAGCCCAGCCAGAGGAGCCGGTACTCCCTCGAGGTCCTCAACGGAGTGAGATCCATGGTCAGCCCGCGCAACCGGTGGGACCAGCGCGGGCGCTCGGGGATCAGCGGATGGGGCTCCAGAGGGTTGTCGTCCACGGCGAGAACCTTACGGAGGGGGTGGGCCTCCGCTTGTCGGCGCGATGACAGCCGCCGTTTCTCCCCTGGCATAGCCTCACGGATCGGGCCGCTCCTTCGTTTCGTAGGTAGAGAGCGGCCGACCCGGGGTTCTGGAGGGTTCCACCTTCCTTCCTTCGGACTTTCGCGGATGAGGAATCGTTCAACGATCGGAGGGGTTCAGGCTTCTATGGCTACGAGGAACGGAACGGAGCAAGACGCCCCCAACTGGCTCGTGTGGGCCGCCCTCTGGACGGTCTACATAGTCTGGGGCTCCACCTACCTCGCGATCCGCGTCACGGTCGAGACCTTGCCTCCGTTGCTCTCCGGTGGTGTGCGCTTCCTGATCGCCGGACTGATCGTGCTGGTGGTGATCCGGATCAAGAGAGGGCGCGACGCGATCAGGATCAGTCGTCCCGAACTCCTCTCCTCCATCGTCATCGGCGGGGGATTGCTCCTGGGCGGAAACGGGCTCGTCGTCCTGGCCGAGCGAACTGTCTCCTCGAGCCTCGCTGCTCTTCTCATCGCGACGGTTCCGTTGTGGGTCATCCTTCTGCGATTCCTCTCCGGAGACCGCGTCGCTGGAGGCACCCTGATCGGCGTCGCTGTTGGTTTCATCGGCGTCGCGATCCTGATCCTTCCCGGCGATCGTCCCGCGGGCGCCACCCTGTACGGCCTGGGGACCTGCATCCTCGCCGCACTGATCTGGGCGATCAGTTCGTTCATGTCGCCGCGCGTTCAACTGCCGCGCGACCCGTTCCTCTCCACCGGCGTGCAGATGCTCTGCGGCTCCGCCTGGCTATTCCTCTTCGGCTTCGTGGGAGGTGAGGCGTCGGGGATCGACGTCGGATCCTTCTCCGGCCGTTCATTGTTCGCCCTCGGCTACCTCGTTGTGTTCGGTTCCCTGTTCGGATTCACCGCCTACGTGTGGCTCCTGCAGAACGCGCCTATCTCGAAAGTATCGACCTACGCGTACGTGAACCCCGTGATCGCATTGGTTCTCGGGTGGCTGATCCTGTCCGAGGAAATGAACCCGTCGATGCTGATCGGCGCCTTCGTGATCGTGGCATCGGTCGCTTTCATCGTGACCCTGGAAGGCCGAGCCAAGCGGATCCAGGCGGCTGCCGACGGCGCTCCCGCGCTGGCTGCCGAATCCACTTAGGCATCGCGCAACCTGCTGGGTTGTGAAAGCGTCCTTCTTGGTGTGAGCCACTCTTCTGATCGAGACGCGAGCTTCTCG
>WHTI01000222.1 GCA_009377815.1 Actinomycetota bacterium
ATCGAGGTAGTGGGGGAAGCAACCAACGGCTCCGAGGCGATCGAACGAGCGCTGAGATTGAAGCCGAACGTCGTGTTGATGGACATCCGGATGCCCGAGGTGGACGGTATCGAGGCAACCCGCGTGCTCTGCGAGAGAGGCCCCGACACGACTCGGGTGCTGATCCTGACGACGTTCGATCGAGATGAGTACGTCTACCGGGCGATGAAGGCCGGCGCAAGCGGCTTCCTGCTCAAGGATGTGGGCCCCGGTCAACTGGTGCACGGGGTGCGCGTGGTTGCATCCGGCGATGCTCTGGTCGCACCCGTCATAACTCGCAGACTGATCCAGCAGTTCCTGCGTCGTCCGGCCCCCGGAGAGGGACGTCCGCGGGAGCTGGAGGCGCTCACGGACAGAGAGACCGAGATCCTGACGCTGATCGCCGGGGGGCTCTCCAACGCTGAGCTAGCGGCCGAACTCATCCTCAGCGAGGCCACCGTGAAATCGCACGTCACGAGGATATTTTCGAAGCTGCATCTGCGCGATCGGGCTCAGGCCGTGATGCTGGCGTACGAGTCGGGCCTGGTGGAGCCTCGCCCCTCGACCGATCCGTAGCCGATCTCCGTCCGCGAGCCGGTTAAACGATCGCCCACCGATCATTCACTTCGTGAACTTCTTGGGCTTACCGTAGCCTTCGAAGCAGGAGTTTCCGTCTGGGGTGGTGTAGGCCGGGATGTGGGCTCGGTACTTGCCGGGCTTGGCCGGGTCCAGCTTCTTTTTGAACTTGGCCTTCTTGTTGGTCTTGCCCTTGAGCACCTTCACCCATCCGGTCTTCTTCTTGCGCTCGATCCTTACGGGGGCGCCCGTTGCACAGTCCTTCGTCGGGCTTACCCCTGCGCCCAGCGCAGGCGCGTCCTGAGGCGGGGTGCTGGAGTAATCCAATGTTACGAGCACGAGCCAACCTACGAGTCCCTGCTCGAAAAAAATCTCTCCGGGTGTCGGGTAGTAGGCCTTAGCCGGGCCCACGAACATCAAAGTGTTCGCCAAGAGGACAGCCGCGATCACACCGGATAGGCGCTTCATGTATCCCCCTCCTCGGCGGCCGATCGGGAGTCGACCTCCTACCCGAAAACCTTCCGCCGGTCAGGGGCACCAAGTCAAGCGGGTTTAACCACAGATGCGTAGCCGATTCCCGACCCAGCACCTATGACTCTGCGGGCGTCGGCTGGTATTGCGGGCAGTTCTCTTCGATGTACGCCTGGAAATTCACCTGGGCCGCCTGGACCTCTTCGGTGATGTCTTCCTCGGTCAACTGTGCATCGGGGTCGTCTTCGTACTTGTCGATGATCTCGTTGAACCACTGGGCGAGGGTGTCCGCGTCGTCCTTGATCTCCGGCGGAGCGTTATCGGCCAGGGCTTCGATGAAGCCGCGCATGGTGTCCGACTCCGGCTCGGGTCCGGCCGTCCCGATCGACTCGGCCGCGTCACAGAAGGCCTCGAGGTTGCCCTCGGCTGAAGCCTCTGAGTCGCCGCCTCCGCCGCCTTCATCGTCACCGCAGGCGCCCAGCAGGCCGAGTGAGAGCACGACAAAGATGATCCAGATCGAACGCTTTCTGCGGTCCATGGGGCGCCTTTCGCTAGTGTTGTGGCCGTCATACATATCAGTTCGGCCTAGTTCTCTGGGTCTTCGCACTTGGGGCTTTCCCGGTTAATGTCCGATTCACCCCGATGGGATATTTAGTACGGGTCGGCCTCGGAGGGGCTGGTACTCACAAGGGCGTGACCAGAGGAGGGCAACGTGACCAGATCAACGGGTCCGAGGCGCGGCAAGCGTGTCGTCGGGATCATCCTTGCAGGACTGCTCGTAGGTGGAGCGGCACTCTCGTCGGCTGCGATGGCGGACTCGAGCGCTCAGTCGCTTCCATATGCGCAGTCGTGGGACGACCAGTCCCAGATCGTCGTCAATGACGATTGGAGCGGGGTTCCGGGGGTCGTTGGTTACCGGGGTGATGGAGGGACGTCGTCGAACGACGTCGATGCCCGTACTGTCACCGCCGATCTTTCCGCGGTCGTAGACGTCAACGCCAACCAGACGAACCCGAATACCTTCTCGACCGGAGGAGTGACGGAGTTCCACGAAGCGTCGGGTGGCGTCGTCGCCCTGACGGGCTCGGGTACCGCCGATGCTCCGAACGTGGTCTTCAGCCTCGACACGATCGGCGCGGCCGATGTCGCGTTCTCGTTCGTCGCGCGTGATCTCGACGCCAGTGCGGACAACGCGGTGCAGCAGATCGCCACGCAGTACCGCGTAGGCAACTCGGGTCCCTTCACGAACCTCGCCGATGGATACGTTGCCGATGCGACCACCGGCCCGAGCCTCGCGACGTTGACGACCGACGTCTTCGTCACGTTGCCCGATGACGCCGACAACCAACCGCTCGTGCAGGTGCGCGTCATCACGACCAACGCGACTGGCAACGACGAATGGGTCGGGATCGACGATGTAATGGCCGGATCGGGCGGGAGCGTGGACGCTCCCGTGGTCACCAACTGCGGTGGGGACCTTGAAACCGATGAGGGAGTCGCTACCAGCCGGTCCGTATCGGCTGCCGATGCCGACGACACAGTGGTGGATGCAGCCCTCGAGGTCACGCCTGCAAACCCGGGGATCACGCTCGCCGATGTGCAGCCGGCTCCGGGCCCCGGTGGATCGCTCACCGCCACCCTCGAGGTAGCTGACTCGGTCCCGGCCGGTGCCTACGACGCTCGCATCACCTTCACCAACGACGACGGAACCGATCCGCAGGAAGGCGTCTGCACGGTAGAGGTCAGCGTGCTCGGTCCACCTCCGAGCATCGAAGAGATCCAGGGCGAGTCTCACCGTTCACAGTTGGAGGGTAACGATGTCCGGGATGTTGAGGGGATCGTGACCGCGGCACGGAGCAACGGCTTCTGGTTCCAGGACCCGACCACCGATGGTGACGATGCGACCTCGTCCGGTCTCTTCGCCTTCACCGGGAGCAACCCCGGCGTCTCCGTGGGTGACGAGGTGCTGGTTGATGGATCCGTGACCGAGTTCAGGCCCGGTGGCGACGCCGACAATCTCACCATCACCGAGATCGCCGGCGCGAGCGCGACGGTCGTCTCGAGCGGCAATCCGGTGCCGGCGCCCACGGTCATCGGCCGGGCCGGGCGCGTTCCACCCGGGACCGTGATCGACGATGACGCGGCCGGTGACGTCGAGACCTCCGGCTCGTTCGACGAGGACACCGACGGCATCGACTTCTACGAGAGCCTCGAGGGCATGCGTGTCCAGATCGATGATGCTCTGGCGGTCGGACCGACCAACAACTTCGGCGAGATACCGGTCGTCGCCGACGGCGGACTGGATGCCGGCCCCCGGACCCCACGCGGCGGTGTGATCGTGACTCCGGGAGACTTCAACCCCGAGCGCATCTTGCTCGACGACACCTTGACGGCGACGCCTGACATGGATGTCGC
>WHTI01000062.1 GCA_009377815.1 Actinomycetota bacterium
GCGAACCCGAGGTCCGCAGGCCTAGCGGTCCTCGCCCGCCAGGGGATCGCCCCGCACGACGGTTCCGCCCACGAAGTCGGCATCCGGGAGCGGCTTGGGAGCGCCCTCCTTCATCTCTTCAACGAGAGCATCGACCACCTTCTGGAGGTCCCGGCTCTCCCTGAACACCTCGCGCTGGCGGGTCGCCGAGGTCCCCCGCTCGAGGATCGTCGAGACCCCTTTCAATTCCTCGCTGCACCCCAATCGCTCGGCCGTCGGTTCGAGGCGGTGGATGAGATCGTCGATCGACCGGCGTAGGGAGAGGAGGTTGCCTTCCTCATCCCGGATGATGTCGGCGTCGAGCCCGTAGCGAGCCGCACGCCACTTGTTCTCACGGATGGTCCATGCCTGGTGGCGCGGGATCTGTAGGCCCTCGTTGTAGCGATCGGCCAGCCACACCACCAGCGACTGAGACAACGCAACGACCGAGGCGAGCTCCTCGAGGGTCGAGATGCCGTCGCAGATGCGCAGTTCGATCGTGCCGAATCCAGGGTGCGGGCGGATGTCCCACCACACCTCGCGCACGGTTCGGATCGCGCCGGCCCCCACGAGTGTCCGCATGAACCTCTGGAACTGTCCCCAGTTCTCCATCTGGTACGGGAGCCCGGCGGTCGGGAGCGACTCGAAGATCTTCGAACGGATCGATTGGAGACCGGAGTCTCGACCCATCCAGAACGGACTCGATGACGACAAGGCGAGGAAGTGAGGGATGAACGTCGCGAGGCTGTTGCCGACCGCGATCGCCTCTTCTCCCGACTTCAAACCGACGTGCGTGTGGACGCCGAAGATGAGGAGCCGGCGCGCGGTCCATTGACAGTCCTCGATCAGGCGGTGATAGCGGGGGTCGGGCGAGACCGTCTGATCGCTCCACGCGGAGAACGGATGAGTTCCGGCGCACAGCACCCGGTAACCATGCGTGCCGGCCTGTTCGATCAGACGCTCGACCTTGTCCCCGAGATCCTTACGGACGCCCGCGACATCGGTGTGCACGTCGGTGATGACCTCCACGGTGCATTCGAGCAACTCATGCTTGAAGCCGGAGTAGGCCTCGAGTTCTCCGAGGATCTTGGTCGCCGCGGTGTCGGTGACGAGCGCGCCCGACTCGTCGACTAGCTGGACTTCGATCTCGGCCCCCAGCGTGGGCGAATCCGAACCCGAGAAGAGGATGTTCATCGCCGAATGCTACGTCTTGGAGCGAACCCGGTGGCGGCCGACCGTGTACAGGAGCGCGAACAGGAGCGCGAACACCCCGGCGGCGAAGACTCCCGGGCCCGATGGGATCGAGACCAACACCGGGATCAGCGCGCCCACGACCCAGACGAGCTGGAGACCCGATTCGAAGCGAGCGAACGCCCATCCGCGGCCTCCCTCGGGCGTCTCCCTCTGCACCATCGAGTCGAACGCGACCTTCGCCGAACCTGAGGTGATGCCGAAGGCGAGCACCAAACCCGCGGCCGACTGTGTGGAGAACCTGAGCCCCACGATGATCCCGGCGATGCCGCTGATCATGAGGGCGAAGGCGAGGATCCCTTCCTCCTTCAGCATCCGCGTGAGGCGCGGCGCGATCAGTGCTCCCAGGAGGCCTCCGCTCGCCGCCGCCCCGACCAGCAGTCCAAGACCCACCGACCCGGCCGACTCCCGACGCAACGAGAACGCGAGGTGAAAGACGAGGAAGCCGACCAAGAATCTGATCGCCGATAACGCCACCAGGCCCTGTCTGATCGAAACCGTGCGAGCCCGCTGGCGCGCGTCCATCCGTTCTCCGATGTCGAGTCGCCCGCGGACCTTCGGAAGTCCGACGGCCGCGGCCGCGCCGACGAAGTACACGCCCGCGGTCAGCAGCAACTCGGACCCGACCCCCGGCCACGTTAGAAGGGCAACGCCGGGAAGGCCGACGATCATCCCCGCGATCGCCCCGATACGAGATAGCGACGCGTTGGCGCCGACGAGCGTGCGGCCCTCAGGGATCAGTTGCGGTAGCGCCGCACCGCGGACGACGAGAACCGCACGACTGAGGATAAGGATGCCGAACGCGATCGGAAAGAGGAACAGCGAATCTATCCGCGTCGACAACAGCCACGCGAGGATCCCGCGACCCAGCGCAGCGAGGACCATCGTGGCGCGGAGGCGCCCGCGGCTCCGGTCGAGGAAGCGCGCCAGGAAGGGGGCCACGATGGCGAATGGTGCGACGGTGAGGGCCAGGTAGAGGGCCACGCGACCGCGGGCCTCGGCGGTCGGGATCGAGAAGAACAGAGTGCCGGCCAATGCGATCGCGATGAGGGCGTCGCCGGCGGCGCTGGCGGCCTGGTAGAGGAGCATGCGGCCGAACTCGGGGGTCTCGGCGTCGTTCTTGAGTCGCCTGACCGCCCGGCGGGCCGCGATCCGGGCCAGGGACTCGTCATCGTCGACCTCGGGAGGCCCCGGCCTGCGGCGCTCTCCGGGGCGTTCCCTCGCCCGCCCGGTCGCCCAGTGCTCGTCCGGAGTCTCCTCCGGCGTGTCGTCCACGGTGTTCCAGTACCTCGAGGAATCCCGGGGCTTGCCGAACCTTCGCCTCTTCCTCCCAGCCACACGGTGAAGAGTAGCGACTCGGGGCTCCCGCCCCCCGCCATCCACCTATCGCAGTTGAAAATCATTTGCATCTAGCCTAAGGTGCGCCGATGAAGAAACTCGCGCTCGGGCTCGCCGTCCTGGCGCTGCTCGCCGCCGCCTGCGATGGCGGGGATGAACCCGGCCCGGAGCAGCTCGTGGTCGCGTCCTTCTATCCGCTCGCGTGGGTCGCCGAGGCGATCGCGGGCGACGCGGCCGAGGTCGTCGACCTCACGCCCTCGGGGGTCGAGCCCCACGATCTCGAACTTGCCCCCTCGCAGGTCGGGATGATCGAAGACGCCGACCTCGTTCTCTACATGGGCGAAGGCTTCCAGCCGGCCGTCGAAGATGTCATCGATCCCGAAAGTGGTTCCGCGCTCGACGTCCTCGTTGGGATGGCCCTGATGGAAGGCGATCCGCACGTGTGGCTCGATCCGACGCGCCTGGCGGACGCCGTAGACGAGATCCTGGCGGCGCTGGCCAAGCCATACCCGGATGAGAGCGCCAGTTTCGAAGAGCGCGCGGCCGATCTCCAAGACAGACTGACGCGTTTGGATCGGACGTTCGAAGAGGGACTAGCCGATTGTGCGCGGCGCGAGATCGTCACCAGTCACTCGGCCTTCGGCTACCTCGCCGATCGGTACGACCTCGAACAGATCGCCATCTCGGGACTCAGTCCCGAGGCAGAACCGTCTCCGGGACGGATCGCCGAGGTCATCGACCTCGCTCGGGAACGCGGTGTGACGACCATCTTCTTCGAAACGCTGGTGTCGCCCGACGTCGCAGAAACGATCGCCGATGAGATCGGCGTGACGACGGGGGTACTCGAGCCGATCGAGACCCAGCCCGACGAAGGTGATTACGTTGACGCCATGGAACGCAATCTGACCGCGCTTCGTTCCGCGCTCGGGTGCCGATGAACGCGACCCCGTTCGCTCTGCGCGCCGGGACGATCGCCCTCGGTAGGACGCGCGTCCTCGAGAACATCGATCTCACCATCAACGACGGCGAGTTCGTCGTGATCCTGGGAAGCAACGGATCGGGCAAAACGACCCTGGTCCGCGGGCTCCTGGGCCTGATCCCCCTCGCCGCGGGAGAGTTGGAACTCTTCGGGACCCCACTGGGGGAATTCCGGGAGTGGGCCCGCATCGGTTACGTCCCGCAGAGATTTAGCGCCACCGCCGGGGTCCCCGCCACGGTCGAGGAGGTCGTGCTGTCGGGGAGGATCTCGCTCGCCCGGCGCGGGCGGGGCTACGGACGGGAGGACCGAGCTGCCGCGGTCGAGGCACTCGACGCGGTCCAACTCGCGGGCCGCATCCACGACCCGGTCGACGAGCTGTCCATGGGACAGCAACAGCGCGTCCTGATCGCGCGGGCAATGGCCGGGCGGCCAGATGTACTGGTCCTCGACGAGCCCCTCGCCGGGGTCGACCAGCAACGCCAGGGGGACTTCGCGATGACCCTCGCCGAGTTGAATCGCTCCGGCCGAACGGTGGTGCTGGTCGCTCATGAGCTCGGCGCCCTCCAGTCGCTCGTCTCTCGGGCGGTGCTACTGAGCACGGGCAAGATCACCTACGACGGACCGCCCCTCGACGAGCACTTCCACATCGAGCACGTGCACCATCATCCCGGCCTTGAGGCGAAGCTGCCCAACGTCCCCTCAAATCCACCATCGGAGCCTCGATGAACGCCGTCTTCGAGCTGTGCCCGTTCGACGTTTGCCAGAGGGAGTTCATGCAGCGCGCCTTGGTCGCGGCGTTCCTGATCGGGCTGGCGGCACCGGCGATCGGCGTCTTCCTGGTGCAACGCAGGCTCTCGTTGATGGGTGACGGCATCGGCCACGTCGCGTTCGCCGGTATCGCGGCCGGATTCCTGTTCGGTATCGCCCCCGTATCGACCGCGCTGTTGGCGGCCGTCATCGGTGCAGTTGCCCTTGAGTTTCTGCGCAGTCGAGGCCGGATGGCGGGAGACGTGGCCCTCGCCCTGATCTTCTACGGAGGTATCGCGGGAGCCGTCTTCATGACCTCACTATCGAACTTGAGCAACGCCAATCTGATCGGCTATCTGTTCGGTTCCGTCGTCACGGTCGACACGATGGACGTGACCCTTAGCGCCGCGATTGCCATCGCCGTGCTCGGGACCACCTTCCTGCTGAGGAAGGAACTTTTCGCCGTCTGCTACGACGAGGACGTCGCACGGACCTCAGGACTCAATGCCAGGGCCCTCAACCTCCTGATCGCGGTGATCGCGGCGGTCACGGTCGCCGTCACCATGCGGGTGGTAGGCATCCTCCTCGTCTCCGCGATGCTCGTGCTGCCGGTGGCAGCTGCTCTCCAGCTGACGCGCAGCTTCCGCGCGACGGTCCTGGTGAGCCTGGCCCTCGGAGCGATCGAGAGCGTCGGAGGTCTGACCGTCGCCTACTACGGCGACTACCCCCCCGGCGCAACCATCGTGCTCGGGGCGATCGCGGTGTTCGGGATCCCGGCGACCTTCAGGATGGTGACCTCACGTGGGTGAGACGAAGAAGCGCTCGACGCAACAACGCGAAGCCGTGGCTCGGGCGCTCGAGGGGGCCGGAGGGTTCCGCAGTGCGCAGGATCTGTTCGACGCCTTGCGCAACGACGGAGCCAAGATCAGCCTCACCACCGTCTATCGCACGCTCCAATACCTCGCGGACGAGGGCTCGGTCGACGTCCTGCGATCGAAGGAGGGCGAAGCCATCTTCCGCCGCTGCGCATCGAGCGAACACCACCATCACCTCGTCTGCCGCGAGTGCGGAGCGGCGGTCGAGATCGAGAGCGCCGAGGTCGAAGACTGGGCAGAGCGCGTCGCCGAGCGTCACGGCTTCACCTCGGTCGATCACCTCGCCGAGCTCTACGGCGTCTGCCGCAAGTGCGCCAACTAGTGCCGTTCAGGCACTAAGGCGGTGGCGGCGGGCTGGCTTCGCTCCCGAACGCGGCCTGGAAGCCCCTGAGGAGTTCGACCGGTATCGGGATCACGAGGGTCGAGTTCTGGTCGCCGGCCACGTCGGTAACCGTCTGGAGATAACGCAACTGGTACGCGAGCGGGTGACGGGCCATGATCGCGCCGGCCTCGGCCAGCCGCTGCGACGCCTGGAACTCACCCTCGGCGTTGATCACCTTGGCGCGCCGCTCGCGCTCGGCCTCCGCCTGCTTGGCCATCGCCCTCTGCATCTCGACGGGAAGGTCGACGTCCTTGATCTCGACGAGAGCCACCTTGATGCCCCAGGGGTCGGTGAGATCGTCGATGATCCGCTGGAGGTCGTCGTTGAGTCGATCGCGCTCCGAAAGGATCTCGTCGAGGTCGGCCTTCGAGAGCACCGCGCGCAAGGTCGTCTGGGCGATCTGTGAGGTGGCGAAGAGGTAGTTCTGGATCTCGACGATCGCCTTTACCGGCTGGAACACCTGGAAGTAACAGACCGCGTTCACGCGCACGGTCACGTTGTCCCTGGTGATCACATCCTGCGGAGGAACGTCGAGCGTCACGATCTGCAGGTTCACCTTCACCATGCGATCGATGATCGGGATGATGAAGAACAGACCGGGTCCCTTGGCTCCCTCGATGACACGTCCGAGTCGGAAGATGACCCCTCGTTCGTACTCCTGCACGATCCTGATCGATGCCGACAGGATCACCAACAACAGGATGACTGCGACGCCCACCGCGTACAGCACGTCGACCTCCTCCTAGCTCTGCTCCGCGTCCTCGTGCTCGTGCCAAGGCTCGACCAGGAGGACCAGTCCTTCGGTGGCCATGATCTTCACCTTGGATCCGGCCTCGATCCCCATCTCCATCGTTCGGGCCCTCCACAGAGCACCCTTGGTGACAACCGTACCTTCCGGGGCGATATCGGTTTTGGCCACGCCGACGGTCCCGACGGGAGAGTCCGCGTCCGTTACCGGCCGGCGCAATCGCACTCGAAGCGCGGCCGTCATCACCGAAACGAAGAACAGGATCGTGGCCAGCACCGCGGCCACGATGGCCCACGGGTCGACCAGCAACTCCGAGGCCGCCCCGCGGAACAACAACGCGCCACCGCCCCCGACCGCGAGGCCACCGGTGATCGTGAACACCCCGAGTGCACCTATCTGGAGATCGAGCAGGAATCCGCACACCCCCACGACCACCAGCAGCACGGCGAGCCAGTTCGTCGGCAGGGCGTTCAGCCCATAGAGGGCCAGCACCAGGGCCGCGGCCCCCAGGGTTCCGGCCAGTCCGATCCCCGGGTTGTAGAGCTCGAAGATCAGCCCGAACAACGCCGCAAGCAGCAGCAGGAAGACGAGGTTGGGATTGGCCACCGTGTGTAGCAGCCGGTCGACGATCCCCATCCCCTGGAACCGAACCGGCGCACTGAGCGACCCGGTGTCCTCATCGAAGGTCTCGAGAACGGCGTCGTCGAACTGTTGACCATCGAGCTGCTGCAACAAGGCATCGAGCGTCGACGCCTCGCCCTCGATCAACTCGTCCGCGGCTGCCTCGGTCACGGTGAACGCTCGCTCGACGGTCTCCGAATCGCGGGGCCGCACCCCCCGCTTAGCCGCGTCGAGTCTCGAGAGAATCTCTTCGTTGGTGGCCCCATCTGGCACCGCAAGATTGATGGGTGCCGCCGGACCGAGGGTCGAATCGGCGGCCATGTAAGTCGCGGCGCAGTACGTCGCCAGGAACGCTCCGATGCCCGCCGCGCTCGCCCCACGTGGTGCGATCCAGCAGATAACCGGAACCTCGGCGTTCGCCACGGCGGACAGGATCTCTTCGAGGTCTACATCGATGGCTCCCGGGGTATCGATCTCGAGGATCACGGCCTGGGCGCCGTCGCTCGAGGCCGTTCCCAGACGGTCGATCAGATAACCGGCCTGGACGGGATCCAGGAGATTCTTGATCTGGATCAGATCGACCGGATCTCCCTGGTTGCCTTGAGCTCGTGCGCTCGAGAGGGCGCCCCACAGGATGCCGAGTATCAGCAACATCAGGAGAAGGAGAGCTATGAGACGTGTGGACGACTTCATCGCCGGTGACTCTATCCGCGCCCATCCCGTCCCCCTCTCCCGCCCGGTGTTCTTCCTCCGGAGGTGTAGAACCACCTCATGAACATCGATGAGTTCCTGGATCCGACGATCCTCATCGTCTCCGGCAAGGGAGGGGTGGGGAAGACAACGGTGGCCGCCTCCCTGGCCCTCGTCGCCGCGCGGCACGGTCGGAAGGTGTGCGTCGTGGAGGTGGACCAGAAGGGAACCCTCACGAAACTCCTGGGGGGCCGCAGCGCGACCTACGAGCCGACCGAGCTGACGCCGCGCGTCTGGGGCGTGAACATCACCGCCGAGCGCGCGCTGGCCGAGTACCTCGAGGTCCAGTACCACATGAAACGGATCTCGAGGGTGTTCACGTCGTCGCACTTCGTCGACTACATCGCGACCGCGGCTCCCGGACTCGAAGACATCCTGATCCTCGGGAAGATCTGGTTCCTGGAAAAGGGACGCTATACCGAGCACAACTTCGACACGATCATCGTCGACGCTCCCGCGGCGGGACACATGCTCACGTTCTTGTCCGCGCCCATGGGGCTATCCGACGCCGTCAGGGTCGGTCCGATCAAGCGGCAGGCGGAGTGGCTCGTGGAGATGCTGCGCGACCCCAAGCGGGCACGGGTGCACCTCGTGACCTTGCCGGAGGAGATGCCGGTGAGCGAGACGCTGGAAACGGCCGCCGCGCTGGACGGCAAAATCGGCATCTCGGCCGGGCAGACGTTCGCGAATGCCGTTTACCGTCCATTGCTCGACGAGAACGAGCAATCGTTGTTCGAGGAGATCGCCGCCGACGGAAGCATCGATGAGCTCTGCAAGGCGGCCGACCGCGTCGGTCTGAGCCTCGACGGGCGCGACCTCGAAGCCCTGAACGGATACGCGGGGTTCCTCCAGTCACGCCGGGATATCCAGGCGGACCATCTCGCGCGCCTTCGCAAAGGGAAGGGTGGGGTCATAGACCTGCCGTTCCTGTTCTCCGCCGGACTTGCCCTTCCCGACGTCGAATCTCTCGCCGATGTCATCGAGGCCGAGGTGGCAAGCCTGTGAACCCGATCAACGAGCTGGTATCGGTCAAGGAGATCATCGTCTGCGCCGGGTCGGGTGGGGTTGGGAAGACAACGACCGCCGCCGCGATCGCGCTGCGGGCGGCCATGGATGGGAAGAAGGCCGCGGTTCTGACGAT
This sequence comes from Actinomycetota bacterium, assembly GCA_009377815.1. Classification (GTDB taxonomy): domain Bacteria; phylum Actinomycetota; class CADDZG01; order CADDZG01; family WHSQ01; genus WHTI01. Next base: position 8,851 of record WHTI01000062.1, read on the forward strand.
CGACCCGGCCAAGAGGCTCGCGTCGTCCCTGGGGCTGAAGGAACTGTCGAGCGAACCATCGAAGGTGTCGAAGGCGAAGTTCACCTCGGCGGGATTGAAGCCAAAGGGCGAGCTGCACGCTCTGATGCTCGACACCAAGTCGACCTTCGACAAAGTGGTGCTGCGTTACGCGCCGACCCCCGAGCAGGCCGAGAGGATCATCAACAACCGCTTCTACCGGAACATCTCGGGGACCTTGTCGGGAACGCAGGAGTACATGGCTATGGAGAAGCTCTACGAACTCCACGCCGACGGCGGATACGACCTGATCGTTATCGACACCCCGCCCACGAGGAACGCGCTCGACTTCCTCGACGCCCCGAAACGGCTGACAGATTTCTTCGAGAGCCGGGTCCTGCGGTGGTTCCTCCTCCCCTATATGAAGGCAACCGGGGGAATCATGCGGATCGCCAACGTTGCCGCGACCACGTTCCTGAGGATCGTCAAGAAGATCGTCGGCGCCGAAGTCCTCGAGGACACGGCCGAGTTCTTCAGCAACCTCGAGGGCATGTACGACGGGTTCAAGCAGCGGGCGCAGGACGTCGCTGCACTCCTCAAGTCGGACAACACATCGTTCGTGGTTGTGACATCTCCGGCCGAGGACTCGGTTACCGAAGCCACTTACTTCGCCACGCGGCTGAACGAGTCGGGCCTGCCCTTCGGCTCGCTCGTGGTCAATCGCGTCCACCCCTCGTTCGGGGAGCCGATCGACGTCACCCCTCGGCAGCTGCGAAGGCTCCAAGAGGGTGATGAGCGCGACCGGCTCCTGGCCAAACTGTTGATCAACGAGGACCGATTCCGCGGCCTTGTCCACCTCGAGGAGAAGAACCTCAAGGGTCTGGCAAGGCGCATCCCGCGCCACCTCTGGGTGAGAGTGCCTTATCTCCAGACCGAGGCCGTGGACTTCCCCGGGCTCATCGAGATCGCGGAGCGCCTGTTCGACGGCGAGGCCGAGGCTGTCTGAAACGGCCGGCGGTGAGAAGTTAGGATGCGCTCGATGATCGCCTCCATGATCGCCGCCAGACTGATCGAAGGTCTCGTCTTTGTCCTGACGATCGGCACCGCCGTATTCGCGGTCTACCTCGGAGTGTGGCTGTTCCGGCTTCGCTCGACCCAGAAGGGTCCTGCATACAAGGGTGGCATCGGTCAGTGGACCTGGGCGCTCCATCGCGTCACCGGAGTCGCGATCATCGCTTTCCTGTTCGGCCACATCGTCGACACGTTCGCGGTCGGTTTCGGGCCCGAGCTCTACGACGAAACGATCAGCCTCTACCAGCAATGGTGGTTCAAGCCCTTCGAGGTGGGGCTGATCGCGGCAGTCGTTTTCCACGCCTTCAACGGGATGCGCATCATCATCTTTGACTTCTGGCCCCGGATGGCCCTGAAGCAGAAGCAGTTCGCTTACGCGCAGTTCATCCTGTCGTTCCTTGCGTTCGCTCCGGCCGCCTTCTTCATGCTGCGTTCCGCTTACGAAGGGTCTCCGTTCTCCTGATGGCGATCGCCAACGAAGGTCTCGCCCCCAAACTCTCCTCGATCATCAGGGAGGTAGCCCGCGGCGTTGCCCGCGTAGGCGCCCAGAGCGACGGCTCCGGGACCAAAGGTCTGCTAAAGGTTGAGCGTCAACAGGGCGTCAAGCGCGTGTTCCAGGTCTACTGGACCCCGTTCCAGATCAACGTGGTCGGCGACGTGGTAACGCTGCGACTGGATGTGCCGAAACCCCATCTTCACTGGTGCGAGGCCTATCTCTCACCCGACCAGAGGAACTGGATCCTCTACTTCCACGAGCGCGAGGACGGCGACCCCGAACTCGTCTATTACCGGGACTACGCGACCCCCGCCGAGGCCGTCGAGGCGTTCTTCGGATTCGCCGAGTGGTACGCCCTGACTCCCACCGACACCTCATGGGCCGAGGTCTCGTACAGCGTCGCCGAGGACTTCGACTGGTCCGAGGGCCGCGAGACGCTGATTCCGACCTCCCTGGCCCCCGGCGTCCAGGAGTCGCTTAAGAAGTCGACGATCTTTTGGATGCGCTGGAGTGACAACGGCAACGAGCATCAGATGCCGGTCTGGTACGTGTACGAACAGAAGCTCGGGAAGATCTATGTCCTGTCGGGCGAACGTCAGCAGCAGATACCGGGGGCCGAGCGCATGCGCTCCGCCGACGTGATCTTCCGCCAGAAGGGCAAGAACATCAGACTCGCGGAGATCCCCGCAAGCGTCCGGGTCGTGCCGAAGAACACCGATGAATGGGACGAGCGAGCGGAGAAGCTGGCAGAGAAGCGATTGAACATCCCGGGGCTGCCCGAGGACACCGCTCGCCGCTGGCGCGACGAATGCGAGATCCTCGAACTAACCCTGCGAAGCTAAGACGCTGCGCCAGCCGGAGACGCCGGCCTGACGACGATAGCGACGGCGCTCCCTCTCGGTGAGGCCACCCCAGATCCCGTGATCCACGGGCGCATCCATGGCATAAGCCAGACATGCATCCTTCACCGGGCACGTCCGACAGATGACCTTGGCTGCCTTGTGCTCGCGAGCTCCCACGGCGAACCACAGGTCTGGGTCCGTCTCGGAGCACTTCCCGTGAGCGCGCCAATCCTGGTCGGTAAGGTCGATCAATTCGTGTGCGGCGATCGCCACTGTGCGTACTACCCCCGTTTCAAATGGGCTGCCTAGCCCCACCTATCCGAGGAGAACGATACGGAACGTACCTTCCGATTCCGATAGTCCGTTGAGACCCTTTCCGGAGCTTGTGGTCTTAACCTTCCGGGATGGTGTGGAACGAACGCGACGGACTAAGCCCTAGTCCTTTTGAGCCACCCCAGGGGTAGGCACCGAGTGGCCAGCCGAGGCTGGGACTACAACCTTCTTGGTGCGGGCCTGATCAGTGAGGACTCCCGTCGCTCCGAAGATCGCCAACCCCACGAAGAGCTCAGCGACGACCAGTTTCTTGAACAGATGCCGGACCGTGCTGCTATCGGCATCGGACGGGGTTGCCTCCAGCCGCCGGCGGATCACGAAGTGGTTGACCCCACCGAGGCCAATGATGCCGAGCACGAGCGCGATCTTGACCGCGATCGCGCGCCCGTATCCGGTGTTAACGAAGTCGGCCAACCTCTCGACATGAAGGATTGAGTTCAGCGTCCCGGTCAAGACCACGACGGCGATCATCACCACGGCGATCTGAGAGAAGCGCGTAACAACCGGGCGCAACAGTTCGAGCGGACGGACCGCGTCGCGCGTCGCGGCGGGCACCATCCCGGCGAGCACCACGATGCCCGTGAACCATGTCGCCCCCGCGGCCAGGTGCGCGATGTCGTTGATCTCGGCGAGCACCTTCGGGGACGCGACCGCGGAGTGACCGGAGAAGGTGGCGGTCGCGAGCAGCAACCCCGAGAGGCCCGCCCAGATCCCCCAGAAGACCGGCGATGGCCCGGAGTCGCTGGCCTCGGTCCCGGCGAGCACCGATACCCGAGCCTTGCCGAAAAGCATCACGCCGAGAGCGATCAGCAGTGGGACACGGACCCCGACCCAGCGGCCGTAGGAACTGTCGAACACCGAGCTGATGGCGTTCCCATCGACCGCCGTACCCCTGACCTCGGCGATCTGGAGGGCCTGCAACACGATGAAGAGACCGGTGGCGGTCATCGCCACGATCAGCGCCCCCTCGATCAGGCCCTCGATCCGGTCGGCGACCCTCGATCGTCCCGCGGACCACGCCTCCGCTCCGGCCCCCTTGAACGCGGGGCGAAGGACCAGAAGCAGGATCGGGACCAGGCCGAACAGGATCGCGGTCGCGGTGAAGGAACCGAACCTTACGAAGGGAAACGCGATCTCGCGGAACCGGTCGACCGCGTCCATCGGGCTTGGGCTCGGGGCTAGCTACGGAAGCCCTGGGCAGCTTCCTCGACGGTCGGGGCGATAGAAACACCCTCACCGAATCCGGTGATCGCGAAGAGCTTGAGGTGTTGTTCGCGCGTGCAGGCAATGGCCAGGTCACCGGATGCTTCCCGGAGCCGCCGGACACCACCCATCAACGCGCCCAGGCCGGAGGAATCCATGAAGGGCACCCCGTCGAGGTCGACCACGACCTTCGGGGTCTCTTCCTCGATCATCGTGCCGATCGCGTCTCTCAGGGAGCCGACGGTGTAGACGTCGAGGTCTCCCGTCGGCCTCAGGACACGGTAATCGCCCGCATCGATGATCTCGATCTCTACCTTCTGCTGTGCCACGCTTCCTCTCCTGTCTGGGCTCTTCAGCCGTCCTGGGCCGCCGCCGACCCGTCTTCCTGCTGGACGGCGCCCTCATACTCCACGATCAGCATGGTGAGGTCATCGTCGAGCTTACCGGCCGCGAACCTCTCCACTTCCCCAATCAGTTGTTCCCCGAGTTCCTCGATCCCCACTCTCGTGAGGCGCACCGCCGCCTCGGCGAAGCGATGCTCGCCGAACACCTCCCCCTCAGGCGATTTGGCCTCGAGGAAACCGTCGGTATAGAAGATCAGGCGGTCCCCAGGGGCGAGCTGATTGACGGTGACGTTCAGACCGGGGTCTTCGAACCAGCCCAAGACCCGGTTCCGGGGACCCTCCACGTAGTAACCCCGGGGCTCCCTCCCGTCAACCGAGCCCCCTTCGGGAGTGCCTCCCTTGAGGAGGAAGGGGGCCGGGTGGCCCATGTTCAGCCAGCGGGCCTCTCCAGAGGACACGTCGATCACGGCATAGACCAGAGTCGTGAAGGAGTCGGGGTCGGTCGCGTCCAGGAGGGCCTCGTTCGTGCGGGCGATGACGGTCTTGGGAGGCGACCCGAGGCCCTTCTCGGCCCTCAGGAACGACAGTGCGACCGTGGCCATCAGTGCCGCAGCTATCCCCTTCCCCGAGGCGTCACCGATGACGACGGTGCCCGAGCGAGGGGTGACGTCGATGTCGTACCAATCTCCGCCCACCAGGTTCGCCTGCCGCTGGATCGGGACGATCTTGAGCCCGGGGGTCACCGGGATGTGCCGGATCAAGAGGTTCCGCTGGATCGAGGCGGCGATCTCGAGCTCGCGGTCCTGCAGAGCGAGCTGCTGGAGGCGCTGGAGACCCGACTGCATCTCGGTGAAGCGCGTCGCGAGCTCTTCGACCTCGTCCCCGGAGTGGATATCGACGTCCTGCTCGAAGTCTCCTCGGCCGATCGCTCGGGTCACCTCCACGAGGCGCGAGAGGTTCCGCGAGAGGCGACGCGGGAGGGCAAAGGCCAGCGTTATGGCGGCCCCACCGACGCCGACCAGAACGATGATGAGGATGATCAACGCCTGCCTGGAACGCGAACTCAGCTCCCGCTCGGTCTCCTGGAGCCGTTGCTCCTGGAGCGTCCTCAGTAACTCGCTTTGGATCTCGATGTCCTGGATCAGACGGGAGCCTTCTTGGTCCAGTACGCGGAAGGCCTGCGACCGGTTGCCCGCGGAGGCCCGGGGAATGACCTCTTCCTCGACCAGC
>WHTI01000245.1 GCA_009377815.1 Actinomycetota bacterium
AGGAACGCGTGGATGCGACCCAGATCACGCGCCCAGCGCAGCTCCGGCACGCTCATCTTCTGCCGATCTATTCGGTCTGAAAGGATGCCGTAGTCAACGCCGGGCATCCGAGCATCAGGGTTCGAGAGCCATCGTCTCAGCGAGTCGTAGTCCGCCTTCGAGATGCTGTATTCATCGAAAACCGTCTTATCGCGACGATCGAGGATGGTATCCGGCACCCTGCCCCTCATGGCCGTCCGGATGATGCTTTTCGGAACTGCGTCTGGGAACTTGACCTCTGCCCGCAGGGAGAGGACGAACGACCAGAGGTCGACGTCACCGAACGGCCGACGGACGTCCACCCCATGGAAGGCGGCACAGATGTCGTCGGCCTCGAAGGACACGGCCTGGCCATAGAAGGGAGATGTCTGAAGTTCGGTCCATCGGTCCCTCGGCGAACGAATGAGGTCCGGTTGGTAACCGATCCCGCCGATCCTGGCAGGATCGATCCAGGGTGGCACTTGCCGTTCATCGCGGCGTCGCCTACGCGCCCACCCAAATGCCACCCTCGGTGGGATCAACGGCTGAGCGATCTGCTTGAGCATGCCGATCACACCCAACCCCTCGGCCCTCCTGCTCCCGAGCTGACTAGCCGCCGCGCGGAAACGGCCCCTCGAGATGAGGTGGTCCATCAGGAAGTTCCTTATCTCGAAGACATGCTCGGCGAGCTCGCCGGTGAAGACTCGTCGTGCCCCGAGGGCTGCCGAATGCGAGTAGGCCTCCGACACCTGCGGGATCGACAGGGTCTCGACCGGTCCGTCCAGCAACTCCCCCCAGAAGGACGCGTCGTCGAGCGCGGACGCGCGGGGCACGTATGAGTGCCACTCGAGGCCGATGTGATCCACCGCCGAGATGATGTGAGGAGATTCATCAACCGAAGGATGATCCGGGAAGACCGCGGACAGGGCCTTGAGGCGTCGACCCGACCGGGCGAGATGAACCGGGGCTGCCAGTGCGGCGATCGAAGGTGAATCGATCCCTCCGCTCAGAAGAACGACGTCGTTGCCGGTGACCGCTCGCTCGCAGGCGCGGTCGAGGCGATGGAGAAGTTCCTCACAGACCTCATCCCGGCCCAACGTCCGCGTCTCGATCAGTTCCTCCGGCCTCCAGTACCGATGCTGGGAAGGGAAGGCGGGGTCCGAAGCGCACAGCGCCGAAGCTCGATCGACCCTCGAGACTCCAGAGAGGGCACTTCCGGGCAGAGGTCGTCCGTACAGGATCGACTCCAAAGAGTCGAGGTCTGGCTCTCTAACCAACCCCGCTCCCTGAACGACCTGTTTGGCCTCCGTCGCCGCGTACAGAGCGCGGCTCTCGCTCCGATAGAACAGAGGCTTGTTACCGAAGTGATCGCGTGCGAGTTGTATGCGCTCACCATCCGTCACGGCGATGTTGTATGAGCCTCGCAGACGACCCCAGACGTTATCGCCCCACCTGCTCCATGCGGCGAGCACAAGACTCGCGTCGTCGGGAAAGTCTGTTCCGAATTCTCGTTCGAGCTTCTCCCGATCATCGAGGTTGCCGCAGAAGACCGCCGCTCCATGGCTCCCAAGCGCGACGGACCCACCACCTGCCTCATCGTCCCACGACGCTCCGAGTGTCGACCGGCCGATCTGGATCACGCGCGAGGTGGAGCCGCGGTGGGGGGCCGCCTTCAGCATCAGGCGCACCTCGTCCGGTGCGACGGTGCCCGTGCGTGAGTGGATAACGGCGATCGACCCCATCAGTGCACCACCGCTAGTACATCCCGATGGTTCCGAGCCGACGTTCCCGCCGCAGGGACAGTTGAAGAGCAGCCGTTCCGAACGCGATTGCGACGACCGCCGCTACCGCCAGCAACCCCAGTGAGGGAGCCAATTCAGCCCAACCGGCTCCTCCGATGAGCGCTTTCCTGGAAGCGGTGAGGGCGACGGAGATCGGATTCATCCGAGCCGCCCCTTGCAGCCAGTCGGGGAGCAAGGACGTGGGGAAGTACGCCCCGGACATCAGGGTCAGCGCGTAGCCGAACCAGCCGAAGAGACCTGATCCCTTCCGGAAGGTCATCACACCAGCAGCGCTGGCGATCCCGATGCCCCAGACGAATGGAACGAACAGCAGCAGGATCGCGATCGCCGGTAGAGCACCGGAAGCGTGGAATCCGAGACCGAAGCCCACCCCAACGACGCCGAGGAACGCGATCGTGTGGACGGGCACGTAGAGAAGATCGTAGGTCACAGAGCCCAACAGGAGGGTGGTCTGGCGCATGGGTGTCAGGAGAAGAGACTCTAGTGTCCCCATCAACTGCTCGGTCCGGATCGCAGAGACCATCCTGCCGAGTCCTACTTGAAGGAACTGTGTGAAGGCGATCCCCACGGCAACGAAGGTGAGGTAGGAAGCTCTCGTACCTCCGTAGCTCGGGAGGACGGTCGGGTCTACCATTCGGCCCACGAACGAGAAGACCACGGCCTGCGCGATCAGCCCGATGGCCTCCGAAAAGAACGTGAACCTGTAACTCCACGCGGTCAGGAAATCGCGCCTAACGAAGGCGCTCAACTTCGAAGTCTCGAGCGAAAGCTCTGCGGCCCTGATCAACTCACGCCCCCACCATCACGTCGAAGAACGCGTCTTCGATATCCGAACGTTCCTCTCTACAGGAGAGGATCCGAGCACCGGAACCCGCGACGGCAAGGAGCGCGTCCCCAAGGATCCCTTCGGGCGCCAGCTCCAGGATGAAATGTTCCCGGCTGTGGGAGGTCGCGGCTGTTAGCAGCCCGAGATGTTCTGGAAGAGGCACGGCGTGGAGTCCATCCTGTACCCGGATGAGGAATCGCCGGCCCGGGGAACGCCCCGACAACTCGACCACCGTTCCGTCGAACCGAACCCTGCCGGCTTCGAGAACCGTGGCGGTATCGGCAAACCCGCGGATCTCGTCGAGTCGTTGCGTAGCCCATATCACCGCGGCTCCACGC
>WHTI01000191.1 GCA_009377815.1 Actinomycetota bacterium
GACCTACGCGCTCCCGGCGATCGTCGGTTTCATCCAGGTGATGGGGACCTATTTCGCGTCCCATCGCCAGACCGGCTATATGGACTTCGACGGAGTGGCCGCCCTCCTGCTGCTGGCGGGCCCCGTCGCACTCGTGTTCCGAAACCTCTATCCGATCCCGGTGCTCGGGATCACGTTCGTGACGACAGTGGCTTACGGCATCTCCGACTACCCGCGGGGCCCGATGTTCTTGGCCCTGTTCTTCGCTTCGATGAAGGCGGTGATGCGGGGCCACCGGATCGCCTTCATCGCGACTCTCGTCGGGGTCTTCATCACCTTCCTATGGGGGCCGGCGGTGGTGGGGACCGGCCCGTCACCCGCGCTCGGACAGATCTTCGGCGTGGGGGCCTGGCTTCTGGTCCTGGGGGTCGGTACCGAGTTCATGCGCTCGAGGCGGGCCGAGGCGATCGAGATGGCCCGAACGCGGCGTGAGGAATCGCGCCGGCAACAGAGCGAAGAGCGCTTGCGCATCGCGCGTGATCTCCACGACGTGTTGGCGCACAACATCTCGTTGATCAACGTTCAGGCCGGTGTCGCTCTACACCTCTTGGATGAGCGCCCCGAACAGGCGCGCACCGCATTGAGCGCGATCAAGGACGCCAGCAATGAGGCACTTGGGGAGCTGCGTTCCGTCCTCGACATCCTTCGCTTGGGCGAGGAGGGGGCCCCGCGCCGGCCGACCTCGGGACTTGCCCACGTCGACGAGTTGATCGGGCGCACCGAGGCGGCCGGGATCGAGGTCACGAAGAACGTGACCGGAGCCCTGCGGCAGCTTCCCCTCGATGTCGACGTCGCCGCCTTCCGCATCGTTCAGGAGAGTCTCACCAACGTCGCCCGGCACGCCGGCGACGCGACCGTCACGATCGTGATCACCTACGGCGATGATGAACTGATCGTGCAGATCGATGACGATGGGAAGGGAGCGGCGACGCCGACCTCCGGTGGTGGTAACGGCGTTCCCGGGATGAAGGAGCGGGCGGCATCGCTCGGCGGAGAATTGACCGCCGGCCCCCGTCCCGGAGGCGGCTTCCGGGTGCGTGCGGTGCTCCCGGTCGAAGAGAAGGAGGGATCGCCATGATCTCGGTGTTGCTCGCCGACGACCAGGCCCTCGTGCGCGCAGGGTTCCGCGCCTTGATCGATGCCCAGGACGATGTCGAGGTCGTCGGCGAGGCGTCGGACGGGACCGAAGCGGTCTCGTTGACGACGAACCTCACGCCCGACGTCGTGCTGATGGATATCCGGATGCCCAACATGGACGGCCTCGAAGCGACCCGCGCGATCGCGTCGGATCCGGCGCTCGATGCAGTACGCATCATCATCCTCACGACCTTCGATCTCGATGAGTACGTGTTCGAGGCTCTGCGGGTCGGTGCTTCCGGATTCCTGGTCAAGAGCACTGAGCCCGATGAGCTCCTCCATGCCGTGCGGGTGGTGGCCGACGGCGAGGCGCTGCTGTCGCCGAGTATCACGAGGAAGCTGGTGGCGGAGTTCGCGGCGCAGGCGAAACAACCGCAGGAGACCCCGGACCTCGATGCCCTGACCGATCGGGAGCGCGAGGTCATGGCGCTGGTTGCCGAGGGACTCTCGAACGAGGAGATCGCCGAGCGCCTCGTCGTGAGCCCCGCGACCGCCAAGACCCACGTCTCCCGCGCGATGGTCAAGCTCCACGCCCGGGATCGGGCCCAGTTGGTCGTGTTCGCATACGAAACGGGCCTCGTGCGCCCGGGGTGGCAGGGCTAGAGCTACTCCCTCCGCGGTAGCCACGGCGCCCCGCTGCGCCGCCGGACGTAAGCCAAGTGCATCCCCTCAGGCGACGACTTCGGCCCTCCGTTTCTCGACCATGGGTGATGTCGGTCGGAGACTCCGGCCGCATCGATCGAGGAGGTCGAGATGACACTTGCAGCAGAGGTCCTCGCCCACGCCGGTGAATGGGGGCATGGCGGGGGATGGTGGCCGATCTTCCCCATCCTGTGGTTCCTGTTCATCGGATTCGTCGTGTTCACGATCTTCCGGCGCCGCCGCTTCGGCGGTCCGTGGCACGGGACGCACTCCGGCGAGGGCGTGCTCAGCGAGCGCTACGCGAAGGGCGAGATCGACGAGGACGAATACCGCAAGCGCTTGGGCGTGCTCAAGCAAGAGCGCAAGTCCTGAGCCCGGCTCCGTGGGAAGGAGGTCCCCCCGCCTCCTTCCCACAGCCGCCGAGGTCCCGCTCCCCGACCGGCGCACCTGCGAAGTGCGCCGGTCGGCTTGACTTCAACTGGACTTCAACTTGTAGCTTCGAACTCCATCGATGAAAGGCGACGACGTAGGAGGCTCGATGACCACCACGAAGACGGCCGATGCGATCATCACCGAGGAAGTGATCTCGTGGCCGGGGGTCGAGGCCGGACCCGGCGAGCGGGGCGAGTTCGCCTTCAAGGTCGAGGGCCGGGAGATCGGGCACCTTCACGGCGACCGGGCCGCTCATTTCTTCTTTCCCAAGGATCTCTGGACCGAGCTCTACGAACAGGGCCGGATCGTTCACCATCCGGTGTTCCCCGGCAAGAAGGGCCCGGCGGCTCGTTCGATCGAGGACGACGCCGACGTGCGCGACGTGATCGAGATGCTCCGTCTCAACTACGAGCGGAAATCTCCGGGCTAGAGGACGGCCTGCCGTTCCCTGCGCGCTTCGCTTCCCTTCCGGTACGTGAGGTAGAGCGCGAGGCCGATCGGGATCGGAAGGAGATAGGTCAGCGCCCGGTAGACGAGCACCGCGGCCACCACCGGAACTCGGTCTCCGCCGGCGGTTACCAGCGCCGCGCTCAGACCCAACTCGACGACACCGAGTCCTCCCGGGGTGATCGGTAGCGCCGAGATCAGCCGCACGAACGCGAACGCGGCGAGTACCTCGGGCCATGAGACTGCTCGCCCCGGGACCCCGACGTTACGCAAGGCGATCAGGAGAACGAAGTAGAGGGACACGTGGCTGATGATCGTGAAGGAAGTGAGGGGGAACCACCGTTCTCGTACGAGGCTGATAGCGTCGTGCCGGAAGGCGACGGTCTTGGCGGCCACCTCGGTCACGGGTTCTTCGCGGAACGGCTTCCTCAGGGACGAGATGATCTTCTCGAGTCGCCTCCCGACCGCCGCCGCGAGACGGTCGCTGCTCAGCACCGCGCCGAAACTCCCGATCGCAGCGAGCAGCACGATGAGACCGAGCATGGCCGCGATCACGAAGCCACCGCCAACGTTGCTCTCCAGTGCGACGAATATGAGAGCGACGACCGGCATCCCGAGTTTGACGAAGTTGTTCCATATCCCGGAGACGAGTACCGCGAGGCTGATCTGGGAGCGGGTGAACCCATAGGACCCGTACATCCCGTAGGTGACGCCCACCCCGATTGCGCCTCCGCCCGGCAAGGTATTGGCGACCGCGGTGGAGGCCTGGTTCACCTTCATCGTCTGCCAGATATTGCTCCCCGGGAGCGACGACATCATCACGAGCCAATAGGTAAAGATGTTCCAGAAGGTTGCCGCGAGCATGAAGGCCAGTTCGATCAGGGTCATCGCGCCGATCTCGGTCCAAACCTCCGAGAAATCGGCGATCTTGGGCAGCGCGAAGAAGAAGATGCCGACCACGAGGACGATCGAGGCCCCTACCCGCAAGATGCGCTTCATAGAGGTCAACGTGTCTCAGGCTAGAGGGGTAGTCAAACGAGAACGATTCGATGTGCGACACGGATGATACGGAGACGTGATGGAACGACGAAGTCGACTGGGGCGGGTATGGGATCACATCGTCCATCCGTCGCGGCGCGCCCACGGGATCAGGGTGATCGTTGCGATCGTGATCCTGTTGATCTCGGCCGTACCGATCGAACCGCTGGGCCTCAGCGAGACCGAGCGTTCCATCTTCGAGTCGATCAATCAGCTGCCCGACGCTCTCGTGTGGGTCCTCGCCCCGATCATGGAGCTGGGCAATTTCCTGGCGATCGTGGGGGTCTCGGGACTGGCTCTGTGGGTGACCAAGCGGCGTCGGATCGCGCTCGATCTCGCCCTCAGCGGGCTGTCCGCGTGGTTGCTCTCGCTCCTCCTTAAGGAGGCCTTCGGGCGCGGGCGCCCGGGCGATCTGCTCATCGATGTCATCTTCCGGGCGAATGCCCCCGAGAGCGGGCTCGGGTTCGTTTCGGGCCATGCCGCGGTAGCGACCGCGCTGGCCACGGTCATCGCCGCCTACACCGGACCGGCCCTGACGATCACGGTCGCAGTGCTCGCCGCGACGGTCGCCCTCGCCCGGATC
>WHTI01000468.1 GCA_009377815.1 Actinomycetota bacterium
CCAGGCGCTGGTCGATGCGATCGTCGCCGCGGGTGGACCGGTGTACTCGTTCACCGATATCGCCCCGGCCGATGATCAGGACGGTGGCCAGCCCGGCGGCAACATCCGCGTCGGTTACCTCTACCGCGAGGACCGGGGACTCGAGTTCGTCTCCCGTCCGGGCGGCGATGCGACCACCGCGACCGAGATCGTGGCCGGGCCTGACGGCCCCGAACTGAGCTTCAGCCCCGGGCGTGTCGAACCGGCCGATCCCGCGTGGGCCAGTAGCCGCAAACCGCTGGCCGCGGAGTTCACCTACGGCGGCGAGCCCCTCTTCGTGATCAACAACCACTTCAACTCGAAGGGCGGAGACCAGCCGTTGTTCGGGCGCTTCCAGCCGCCCGAGCGCAGCTCCGAGGTCCAGCGGATGCAGCAGGCTGCGATCATCAACGGGTTCGTAGACGAGATCCTGGCTCAGGACGCCGCTGCGAACATCGCGGTGGTAGGGGACCTCAACGACTTCTGGTTCTCGGACGTCGTCGAGACCGTCGAAGGCGATGACCTCATCAATCTGGCCGAGACGTTGCCCGAGGGCGAGCGCTACAGCTACAACTTCGAGGGCAACGCCCAGACTCTCGACCACATGCTGGTGTCGCCGGCGCTGTCCGAGGAGCTCGACGTCTTCGAGTACCTCCAGATCAACTCCGAGTTCGCCGAACAGGTCAGCGACCACGATCCACCTGCGGCGCTGTTCTCGATCGAGGACGAGCCCGTCGTGCCGCCCGAGGCTTCGATCGGGCACTCGTCGACCCTCGAAGGCCGCAAGCATCGCACCACCGAGATGCGCTTCAAGGTCACGCTGTCCGAGGAAAGCGAGGAGACCGTGACCGTCGATTTCTCGACCCACGACGGCACCGCCATCTCTCACGGCAAGAGGGCCGACTTCGAGGCGGCGAGCGGGATCATCACCTTCGCTCCGGGTGAGACCGAGAGGTTCATCACGATCGTGGTGATCGGAGACAACAAGATGGAGCATCACGAGTTCTTCACGGTGGAACTGTC
>WHTI01000020.1 GCA_009377815.1 Actinomycetota bacterium
CCTCGCTGAACTGACTGCGTCGTGGCCCGACCTCGGTGTGTTCTGGCCGGCCGACGACGAGCTGCCTGATCACTACCTCCGGACGAACGCGAACCTGGTCCGCGAGCTCGAAGGGGCACCGGCTGACCTGGACGCGATGACGTTCCTCGCGGCACCGTCACCGCTCGCCATGTGGGCGCGGCGGCAGGCGCACGAGACCGCCATCCATCGCTTCGATGCGCAGCACGCGGCGGGAACCCCGACCGTGTTCGACGCCGAGCTCGCCGCGGACGGCATCGATGAGCTGCTCACCGCCTTCGCCCCGCGAGCGACAGCCTTCCCGGTGGTCGACACCAAGGCCATCCTCGTGCACGCGACAGACACCGACGACCGCTGGCACGTCACGCTGCGCCCGGACGGCATCGCAACGGTCCGCGATGACGGGCCCCCGGACGTGACCTTGCGAGGACGTGCCAGCGACGTCTACCTGGTGCTGTGGAACCGCGGCGACGACACCACCATCGATGTGGGAGGTGATCGCGACCTCCTGCAGACCTGGCACGACAACCACAAGGTCCGATGGTCCTAGGCCGGCAACCGGACCCTCACAACGAAGGAGCATGTCATGAAGAGCAACGTCGCAGAGCTGCCGATCGCCCACGAGGCCCTCGGTGAGATGATCCGCGGACAGGACTGGGGTGGGATGACCAGCGCCTACATGCAGTACCCGACCGGTCTCGACTTCTGCCCCCTGCTCGAGGGCCTGGAGCGCGACCACTGCCAGTGCCCGCACTGGGGCTACGTCCTGGAGGGGCGCATCCGTGTCGACTACGAGGACGGGAGCCATGAGACCGTCGGTGGCGGCGAGCTGTACTACTGGCCCTCCGGCCACACGGTCGTCGTCGAGGACGCAGTCAAGATGGTCGAGTTCAGCCCTCACGACCAGATGTCAGCGGTCGTCGCGCACGTGGTCGGCAAGCTGTAGCGAGCCAGACAACACCCCATCCGAACCCTGGCGAGGACGAACCGACTCCGATCGAAAGCAGCGGACCTAGCGTCGAGATCAGCTACGACGACGAGGCTGGCTCTAGGTTCTACGCTGTCGATGCGCTGAACATCATCGGTCTCGGGTGCCTCTCCAGGGAGGACGCTGAGTTGGCCGATTGGCCCTCAAAAAGAGAAGCCCCTGTGACCAGGGGCTTCTCTTCACTGCATTGGTTGCAGGGGTGGGATTTGAACCCACGACCTCCGGGTTATGAGCCGCCGTCAGCCGGTTCTGGATGATTCGAGCTGTTCCTGGCCTGTGCGTTTCCGCTGGTCAGACATTTGCAGTTCGAGCCTCCATCCGAGTTCATCCGTGGCGATCCGAGTCCGCCGTTAGCAAATCGCTAGCAGAATTCGAAGGAACCCAGGGCGGGTCGGCCTGAACCTGCCTACCTGTTCCCTTTCGCCCGGTTGTGAGTGATGCACAGCATCTGACAGTTCTCGAGGTCCGACGCTCCGCCCTTTGACCATGCCGTTACATGATCGGCATCCATCTCCTCAGGCTTGTAGATACGAGTCTTGTTGTTGTCGTTGCCCATCGCGCACAGCGGGCAGTTGGACACGCCGGCCGCCTTGGCCTCGCTCGTCTGCTGCTCATACGCGACGCGTTTCGTGTTCTTGTCAAAGAGTCTGATCCCCAGCAACTGGGTGTCTTTCTTGCCGCCCAGCAGGTACTCGTAGATCCCCCTGGCATTAGTTACCACCGTTGGATCGGCGCGAAGGTCGTTTACGTCGGCATCAATCTTTGCCGCGTCATACGACCGCGAGTGATAGAGCTCGTAGAGCCGTCCCCACTCGAGCCCCCGCATCTCCTTGTCAGGCGGACGAGTGAAGACGCTGCCGACCCAGTCGATCACCGATGTGAAGTAGGTCTGTAGGTCAGCGATGCTGTCGTTGTGTCTGTGGGTCGCGAGGTAGGCGTCGACGCTGATTCCCTGGGCGTCCGAGACCCATTCCAGCGCGACCTCCAGGATCTCCTGTCGCTTCGGATTGCCCTTGATGTATGACGACCACTTCTGCATGTTGGCGTTGTTCGAGTTGCTGAACACAGCCTTTGCCCTGGTGACGAAGGGCCCGGAGTAGATAGCGTTAAGCAGTTCCTGATTGTTGAGCGGCACGCCAGCGATGTTGACCGTCTGGAACCACTCCTTGATCTCCTTCTCTGTGCCCTCACACTCGTAGACCAGCAGCGTGCTCTCCTTCAGGAGGTTTTGATCCTCAATGGGCAGCGACGAAAAAGTCTGCTCCTTGCCGTCGACGCGGATCGCAAACTTGCCCGTCACGAAGCGTCCGATGCTCGTGATGCGCTGCTGTCCGTCCAGCACCTCGAGGCCGTCGTCGCTCACATTGAAGTAGATCAGCCCGATCGGATAGCGGCTGAGGAGTGACTGGATAACGGCGACGTCCCTTTTTCCGTCACCATAGATGTAGTGACGCTGGAACTCAGGCTGGATGACGAGCTTGCCGGCGAGGCCGAACAGACCCTTACCCTCAAGCTCGTTGTAGACAAATCCATTGACGACCTCTTCGACGGTGTAGTGCTTCAGCTCCGTCTTCACGACGCACTCTTCCGACGGATGAGGATGCGCTTAAAGGGCCAGTAATAGCGCGGCTCCGTCAGTCCTAGCTTTCGGTGGCCCGGGCTCACGCCGCCGGTCCCTCCTTGCTCTTTGTAGGTCTTCACGAACTCGACGCCTAGCATCTCCACGCCGATTTCCTTCATGGCCTCCATATCCTCGGCGCTGGCGAGGATCTCAAACTGGTCGGGATTGTATTTGTCCACGAAGGTGCTCGGGACGCCCATCACGCCGTCGTTGTCGCTCGGGATCGCATCGACGAAGGGAACGTCGATCGCCTCTGGGAAGTTGTAGTACCGCTTGTAACCGACGCCCCGAATCTCTTTGTGCTTGCTGAACTTGATGTTTTCATCCATCGTCATCAACTGAAGGGGCTCGTGACGGCGACCATGATCGATGTTGGTGTACCAGCACGCGTTCCCTTGGCGGGTGTAGTCGAACTGATCATCCGACGGGTAGCCGAGCTTCTCGGCCTTCTTGCGGTCATCGTCCTTCACCTTGGCCCCCTTTGGCACCCCAAAGACCATGTCGGTGCTATTGGCCGTCGCACCTTTCCAGAGTCGGTTCGTCTGAATCCGCGGAAAGATCTCGACGTAAGTGAGCGCATGGTTGTTGCCGATCACCGAGAACTTCACGTTCCCATCGAAGAGCCAGTTCACGAAGGGCCGGAAGAGGCTGAAGGGAGGGTTGGTGATGACGATGTTGGCCTCATCACGAAGTGCCGTCACTTCGTCACTACGAAAGTCGCCATCACCCTCGAGGTACTCCCACTGGAGGTCGTCGATGTTGACGACACCGTCCTCGTTGATGTCCTGCGGCTCCAGAGTGAACATCTTCCCGTTGGTGTGAGTCTTCCTCTCGTCGAACGACGGACTCTCCGATTCGAACAGGGTGGGCTGATAGTTGACCGCCGCGGGGTTGCTGTCAGGCGCGTAGGACGTCGAGATCAATTTCTTGAGCCCGAAGTCCACAAAGTGGAGAGCGAAGAACTTGGCGAAGTTGCTCCACTCCGGGTCGTCGCAGGGAAGCAAGATCACCTTGTCGCGGAACACGTCCGGGTCGTATTCGAGGTACGCATTCATCTCGCGCTCGATGTCGGCCCATTGCGTGTAGAACTCATCGTTCTTTGTCGCCATGGCGGCGTTCAAGTTGGTGTTCTTAGCGCTGCTGGTTTGCATGGACACGCTAATTACCATAGACGAGCTCAGGGACATGGAAAGGAACTCAAGGCCTCTCGTGGAGGTGATTTCGCTCCATAAGAACTGGAGTTGTGACCTCTAGGCCAGCCCCAACTCGACAAGGAATCGGCTAGGTCCGTCATGCCGGGACGCCCCGCTTGGCCATGTAAACCAACCCGAGTACAACAGATGGACCTCGCGACGAGCGCGAGTTATCGACACATAGAACTTGCGTCTCTCCTCAGCGAGCTCCTTCGGATCTTGTGTCGACCAATAGAAGGGAACCAACCCCTCCTCCAGCGCCGTCATGATCACAACATCAAATTCCAGACCTTTGGCTGAGCTCATTGTCGTTACTTCGACTCGCCCCACCGGCCGGGCCCTGTCAGCCAGCGCCTGAAGAGTCAAGCCCGAGAGATCACCCTCCGTGAGAGCAGAACGCATCTTCGCAATCTCTTGAGCATCCTGGCTATTGGCGCGCGATCGAAGCGACGCTCCTAAGCCGCGATCGATAACGGCCTGGAGGAACTCACTCGCAGGCTGGTTCGGTGTTTGGGCAGACTCACGCAGTAGACGCACCAGAGAAACATCGTCCGTAGGTTTGGCACTCGTTCCAAGCAGCCCGTGCCAAGTGCGCAGCAGGTCAGAGAGCGAACGTCCAGACGAACCCCTTGGGAAGACCACCCACGCCGCGAGGTTCTCAACCAACATGGTCGCTGCGGTCAAGCCATAGTGTCCCGACCTTACGAAACAGGGAATGCTTCGGGCACGAAGGAAGTCAGCCATTTCGGAACACTCCTCGTTCTTCCGACAGATCACCGCGATTTCTTCTAACGGCGTGCCCAGGGCACGAGCCTTGTCCACGATCCCTCCTGTTTCTTGTCGCTGCTCATCAATACCGGAGGGGCAGTGGACGGCTCTTACTTCACCACCTTCGCGAACCGCCCCAATTTCTCTCTCACTCGGCAAGACGCGTTGTGAGTACGCAATGATCTCGGCGCCGCATCGGTAGTTGACATTGAGACGAACTGTCGCGATCTCATCGGTATTTGAGAGTTCGTCGAGTAGTTCCGGACGACTCCCAGTCCATCCATAGATCGACTGATCCGGGTCGCCCACAGCGAACAAACGAACATCAACGTCCGAGAAGCAGAGGGCTCGCACCAGGCGATCCAGGGCAGGAGGCAAGTCTTGATATTCGTCCACATACAGACACCGATACCGGGCAGCCAGCGCGCGCCGAACAAACGGAAACTCCTCTACCAATCGCAGAGCTGACGTGACGAGGTCCTCAAAATCTATTAGCGCCTCGGCTCGCAGATTGTGTTCGTATGCCTCGATCAGTTGAGGAATGCGCGAGCCCATCTGGCGCAGCTCGTCAGCAGTGGCAAGCATCTTCCTCGCCTTGTCCATTGTTGACCGGATGTAGCGGGTGTCCTCGGAGGGTGAATAGACGGCCTTCACTGCCGCCTCAAACGCGTCGTTCTGTTCTCCCGGATTCGCTATGGACGCCCCAGCAACATCCGACCACCCCACAACGGGCGCGTAAGGAATCACGATCTTGGTCAAAGCAAAGGAATGGACCGTCCCAACAAAAAGGGTCGATCTCCTCACACCGAGTATCGCGAGGCGACGTTTGACTTCCTCAGCGGCGGGATTCGTGAGTGTGATGCACGCTGCACCCCGAGGCGACCTGATGTTGGTAGTTAGATCTTCAGCTACGCGGGTGGTCAATAGCTTGGTCTTCCCGCTCCCGGGCGGGGCGATAACAACGCAGTGTCCGGGTATGCGAAACGCCGCCCATTGACGCTCGTTTTGTCGCAACTCATCTCGTGCCTGAGAAAGTGAAATCACTCGTCTGCGAGAAAACGGAGTGCATCCAGGATGTAAGGCGGCGGATCCAGTGTCTGCTGCGACAACCGATGAGCAAAGCGTCCTTTGCCGCCACAACCTCGGATAGCCCGTTCCAATTGATCCGGCTCTAGTTCATCTAACGACCAGGCGTCAATTCGTTCTCTTGCTTTGTTGGAAGGAACGAGTTCCCGCAGGGTGGAGCGGCACTCCTCGAAGTTCTCGCTCGAGAGCGCCGCGATGTCGTGTTCGAGCGTCACCCTGCCCACGAAAATTCCAGCATCCGTCGGCGTCTCATCCTCTCGTCCCAGCCGCTTCAGAATGCGGGCCGCTCGCTTCTTCCCAGCTGACTCCCCGGACTCTTTGGGGTCTCCGTCTGTCACGACCGCCCATGGGATGGAAAGGGCATCAAGGAACCTTGCGTAGGTCGCGAAGTGGGTGCCGTGTACCGCGCAAACTGTGACTCCGTGCTGATCCAAGTCGATGCCCTGAAGCCTCGCGAACGTGGGAATCAACACTTGTTCGGCGTAGCCCTCCACAAGCAGGACTCTTCGAGCGAAAACCATCTCGGCCCTGGTGGCATCCAGATATCGCTCGACATCCCCCCACTCCGCAAGAGTCAACTCCGCATCGACGGCCGCGGCCGCCATGCTTCTGTCCTCTAGTGACCTCAGCACGATCAGGCTGCTTGGGGGTGCCACGCTGGCTATGTGCGGCGACTGTGTCGTGACTACGACCGTCCTTGTTGCTTCGTCCTGATGCAGCAATCGACGAAAGGTCAGCCGCTGCAGGTGAGGGTGGAGGTGGGCTTCTGGCTCCTCGATAGCGACGATTGCGTGAGCGATTTCGGTCTGCTCGACTCGCCGATTGAGTCTCAGTTCGAGAAGCGCGAGGTAGAGGACGTTCAGTGTTCCCAGGCTCGCGCTCTCTAGGGTCCGGTGCGACGCCCCGTCAACGAAGATGCGAAGACTCCTAAGCATCCGGAGGGGTTCAGGCGCCGCAATTCCGAGTTCGGTTTCTAGGCCGTGGTGTTGCCCTGCGATCTCCTCCATGACGCCTGAGATCGTCTTGCCAAGTTCTCGAACGGGTTCGAACGCCGCCACGGCATCATTTGCTTGCAGGATTGCATCAGAAATCGCGGCAAGGTCTTCCTCGGTTGCTGCTTCGGCTACCGAATCCAGCAGGTACCTGAGCGGCGACCGCCGCCAACTGCGGAGATCGGAGGCAACATCTCGGAGCGCACCAAGAAAAGTCAGGTACAGATATCCGCGCATCTCTCGGGAGACGCTGACGTCATCGGTGAGCCCTCCTAAGAGTCGCCACTCGTAACCTCCCCTTCCTGGCTCTTCTCCCTCCCCTACGGGGCGGGGGCGGTAGCGGTAGGTAAGACGGGCCTTCATTGGCTCGCCTTCAATCAAGGCGTCCGCCAGGATGGCCAAGGCGGAGTCGTCATCATCGATGTCCGAGATCTCGACCATGACCTCGATCTCCTCACGACTTGCCATTGGGTCCCAGTCGGCCGAGCCGTCAGAAAGCCCATCCCAGAAATCCTCCCGTTGCAGGTATCGATCCGAATCTGGCAAGGAGGGGTCCAGGACCAGGCGGAGTGCGTGAAGGAGGTTCGATTTCCCAGCCCGGTTCTCGCCGACGATCACGGCTCCGGGCCGAAGGGGAATATCGATGACTGCCAGGTTCCGGAAGTTCTTCACGGCGAGTCGAGACAGGCGCATTTCCCGACGTTACGCCGAGAATCCGACACCGCCAACTGGACTGGATTTCGACCTGCTCCGTTCCGGAGCTAGATGAAGCACACAGTTGCACCCTCGGTGCGAGCGGCCATTTTGCTTGCCTCGCTTTGGGGCTCCCCGGGAAAGGGGTGCAAGTGTGTGCTCACTCCAGCGCTCAGCGCAGGGATGACGAAACTTGGGAGGGCGAGGGGCTCAACCGACAAACTTGGAGCGTGGGTCGCGGGGTCTCAAGTTTTCTCAAAGCTTTCTCAAATACAACCCGGAGGTTTTTCCTGGTACTGCTGAACGATGGGAAACCTCCGGAAGCCGCAGGTATCTAGTGATCAGCTTCACTTTCGTGTCGCAACCCCTGACTACGATGAGGAGCCGAAACCAGTCCTGCTCACGGTCAGAGAGGCGGCGAAGCTCATGCGGATCGGACGAGATATGGCGTACGCCCTCGTGGCCGAGGGGAGCATCCCCTCGATACGACTCGGTCGGCACATCAGGATCCCTCGGGCGAGCCTGATCGCCCATCTGCATGCGCAGGCGGAGAAGGCCCACGGTGAGGCGTCGTGAGCAGGCGAGGCCACGTCTACAAGCGGGGGAACGCTTGGACCTACGTCCTCGATATCTCGCTCCCAGGCCAACGCAGGCGCCAGAAATCCAAGGGTGGCTACCGCACGAAGCGGGATGCACTGACTGCGCTGAACGAGGCGCAGGGCGCCTTACAACGAGGCATCTACGTCGAGCCTTCGAAGCTGTCGATCAAGACGTTCCTGCTGGATCACTGGCTCCCAGCGATCGAGTCCGGATTGCGCAACAGCACGCTCCAGGGCTACCGCTCCGCCATCGCGAACTACGTGCTGCCGCACTTCGGTGACACCCGGCTACAAGCACTTACGCCGGATCAACTCAACGCGTTCTACGGACATCTGCTGCGGGAGGGGCGCCGGGACGGCAAGGGGGGACTCAGTCCCAAGACGGTGCACAACGTTCACGTGATGCTCCACAAAGCGCTCCACGACGCGGTGCGGTGGAGTTACCTGCCGCGGAACGTCGCTCAGTTCTCGGACCCACCCAAACAGACCTCGTCCGGTAAGGCGATGCGCACGTGGACTCCGGATGAGCTCCGAACCTTCCTCGAATTCGTGGCAGACGACCCCTACTACGCCGCGTGGGTCCTGGCGTCGAGCACCGGCATGCGGCGCGGCGAAGTCCTGGGTATCCGCTGGCAGGACATCGACTTCGACCGTAGGCGCTTGGCTATCAGACAGACGATCATCTCGATCGACTACCGAGTTGAGATCAGCGAGCCCAAGACAGCGCGCGGTCGCCGGAGCGTTGCGCTCGACAGCGGGACGGTCACCGCCCTACGGGCTCATAGAGCGGCGCAGAATCAGCAGAAGCTGAAACTCGGTGAGGCGTACCAGGACCAGGGCCTTGTCTTCTGCCGGGAAGACGGCACACCCGTCCATCCCGATCGCTTCACGCAGATGTTCGACAAACACGTCAGGGACGGCGGACTGCCACGCATTCGTCTGCACGATCTTCGGCACACGCACGCGACGCTGGCACTCGCAGCCGGCATCCACCCGAAGGTAGTCAGTGAGCGACTCGGCCACTCGACGGTTGCCTTCACGATGGACGTCTACAGCCACGCGATCCCGTCGATGGAAGCCGAAGCGGCCGAGACGATCGCGAACCTGGTCCGGGGCTCTGGCAAATAGATGCCAAAGGCGAGGCAGGTGCTTGCAGCCCTGAAACGCGACGGCTGGGTTGAAGTGCGGCGGAAAGGGTCACACCGGCAGATGAGGAAGGGCGACAAGACGGCAACTTGGGCGTACCACGAGGGCGAAGACCTTGGGAACCCAGCCCTCGCTGGCGTCGCAAAGAAGTTCGGATACACGCTAGATGAACTCCGAGACCTTCTGTAGGAGAATGAGAATGATGAAGTTGAAGGTTGAGATCTTTCCGGACACGGGCACGGACTACTGGTGCTACGACGTCCCCGCCCTGAACATCATCGGGACGGGTTGCCTGACGCGAGAGGATGCCGAGAAGTACGCGCTCGAGGCGATCGAGTTTGTCCTGGAAGCCGAAGACGACGACCCACCTGAAGGCGCTGAGGTTCTCACTTACGAAGTTCAGATCGCCAAAGCCAGCTAGCGGTCCCACGCGTGCGGATTTCTCGCTCACAGGCTTCACTCTTCGACGAAGTCCAGCGAGTCAACGCGGAGCCGGCGTCACACGAGGAGAGCACGTTTCAATTTCTCAACCGAATAGTCGGCCCGTTCTGGGACCGAGTCCGGCATTTGGTCGACGAGTGGTACCAGCGCATCCCAGTGGACGAACGTGGTGATCTCAAGAGCAGATTCCAGTCCAAAGACAGTCTCAGCACTCATGCCGCGTTTTGGGAGATCTATCTCCACGAGGCCCTGCTGAGGCACGGCTTTAAGGTGACAGTTCATCCTCCGATATCTGGCTCTGTACGGTCGCCGGACTTTCTTGCTGAATCACACGCGTCCTCGTTCTATCTCGAGGCCACCTGTTACTTCGAGAAGGACCGGACGTCGGCTGAAGAACGGCGTCGTGAGCGCCTGTACGACGCAATTAACCAGCTTTGGAACGCAAACTTCCACGTTTGGATCGACATCGAGAGCGAAGGGGCATCATCGCCACCCGGAGCTCCGTTAAGAAATGCGCTCGATCGCTGGCTGAAAAGTCTGGATCCCGACGAAGTAAACGCCTCACACGACCCCGGGAGCATGTTCGATCTGCCGAGTTTCACCTGGGAGCGAGATGGCTGGACGATTTCCTTCTGGGCGATCCCGATCAAGCCGGAAGCGCGAGGAAAACCAGACTCACAGTTGATAGGCGTTTATGGCACCGGAGATGCCAAGTTCATAGACGACAAGACCCCAATCCGGTCACGGTTGGGCGCGAAGGCAAAGCGATATGGCCAGTTAAACCGACCGTTCGTGATTGCGCTTTCCTGCCACACCATGTTCGTGGACCACATCTCGATTGTCGACGCCCTATACGGCGATGAGGCGGTTCAGTTCGGACACAATGCCAAGGGCGAAGTCGTCACAAGGAGTATCAGGCATCCCAACGGGTTCTGGCGAGGCCCGTCCGGCCCCCGCAATCGGCGCGTATCGGCCGTATTGATGGGCAGGAACATCAACCCGTGGAGCGTGACGGAACGTGCACCGGTGATGTGGCACCACCCGTTTGCAAACCATCCACTCGAGGCTGACCTCGTCTATCCGAGCCAGCGCGTCGAGCTTGAGCATGGACAGATCGTTGAGTCTGAAGGAGCTCGATCCATGAACGAATTCCTTGAGTTGCCATCTGAGTGGCCAGGACCCGAAGAAGCATTTCCGGACGATTAGGCAGTGGAGTAGCTTGCCTTGATCACATCCAGGAGAGCATTTGCCTCACCGAGTGCCCGCTCTGTCCGCTCAGACCACTCGTCCTGCACCCGGAACACATACATCGATTCGAATGCAAGGAATCTCGCGACGTCGAGGCAGTCCCTCACGATTTCCGGAAAACCCGAGACCTCGATCGATAGCGACTTTGGCTTGTAATGAACGAACTCGCCACGCCACCAGTTCAGCCGGCCGACGCTGTCCTCTTGACTCTCGGTTGGATCGAGGTTCCTGGCATCAACAAACCGCTGCGTCTGGATCTGGGTGCGCTCGAAGAGCTCCGGGAAATCAGCTAGCCGCTCGGGCTTCTTTGGATGCTCACCCTTTTCGTACTGCTCCCGCCAGTGCTTGGCGTATTTCTCAGTCATGGCGCCCA
Source organism: Actinomycetota bacterium (assembly GCA_009377815.1). Classification (GTDB taxonomy): domain Bacteria; phylum Actinomycetota; class CADDZG01; order CADDZG01; family WHSQ01; genus WHTI01. The sequence goes on from WHTI01000020.1 coordinate 11,167, forward strand.
GAAGGTCGCTACCGCTAACATCCGCAACCATGAAGGCGTGGAGGGCATTGTGCGTGGCGACGACCACCCACTTCCAACGGTATGGATCCTCGAGCACCTCCTTGAGCTGCTCGACGACCATTTCGAGAGCGTGAACGCCCTCATGTTGGTAGTCGGTTCGCATCCAAATCTCAGCCATCGAACTTCCTCGTTAGCAAATCGTTAGCAAATTCGCTGGTTGGCACCCGTGCCGGAAAAAGTAAAGGCCCTGTTACCAGGGCCTTTCTTGGTTGCAGGGGTGGGATTTGAACCCACGACCTCCGGGTTATGAGTCCGCCTTTCTTCGTGCCGGCCTATGTCCCCCCGTCTTGGGTTTGGCTCTGCACAACGCTCGCAGCGCGGTCACACCGGAAACCCGACGAGGTTCATGCGACACAGTCATCCGCGGTTGGGCTACCCAAGGGCTACCGGTTTTCTCGGAATCCGCCTTAGTTGTGTCTCACCTCGGCAGTATCGTTATCGGCAGGTCTAGGACGACGGTCCGAAGAGCGGGGTTTCCCTTCCGCCTGGCCTGCCGCCTGAAAAGGGAAAGCTGCAGAGAGGAGGCAGCTATGGGTGTTACTGCGCGTGCTCCGCCTGATCGGCCCTGCCGAGGCCACCACGTTCTTTCAACAGACAAGGAGAACCACCGTGACGCATCTGACGCAAGAGGAACAGGCTTGGGTTGACGAGATGGTTGAGGAATGCCGCCCCGACAACGCAGAGAAGAACCCGGAGACTGCCACGTTCCTCGCTCACATCAACGAGGACATCCGGACGCAAGTTGTAGCGAGCGCGAACGAGAAGGCGAAGCGACTTGCCTCCTTGGGGGTAGCCATTGCGAAGGCCGCCGCAAGCATCGAGGATCGCACTCACCCTTCGCGGGATGGGGTTGCAGGTCAGGCCAACGATCTGCTGTTGGAGATCAACACCTCCGACCTCCCGACTGATCTTGTGGATGAGATCTTCGGCGAGCACTCGGAAGACACCATGACCGAAGTGGCCTTCTACAACCTCCGTGACCTCATCATCCAGATCGTCTGCGAGAGCATCAAGAACGGCGTACCGGTTACGCACGTGGGAGAACTCGCCGACGCGTAAGACGAGACATTGTTCGTTCGAGCATTTTCACAAGAGAGGGTCGTCCCAAGTGGGACGACCCTCTCTCTGGTCTGTTACGGGGTGGGTGGCACACCAATAAACTCCTCCATGCCACCGATGCCTGTGTCTCCGAGCAGTTGCTCCAGTTCGCCCTTCGTGTAATCGAAGAACTCCCGGATCGTCTCAATCGTGTCCCAGCCGAGAAGTTCTGCGGCAGCTCTGTATCCAAAAAGGAAGAGTTGAGCAGAGGTCAACCCAACACTGAGCACGCTCTCTGGCCTATCGCCCAACGTTAGGTGGATCGATCCGTCAGCCTGAATCTGCTTGTGCATCGAAAGGGTCAGCGAGGACGTGTGCACAGCGTGGCTGGAGAAGCGGAACTGCGCGTAGCTCTCTGGTTGTGGAGACGACTTCAGGAGACGCTCGGCACTCATGAGAAGCCTCATGTCCTCGACTAGGTCGTTTTCGTCAACTCCAAGCTCCTTTGCTTCGAGCCGTAAAGCGGCTTCATGATCGTTCAGACGAACCTTGAGCGCTTCGATGTCGTTCTTCTTGGAGCCGTAGTGCTCCTCCAACTCAGCAATCAGGTTGCGCTGGTCCCGGATGCATCCCAGCTCAAAAGCAACTCGGAGTTCCTCGAGCCGCTCGTTGTGTCGTAGGAGATGCAATAGCAGATGACAGTCAATGAGCAAAGTTCGACCCAGTATTCGAGCTTGCTCGGCGTGGTCCTCTATGAGCAGTAAACGAATGCCGCGCATATTCTTCCGGCACACGACCAAGAACCCAAGCACCATCTCTTGCCCCACGGTGAGCTCGTCATCGATGTCTGGATGCGCAGAAGCGACGTTTACATCGATACTTTGGATCAACCCCAGCAAACGCCCTTTCATCTTCGGGTAGTGAGCGGGACTAATCATGTGTGTGTTGATCGGTCTGGCTGCTGCCAGCGCTCTGGATACACGAGACGGTGAGCCATGGCAGCTCCTCCGACTAGTCCTAGCAGGGGGTAAACGGAAAATAGTCGAGCGTCCTTGCGCAGACTGGATCCGAGAGAAACCTTGATTTGGGGGATTCCTTCGTAGTTCTTGATCGTCCCTTTGACACAAACAAATGCCCCCTCGTATGAGTTACCGGTCGCCCGGAACTCGCGAAGTAGCGCAATCGATCCTCCCCAAGCTGTGAAGGATTGCTCAGGGTAGTTGTCATCGAAATTGAGGAAGACGAGATCATCCAGCACCCCTGGATCGTGATCTTCTTCGGAAACAGTTCCACAGACTTGGACGAATTCTCCAACGTGATCCCCGGCGTCCGCGGAAGAAATCTTGTTCGGGTAGGCCAGACCCCAACCGCCATCACCAAGAGCGACTGAGTGAATTTCCGAGGCCCAAAGCATGAGCGTCACTCCGATTCCGGCAAGAAAGACAGCCAAGAACAAGAATGTTCGCAGGCGAGTTGTGTCGAATTGAATCAACAGAAAGCTTCACCCCTGAAGGGCAGGGAACGACTTACTTGGCTCACCTAGTGAAGAAGGCCGTCGCAAGTCGAACACAGCACTTGGACCAATACAGGATCTAGCTCCTGGTGATAGTTGAAGCTATCCCGAGCCGTCTCGAAGTCATTTCGAGTTAGCTGATGAGTGTAGGAATAGTTACGCATCATGACAGGCGAAGGCCGGTCATTAAAGACGGCGGCCTCGATGCTCATCTGATGCTTAAAGGCGTGGCCCATATGCCTGTGAATTGAGTTGGGGACTTCGCACAGATCCGCATCTGAGGAGACGATTATCCCCACGTCAAAGGCATCCCGCAGGGCCAGATCGACTACGTCAAGCGCAAGTGCCAGGTCTATCCCTTTCTCTCGCGGCCTTTGGTACGCCACAGCTTCAACCTGGATTTTCTGACCGAGATTCTCCGTTGGATCAGGAAGACCAGAAACGCGGACCCCCCATTCGTCTCTATAGGCGAGCGGTCGATCAACTGTTGTCACTCCCAGCTTTTGCATAAGGGAAAGACGACGCCGAACGCTGGCGTTCATGCCGGGATCAACGTGAGGATCGTGGATAGCCGAGTAGTAGCGGACCCCTTTAAGCGTTCGTCCTTCGCAAAGTCGATCTGCAATCAGGAGAGGGTGGCATGGCCCATGCCCATATCGCTCTTTACACGACTTCCACATATTCTGGCCGTCGACAAAGACAATTACCCTTGCGGTGGAGTCAGTGATTCGGCGCACATGCACATGATATGGAAAAACCCCGGCGTCCCAAATGGGAGACCGGGGTCCATAAGTCAAGTCGCCTTGACAAGGTCAATTATGCCCCAACTTGGGCCTGTGGCAACTAATCACGCCCCTGTAATTCACCCACAGCTCTTGTGTTCCAGGTACAAAGACCTAGCCAGCCATCCAGTAGAGCATCATCCTCACGTGGGCGATCCCCACGGGCATCGGGGCAATCGTGAACGCCGAACTCAGAGGTCAGAGATGAACCCCTCCCTAGCTCGCCAGCCGCCGACTCCGCCTCATCCCCCGCCGCTCCCGCTCCGTCGTGCCACCCCAGATCCCGAAGTTCTCCTTGCTGTTGAGCGCGTACTCGCGGCCGAGACAACCACGCCAGAGTTCATATTCTCAGGAATCTCGGCGGGAAACACTCCCGCGCCCACGCGGTTTGGCACTGGCAGCGATTCTCGAAGCGGCTCCGCCGGCTCCCTCACCAACTGCCTCTTTGTCACTTTGGATGAGTTCTTCGGCGGATGGCAGGTCTTTCGGTTTCCTTAGGTCCGGAAGTGGGAGTTCTTCGACAGTGGCTGGCTGAGGATAGGCCTGCTTGCCATGTGGGCGTCTTATGCCAACTAGGACCTCAGCAACCTTGACGAGTCGGATGTCGAGCCCCTCCTCCTTAACGCGAGCTACCTCCTCGACTGCGTCTTTCGTGAAGCCGAAACCGATCACATATCCGGTTGTGTGTTTGGCGCGTCGAATGGCGGTCTCAAACTTATAGATCAGATCGACGCTTTCGGACGGCAGCCCACGGAGTACGGTCAAGTTGTCGTCTCTGTGAAGAACTCCAGTCTCGATCAAAGACGCGCCAAACTGAAGGAGTTCGTCCTGCCCACGACCCGCCTTACCTGCCACTTGTGGCTCCTCTGTTGGGGAAGCGAGGACGGCCATCGTCCCCCAGAGAGCGCGAAATTGTGAAGGTGTAATTCGTTCCTTGGACCTCGGGAATTAGCCGGGCCGGGCGGATCCAGCTAGTGAATGCCATGAGTCAGTCTTCGCGAGGCCCTCCTGGAGGGGGATGTCATCCAGACACCGGACGCTCTGAGGGCCTCTGAGAGCCCGTGGAGCTAGACAACCTGCTCCTCCGTTCTGAGGATCTCCCCGATGACCCCCCTGGATGAGGCCCCCTCGCCCCACGCGGCGTCGACCCTCTCCCGCATCCGAGGCAAGTCCATCGCTGCCTGCTCGAGTTCGATCACCGTGCCGAGCTGGGTGCGGCCGACGCGGATCGCCGCGCCCTCGATCACCTTGGGCTCCGGGAGAGCCTCGAACAAGGGCTGGATCTCCTCCTTCGGCAGGGCCCCGAAGCCCTGCATCCAGACCATGTCGAGATGCTCGAGCGCGATCTCGACGGCGCGCAGCATCAGGTTCGCCCGGCTGTCGTAGAACACCTGGGGCCGGATCTCGACGGGTATCCCGAGCTTGAAGTGACCGAACGCGACCGCAGGCGTATGCCCACCGAAGGGAGCGATCGAGAGCCGGGGGTAGTCGCGCTCGGGGATCGTGTCGGCGATGAACGCGCAGACGCGCGAGAAGTCAGACTCCCAGTCGCGGTGATAGAGCGGCAGGTCAGAGACCATGACCGCGCATCCGTGGCTGACGAGCCCTTCGATGGTCTCGAAGATGGGCTCGATCTTGGGGACGCCGGCAACCTTGCTCATGAACTTCCGATTCGCGGACCCCTTGAGACCGACATCCACAACATCCACCAGAGGTGCCATGACCTGGAGCAGCTCCGAGGTCCAGTAACCATTCGTGGCGATGAGGACGTTGCCCCCGGCAGCGCGGACCAGCTTGAACATCTCACTCGTTGACTCGACGTGGATCGAGGCCTCGGTGAGCCGGATCGCGAACCACCCGAGCCCGGACGCCTTCCAATCCTCCACAACCTGCTTCGGGTCTTTCTTTTTCATCGTCTCGAGCGGGAACATGGGGAGCTTCGCTCCGAGCAGCGACTTCTTATCGAGGTAGCCGTCATCGGTGAGCGGGGTCTCTCCCGCCCCTCCGAACGCATCGAAGAACTCTGGGATCGTCTCCGAGGAGTTGAGGCAGAACGAACAACTCCAGTTGCATGACGGTTTCCCAACGCAGTACGTCCCGGCTCCGCATTGCCCGACGAAGGGGCAGACCGCTCCCATCGCGTCGTAAGCGAGGTAGTTGATCTCCCCTCCGTCGTTCCGCCGTACGCGGCACCTGCCGACCTGCCCCTCGGAGAGTTCGCATCGGAAGGCGCACACGTTGCAGCGCACTGCACCGCTCTCCAATGGTTCCTGCAGGATGCCTCTCACTTGGAGATGTAGTTGAAAGCCGCACAGCCAAGCGAGGCGCTCACGAAAGGTGCCGCTAAGAAGCCCGCGATAGTCGCCGACTCCGTGACCTCTTCCTTGACCTCTTCCACTAGTCCTTTATCTGGTTCGTCAGCCATCTCTCCTCCTTCCGCCCTGATGGGCTGTCTGCGTTCCAACCGCTCGGTATCTCAACATCACGAAGCCAAGTCCTCATAGACGCTCTTACGGAGAGCGAGCATCGCTCGATCGGGGTCGTCTGAGGCGAGCGCTTCGCGTGCTTGGTCCTCCGTCTCTTGGAGCTCAGGAAACATCTCCACCAACCGGCGCATCCACGCGACGACCTTCGGCGGCCCCCAATCGACCGATACATCTCCCCCGGCATGGTGCTTGCGCATCGAGACGGGGATGGTTTGCAGGACATCCTCGGGAGTTACCGGATCGTCAGCCAACTCTTGCCCCATCGGGGTGTCCTCAAAGAGAATCTTGAGATCTCGGTTCAGGTTCTCCGCTCGCTCCACCGCGAGGAACCACGAGACCTGTGTGAGGAACGGGACGATGCCGGCCGAAAAGCGGTCAACGATCTTCATGGCGCGATCCATGTCCTCGGTTCGTTCCGCGACGATCAGCTCGACGGCCTCGGAGAGGTCACGGTTCGGCGTGGGACCAGCCGCCGCCTTGGTTTCCTGAGCCTTCGTTTTTTCGTAGCCATAGGCCCAGGACTTGCTGCGGTTGATCACCTTCGCTGCGGCCTCGGGGCTCATCCCCGTCCCGCGGAGCATCTCGTAGGAGCGCTTCTCCTGCTTGGTAACCGGGTCGCCCATCTGATGCCGCTTATCGGAGGACCTACGCATGACAGAGGTCCAGACCGCTTGGACGGTTTTCGTGCATGTCTGTACGGGGGGTGTGGACAAAGTTTGTTCGCGGGCTAACCCCTCCTATGGCAGGCGGAAGGGAAAACTCCCCCGGGTCAAGATCTCCCTCACGGCCCAGCTGCCAGCACCCCTTGCCGGCTGACCTCCGGGTTGCTGACCCGCCTGATTCCCCCACTGCTCGAGCCTCTGACCTGCTGTTCTTGGCTGTGAGTCTGCTTGGGAGGGCCCCTCGGTAGACAATGGGTAGCCCGATCGAGAGCGTGTCAAGGGTTTCCGTGGGGGATTTCCCATGAACTGGAAGGGTGAGGCAGGATGCTGTTAGCCCTTTCACCTCTGCCGTACCCTGCTCCCGTGTCCACATCAGGATCCCCTCTAAGCGGCCTCCAAGCCACGCTCCGTAGTTATTTCTGCATATCTGACTACTCTGCGTAGTCACCGCCATGAGAGCGCTCACTAGTCGTCTAGCTGTCCGTGGCGGGCGAGTACCTCTCGGGTTTCCTCGAAGGTCGTCGCTCCGTCGAGTTCCTCGTGCATGGCGGCGAGCTTGTCTTCGTCCGGGGGTCCCTCCTCGGGGAACTCAGCCTTCTCGAACTGATCCTCTTGCTGGGCCACCAGTTTCGAGAGGGCTTCCTGCTGCTGGTTGTCTGGGAGCTTGTAGACCTCCTCAGCGGCCGCGGAGAAGGCGGCGGGGTCTCTGAGGTCTCTTTCCTCGGGGTAGTCCTGGGTGTTGCGGAGGTTCTGGAACTCCTGGTACTCGGCGTCGGTGATCTGAGGCATGTCTCAGCCCTCCATTCTTGGGAGTCGTCCATGCTTGGCGAGGACTTCTCGCATGCCGTTCATGTCTCCGTCTGGGACGGCCTCGATGTCGGCGTGGAACTCCTCGGGGTCGAATGAATCGTCGGGCTCCTCGAGGTCTTCTGCCGAGACCGCCCGGTTGTAGCGCTCGGTGGCCTCCTGGATGGCCACCGAGTCACCGTCGTTGATCGCGGCCAAGTCCCTCGTGAGCCGATCACTGGCGCTCTCGTTCGCTGGCTGGCTTCCGTTCTTCAACGCTTCGTATTCCGCGTCAGTCAAGGTGACTGGCATCAGACATCTCCCTTCTTTTCGGCTGGTCCTCGAACCGGGGACAGGGATGCCTTGACCTTCTCAAGCCAGGCCGTGTGAGCTTCCCCGAACGGGCGGATCCTTCGGTCCTTGTGCTGCCGAGAACCGATGAGGATCACCTTGAGGCTGGCTTCGAGGTGCTTGGTCAACTGCCCTTCGAGCTTGCCGCGCGTGAGGTTGAACTTCGGGTCTGCCGCGCGTGCTGATAGACGGATCAGGCTGGCCGCGCTGTCCCGATAGGCAACGACCCTCTGCTTGAGCTGGTCCAGGAGGTCGGTGATCTCACGGTCGATCTCCACCACGCCGGCAAGGGTGTCTGCGAAGTCCCGACGCGCCTTGTCTCGCTCTTCCAAGTCCCGCCTGCGCGCTTCCTCCGCGGCGCGTCGCTGTCCCTCGATCGCGGCATCTTGGCGAAGTTGCTTCTCCTCCTCGAAGACCTTCTCGAGTTCCTTGATCCGGCCCCGGAGTTCCGTGGCGGTCTTCTTCGCTTTGGCATCCCCTGCCACGACCTCGGGGGAGATGGTCCGAAGCTCTTCCCTCAGTTCGTCGAGCTTGGTTCCGCTGTCGATCTCGGTCATGCTCATTGTGAAACCTCCTTCATCGTCAGTAACAAGTACGTCATCGGTTCTCCTCTCGTCTGTGTCTCTAGAATCCCCCTTCGTCCGCCGGCGCGACCGCTGCCATCTCGCGCTTCTCCGCCTTGGTTACTGCCGCGGTTGCGAACTTGAGCGACGGGCCGACCTCTTCGACCTCGATGTCAACCGCTTGACGCTTGTTCCCATCCGCGTCTTCCCAATGGCGCTGCTGGAGCTTGCCGGTTACGAGAACGCGTTGGCCCTTGGTCAGGGATTCGGCGACGTGCTCCGCCATCTCTCGCCATGCGTTGCAGCGGAAGAAGCCCTCGAGCTTGTCCTCCCACTGTTCGCCCTTCTTGTAGCGGGAGTTCACCGCGATCGTGAAGTTCGTAACCGCGATCCCTCCTGATGTGTAGTGAAGTTCTGGGTCGGCGCTCAGGTTGCCGACGATGGTGATCGTGCTACTTAGCAATGTCTTCTCCTCACGTCTTGATGATGTAGTTGAGCGACAGATAGGGCGGGTTGGCTGTTCCGGTTGCGCCGGTGCCAGATGCCCCCGTTGCACCAGTACCGTCAGCGCCAGTCGTACCCGAGGCGCTGACGCTGTGGGAGTGGGAGCCACCCGAGCCGATCGAGTGGGTGTGTGAGTCGGTCGGGGTTTGGTTGATATTTCCCGACGTCGGGAAGTTCCTGGCGACAGTCGCCGACGGCCCGCCGATCGAGTGGGTGTGTGACCCTTCGGAAGACGTCGTTCCGGAGACGCTAACCGAGTGCGTGTGGCTCGGGCCGGTGTGCGTGTGCGAGGGTCCCGTATGTGTGTGGTCGAGTGCGCCACCCGTTTCCCCAAGCGTGTCACCGGTGCCGCTATCGGCCTTCCCGAGTGGGAACCGACCTCCGAGATCTGGAAGAGCGAAGGTAGTTGAACCATCGCCGACGCCGTAGGTCGTCCCGATCGCGGCGAAGAGACTCGCGTAGGTTTCTCTGCTGACCTCGTCTCCATCGCAGAACAGCCAGCCCGTCGGGACCGAGTCGGCAGCGGTGGGAGCGATCAAACCGGCCGGGATGAGCCCGGCGAGAGAACCGTCCACCTCCTCTTTCAGGTAGTAGAGATGATCGTGCCTATGCGGCGCGGGTCTGCGAGGCCCCCGGGACTGGAAGAGTTCGGTCCGCAGCCTTTCAAGTTCCGAGCCGACCTCGTAGAAGGAGGTCGGAGTGCGGCCTGGGCTGCGGGTCATCGCAATACCTCGCTCGGGGGATCATCTGAGAGGGAGCGCTCGAGCAGGTCGCCGCAACCCAGGTCACGAGCCATCTCCGCGAGGGCGAAGGCCCTCTCTTCGGCTCCCCCGTCGATGACGAGACGTTGAGTCCCGAATGCTTCCTCCGCCGCAAGCGATGTCAGGGTCGAAAGCTGAGTGGCGATCCTTCGGGCTTGTGTGTGCAGAGCCTCTGCTCGAGAGTTGTGGCGTCTCATGCAGGCCGCGCACATCCGACCCTCGGCTAGGCCTTCGAGTACATCGGTTGGCTTGAGGGGGGTTCGCGCCGGCGAGGGGTGCGCAGTCCTTGCGCCACAGAGCCAGACAGTCTGGCCTGAGTCCTCACCGCCAGAGATATGCCAGAGGCGTCCATAGATGCTCTGCGAGATGAATGGTCGGGTCTCAGTCATCCGCGGTCCCCTTTCAGGATCGGTGGCGGTCCCTTTGAGTTCGGGATGGCATCCAGATCGGGGGAGGGAAGGGATCCATTCCAGGCGGCAACGCTCGCCGCCTGCTCGGGAAGGGTCAGTCGATCGTCCTGGCCTGTTTCCCTTGTTTCCTCTACCTCAACAGTGGTTCCCCAAGATTCCGAAGATTCCGAAGGTTCCAGGACACGAGAGCGGGAATCTTGGGATTCTTGGGGAATTCTTGGGAGAGCTATCTGCCAAGTCCATCCCCCTCGGACCCCGCTCTTTGTGCTTTCGATTCCCGCCTTCTTGCGCGCCCGATGGAGAGTCGTCTTTGCGATTCCGTCGTTGCCGGCCGCTTTGATGGCCTCCGACGCTTGGGCCTTTCCGCCCTGGTCCGTGATGTAGTCGATGAGCCATTCGGTTGCCTCATCACGCTCTGTTCGTTCGTCCTCATCCTCTCGACGGCCGAGGAGGTCGGCGGCTGAGTGAGGACTGTTCCCCTCCCAGACGACTCGAGCGCAGCCATGCTCTTCCGAGTCCTCGAGTCGGAAAGCAAGGGCCTCCGGCATTGCTGCAAGGTTCGACTTCGTCGGTGCCAGAATGCGGCGCGTCTCGTCGTCGGGGTCCATCGCTACAAGGAACGCCGACCTCGCAGCGCCCACGATCCCGATAGAGCCGCCGCCTCTGTACAGAGGGTTGCCGCCAGGTGCTTTGTTCAAGTGGCGGAGCAAGAGGATGGTGCAGCCGGTCGCCGCCGCGAGGTCGCTGAGACGACTGAGGACGGTCCTGATGTCCTGGTCCCGGTGGGAATCGACCTTCCCCGGGAGATAGGCCATGAGGACATCCACGATCACGAGCCTCACGGCGTGGCGGCGAACGGCCTGTTCGATAGCCTCCATGTCGGCCAGCGTCACCGGGCGGGTTCTGCTCTTCCCTTGATCGGTGAATCGGATCTCGGTCAAACAATGAACCCGGCTCGCATCTCCGCCGCTCGCATCGAGGCGCGGCCTAATGGTGTCCGCTATCCCGTCTTCGGCCGAGAGGATCAGGACATCTCCTGGGGGACAGTCGGCACCGTCGGGCCAGGGGTCGCCGGTGGAGTAGTGCGCCGCGAGACACACAGCCAGTGTTGATTTTCCAACCGCTGGGTCTCCATCCAGGACGACCAGTTTCCCCACAGGTAGCCGCGATCTCCAGCCCCAGGAGACGTGCTCAGGTCCGACGCTAGACAGAGTCACCGTTGTTGGGCCGTCTGCCTCAACAACGGGTGAGTTGTCGAAGCCCGTAGCGACTCCGAAGACCGCTGCCTCAGGCGTCATGAGTCGTTCCCCTTGCCGAGGAACTTCCCCTTGATGCGCGCCACGACTGCATCCAGCGCCGCGCGATCACCGTCAGCATCGAGAAAAGTACGAACGCAGCGCTCGGCACTAGCTCCGGCCCTAGCGAGTTTGAGAACTTCATCTGGGTCCCGCTCTTTTCGAACGACGCGCGGTAAGGTCATCGACATTCGTTCCGGTCCTTTCGCTGGCAGCGGGGGATATGGGCGGTACATCTGTCTCTGAGGGGGTCGTTGACGCGGCCCCTTCGGTGTTTTCCAAACTGAGCATCCTGAGCAGCTGGCCGACCGGCACTCGGAGGGTTCGCCCAAAGCGAAGAACGGGCAGCGAGCCGTTCTTCGCTGACGCGTACGCAGTCGCCTTGGAGATGCCGAGGGTCTCGGCCGCCTCTAGTACCGAGATCGTTGCGCGTGATCTCAAGTCCTCAAGCCGCATCGTCTCGGTCCTTCCCGTACGGCTCTAGGAGACGGCTCATCTCCTTGAGCCCCAACGCCCCCGCTATCCGTCGAAGCGTCGGCAGCGACGGAGTAACAAGGCCTCGCTCGATCTTCGAGAGATGCCCCCGATCGAGCCCGGTCCTCCGCTCGAGTTCCCGGAGCCCAATGCCCCTCGCCTGCCGTGCGCCCCTCAGGGGGATGGTTTGCAACGCTGCTACCTCCAGTCGCCGGGTGGCCGTTATGTCAACCATAGCGGATGGGGAGGCCGAGGTGGCGGATATGCCACCTTCTTTTAATGGTTGCCCTTTGTGACACCACCCCTTAGGATGGGGTCATGGAACGACTGACACCGAACCAACTCATTGCTTGGAACCTCCGCGAAGCACGCCGAGAGGCCGGGGAGAGGGAAGGACTGGGTCGTCCTCTCACCCAGGAGGAAGCGGCCGATCGACTGGAGCCCTTCTTGGGTGTCCGATGGAGTCGAACCACGTTCTCAGCGGCCGAAGAGGGCTCGATCTCAGGTCGGCGCATCCGCCAGTTCAGCGCCGACGATGTAGTCGCCTTCGCTCGCGCGTTCGATCTCCCCATTGGCTGGTTCTTCCTGCCCGTGCCGCGCGGGGAGTACAAGGACGACTACCAAGTCGCGAACGAAGGTTCGTCCAAAGAACTGTCCCCGATGGAGTTGCTAGACCTCGCTTTCGCGGAAGCCCGAATGGAGCGATTGTCGCGGCGGCTTACGAAGTTAGGGCTACCTCTCGAGCAACTCAGCAAGAGCGAGACCCAACTCGCTGACCTTGGCAGAGGCCTTCTGTCTGCAGGGTTGGAGAGTCAGATTGGGTCGCTGGCCACGCTCGCCGACCAACTCGCGAACGCTGAAAAAGCGATCCGCTTCTTGGCTGAAGGTGACGCCCCGCGCGAGAAAACGGGCGCGGAGCTGATAACAGAAGCAATCGAGAGCATGGGCGAATACCCAACACCGATGGAATACGAAGGAGAAATAGGACAGCGGCGGGCCGGGCACGAGGTCGCCGAGGCCGTGCGGGGGGGCATCGCCCACAACGTCGAGTTGCACCGAATTCTTACAGCGCGGAATGAAGAACTCCGCTCCTTTGCCAAGGACAGCCCAGAAGGGTTGGCCATGATCGACGGCTGGCAGCGGTTCTTGGACGAGTCATTGGGATCTCCGAGCGCGACAGCCGGGGATGCGGAAGCGGAAGGAGACACGGCATGAGAGGGAGCGTCTTCAAGCGATCCAAGTCCTGGGCCTTCGCTGTCGAGGTCTCGAGGGATGAGAACGGGACCCGAACGCGGCACCAAAAGGCCGGGTTCAAGACCAAGAAGGACGCGCAGGCAGCGATGCACGAAGTGCTGCATCGACTCGGTAGCGGAGAGTACGTTGCCCCCGCCAATTTGACCCTCGCAAGCTATCTCCGCAATCAATGGCTCCCCGCGATCCGCGCATCGGTTCGGCCTTCAACATTCGAGTCCTACCGGATGACAGTCGAGAAGCACATCGCCTTGACGATCGGAGGAACGAAGCTTCAAGCAGTCACGCCGGCGAAGTTGAATGCCCTCTACGCCGACCTCCTGGCCAAAGGACGCAGCGACGGAAAGGGCGGGCTTAGTCCCAAGAGCGTCCGCAACTGTCACGTCATCATCCGTAAGGCTCTCGGGGACGCGGTGAGATGGTCATTGATCGCTCGCAATCCTGCCGCCTTCGCCGAGCCACCCAAGCTCACTCAAGCAGGCGATCGGACGATGATGACTTGGACTCCCCAACAGGCTCGCTCGTTCCTCCAAGCACTCTCAGATGATCGCCTCTATGCGGCATGGCTGCTCGCTCTCTCGACCGGGATGCGACGGGGGGAAATCCTCGGGCTCCGTTGGTCAGACACAGACTTGGAGACAGGGAAGCTCGCCATTCGGCAAACCCTCATCACGGTCAACTACGAGATCCAGTTCTCAACCCCGAAGACCTCGCGCGGTCGCCGGTCGATCGCTCTCGACAAGACCACGGCGAACGTCCTCAGGGCCCACAGGAAGGCACAGCTCGAGGAGAGGATGGCGATCGGGGCCACTCGCTACATCGATAACGATCTCGTCTTCTGCCGCTTGGACGGGTCCCCGATGCATCCCGACCTGTTCTCGCAGACCTTCGATCGGGCAGTAGCGAAGAGCGGGCTGCCTCGCATCCGGCTTCACGACCTCCGCCACACCTACGCAACGATCTCGCTCGAGGCGGGGGTCCATCCAAAGGTTGTCTCAGAGAGACTCGGTCATGCGACGGTGGCCTTCACCCTTGACCGTTACTCCCACGCTGTACCTGGAATGCAGGAGGACGCAGCCGAAAAGGTAGCGGCATTGATCCTGGGCTCCGATGGCTGACGGATCGGAACGAACTCTGCGAGCCCTCGGGCGGGTTAGTGCGAACTTTGCGGCCTTGGAAGTCTCGACCTCACTCATGATCTGGGCTCTCATCGGCGACGAGGACGAGGTTGGGCAGATTGTCACTGCGAAACTCAGTTACCGGCAGTTACTTGACATACTCGCTGGGTTGACTCATTACCGCTGTGGCGACAGTCGAGAGATCCATGCCGAGCTGATGGCCTTCATCAAAACAGCAGACGCTGCCCAGCAGAAGCGAAACATTGTCCTCCACTCTGCCTACACAGCCCCCAATGAAGGTGAAGAGGAGATGGGCCGACTAAAGATGAGGTTGGATCGGAAAAGGGGCCTAGCGAAGGATGTCTTCTTCGATGAAGCCACGAGCGAGGTCGAGGCAGCAGCGGATCAAGTACGGGACGCGGCAAACGAAGCATTCCGGTTGATGGATCGCTTAGAGGAAGTCAGTAACGTTCTGAAAATACGCTTGACTGACCCTCCGGCAAGGGGAACGGACGAATGACGGGCTACCCACGGGCTACCGAAGCCAAAAAGCAGAGAGACCCCGAACATATGTTCAGGGCCTCTGACCTGCGCTTTTCTTGGTTGCAGGGGTGGGATTTGAACCCACGACCTCCGGGTTATGAGCCCGGCGAGCTACCAGACTGCTCCACCCTGCCCCGGCAGCTTAACAAAGGGTGAGCGCTTCGACGACCGTCAGTCGTTGGCGGCCGCGTCCTGGGCTTCGGCGAGGACCTCTCCGAGGAGCGTGATCAAGCGTCCGTACTCGGCAAAGTCGCCGGCCTGGAGAGCGGCCTGCGCTCGGTCGTAGAGGTTGCCGGCCCGCTCGAGGAGCTCCGCGACCTCGCCGACGACCGGAGGCTCTTCCTCGTCCGGCTCCTCGGGGTCGACCGGAGGCTCCACGGGAGCGAGATCGAACTGCTGGCCGAGAGCATCCTCGAAGGTCTCACCGATCGTCACGTTCTCGCCGTAGACGATCACGATGCGCTTAAGTTCGGGGATCCCGGTGCCGGCACCGCCGTTATCGGCGATCACGAAGATCGGCTGCACGTAGAGGATCGACTCCTCGATCGGAAGGATAACGAGCGAGCCGAAGTCGACCGTCGACCCACCCTGTCGAAGCAACGTCAACGTCTGGGAGATCTCGACGTCCTGGTTGATGATGTTGTCGACCTGCGTCGGGCCCAATGGGGGCGCAGTCTCGGGGAACTCGAGAAGCCTCAGCTCCCCGTACTTCCCGGGGTCGGAGCGTGCGACCATCAATCCGATCATGTTGTTGCGGGCCCGCGGTGTGAATGGGCGGGTCAGGACGAACTCCTGATCGGTTTCGCCGGGAAGGCTCACCAACAGATAGGTCGGAGCCACCTTGGCGGTCTCTCCGAGCGTCGGATTGTTCGGGATCGCCCACTGGTCTTCCCGGGCGTAGAAGTCTCCCGGCTCCTCCATGTGATACGTGAGGAACATCTCGGACTGGACCTTGAAGAGGTCCTCTGGGTAGCGGAAATGAGCGACCAGTTCCTCGGACGGTTCCTCGTCGGTGAAGAGGTCGGGGAACGCGCCGCGCCATGCCTGGATCATCGGGTCGGACTCGTCGATCACGTAGAACTGCACGTCTCCGTCGTACGCGTCGACCACGATCTTGACCGAGTTCCTGAGGTAGTTGGCCTGGCCGTTAAGCGCTCCTTGGAGGTTGCTCTCGACCAGCTCGCCGAGATCGACGCGCTCGGAGTAGGGGTAGTTGGTGCTGGTCGTGTATCCATCGAGGATCCACTGGACGCGCCCGTCGATCACCGCGGGATACGGATCGCTATCGAGGGACAGGAACGGAGCGGCCCGCAGGACGCGATCCCTGACGTTCCGGTAGAGCAGGATCGAGGAATCGCCGGTGATCAGGCTCGACAGCACGATGTTCGGGTCGAACTCCCTGATCGAGAACGCGAGTTGGCGGAAGATCCCGCCGACCGAGATACCGCCCTCGCCCTCGTAGTTGCTCCTGGTCCCCGGGTAGTCGAGTTCGTCCTGCCCGGTATCAACGAGTGAGAAGTCCTCCGACTCGAAGCCCTCGCCGTAGTAGAGACGCGGCTGATCGTCGGGGAAGACGGCATCGGCCCCCGTTTCGGCGGTTCCGGGCACGTCGGACACGAGGAAGTCGGGCTGACCAGCCGGCGTGCGGCCGTTCGCGAGGCTCGCCACGAGGCCGTAGCCGTGCGTGTACTGGAGGTGGGTGTTGGCCCAGGTCCGCGACTGCTCCGGGAGATCGTCGACCGAGAGTTCGCGCGCCGAGAGGAGTACCTGGCGCATCTCGCCATCGACCATGTAGCGGTCCACGTCGACATCGGGGAACTTGTAGTAGGTCCGGATCGCTTGGAGCTGCGAATAGGCGAGTTGCAGAACCCCCGGATCCCACAGGCGCACGTTCTGCAGCAGGGGGTCGTTGGCCTCGACTTCCTCGTCGGTGAGGTCTTCGGAGGCAGCGAAGGGTTGACGATCGACCTGATCGAGCGACAGTCCGAACGCTGCGCGCGTCGCATCGAGGTTGCGCTGGATGTACGGGGTCTCCTTCTGAAGCTCCTGCGGGTCGACCGAGAAGCGCTGGACGAAGAACGGCCACAGCGCACCGGCGAGTACCGAGGTCAGGACCCAGATCGCGACCGCGGCCAACGGCAGCGAGATGCGCCGCACGAAGATGTTCACGAGGAAGAGCGCAGCGGACACGATCGAGATGATCGCGAGGAGTCTCAGTGCGGGAAGCTGAGCGTTGACGTCGGTGTAGCTCGCGCCGCTGACCGTGCCGCGCGGTGAGAAGTTGAGGTCGTACGTGCCGAGGTAGTACTGCCCCGCCTTGGTTACCGCCAAAAGCCCCAGCAGGACCGAGAGATGCGCCAGCGCCTTGGACGTGACGCCGGCGATGCCGCGTTCGGGACGTATCGAGCCGTGGAAGTAATGGGCAGCCAACGAAACCATGAGGGCGGCGAGGGCAGCGAACCAGATCCAGGACAGGACGTCCTTGAGGAAGGGAAGCTCGAAGACGTAGAAGCTGATGTCCTTGCCGAACTGAGGATCCTCGATCCCGAAGGGAACCCGGTTCGCCCACAACAGGTAGTCCTGCCACGTGGTCGCTGCTCCGAGCCCGGCCAGCAGTCCGATAAAACCGGCGGCGGCGAACCTCAGCCACTTCAGGTAAGGAGCGAGCAGGCCGCGGTAGCGCTCCATCGGATCGGGGCGGCCACCGACCTCGAGGCTGGAAGGCACGTAGACGGGGGCCGCGCGGTGAGCGATGAAGAGGTTGAGCCACACCACGATCGCAACAACGACACCGACCGCAGCACCGACGAAGAACTGGGTCGACAGACTCGTGAAAAGAACCGAGGAGAAGCCGACCTCACGGAACCACAGAACATCGGTATAGAAGCGCGACAAGCCGAGGGAGGCGAATAGAACGAGGAGGATCGCGACGATGACTACGGCACGGACGCGGCTGCCTCTTCGGGGCAGTGATCGTGGTTGCACGCCTGCAGCGTAACCGCAGGGAGAAGTTCGGGGGGCAACCGCCGGCGGAGCGGCCAGCGACCGGGGAAGACGGAGCGGCCAGCGTGGGCCTAGCCGGGCAGGGCGGCGCGGATCTTCTGGAGGAGTTCCTCGGGACTGAACGGCTTGCCCACGAAGGTTGCCCCGACCCAGTCCGCACCCGGCCCCCGTTCCATGCCGGTTAGTACCAGCACTGGGATGCCGCTGGTCTCCTCGCTGCCCCTCAGGGCCTTAAGCACGTCCTTGCCCTCCATCTTGGGCATCTTGTGGTCGAGGAGGATCAGGTCGGGGATGCGGTCGCGAGCGACGCTTAGGGCGGCCTCGCCGTCCTCAACGGACAGCACTTCGTAGCCCTCGTCCTCGAGAACGAACTCGAGCGTCATTCGAACGCTCGCGTCGTC
>WHTI01000264.1 GCA_009377815.1 Actinomycetota bacterium
ATGACTAGATATCGGCTACTAGTCCGAAACCACCCGCTAAGACTATTGTCCTACCCCGATGGGGATGACATGGTGCTTTCTGCGTAAGACATTCGGAATCGGGAGGCTCCGAAGGGAGGCACCAATGGACAAGCTCGGACGTACTTGGAGCTAGCAATAATCGTCGAGGGGCCGGGGTCATCGACCCCGGCCCTTTGCGCATCCCCCGATCGGGGGACTCCGCACACCCATTTAGGACCCTTATGACTACATATGCCTACCTTCAGAAACCACCTGGCCAGCGCCTTGAATGGGCCCCGACAAAGTGGGACCTTGAGGACTACTTATTGGCTGGGAGATTCCGAAGGAGGCACCATGAGCGGCGTTACCTGGAGCTAGGTCTGTCGCGGTCCGGGCCGGAGACCGGACCGCCAACCTTACCCAGGACCGTTCCATGGAGACCCCATTGAGCGACAGCGACCTCCAAACCACCCACGACCTCTCGGTCCACACCGACTCCCCCACCGCGTCCGACCAGGTCATCCGGCTCGACGAGCCGAAACGACCGCGTCTGGGTTCCGACTTCATCCGGCTCTGGGCGGCGACCGCGGCATCGAACGTCGGCGACGGGGTACGGATCACCGCGCTCCCGCTCCTCGCCGCATTCCTCACCAGGAACCCGGTCCTCATCTCGGGTGTCCTGATCGCAACCAGACTGCCGTGGCTGCTGTTCAGCCTTCACGCCGGAGCCATCGCCGACCGGGTCGACCGCAAGCAACTGGTCGTCAGGGTCAACATCGGACGCGGAGTTGTCATGGGCCTATTGGCCCTGAGCGTCGCCACCGGATTCGGGGGTCTCGCGGCGCTCTATCTCGTCGCGTTGCTCCAGGGCATCGGCGAGGTGTTCTCGGACAACACGTCGTTCGCCATGGTTCCTTCGTTAGTTCCGAAGGAACGCCTCGAGGATGCCAACGGCAGGCTCGAGGGCGCCATCATCGTGACCAACGAATTCGCAGGCCCCGCACTTGGTGCCCTCCTGTTCGCCCATTGGGCCAGTGTTCCGTTCGCGCTCGACGCGGCGACCTTCGTCATCGCGGCGTGGTTCTTCGCCGGGATCAAGGTCACCTCTCCACCGCGCGAAGAGGTGTCGACGACCGTCGGCCAAGACATCCGCACGGGACTCAAGTGGCTCGGCAGCCACACCCTGTTGAGGAACCTCACCGTGATCGCATCCCTGACCAACCTGGCGCTTCAGGCGACGTTCGCGATCCAGGTCTTGTTCGTGCTCAACACCCTGGGCCTCAGCGCGACGGGCTTCGGACTCATCATGGCCGCGGAAGCGGGCGGGTCGCTGATGGGAAGCTTCGCCGCGGCACCCATGAAGCGTCGCCTCGGGACGCGGATGACCGTGGTCATCGCTCTCGCGACCGTGGCGATCGCGAACCTCGTCGTCGCCACGACCGGATCGTGGAGCGTCGCCGCCGCGATGTGGATCGCCATGACCTTCGCCGGAGCGGTGTGGAACATCGTGACCAACTCACTACGCCAGACGATCGTCCCGGACGGACTCCTCGGGCGCGTGCAGAGTGCGCACCGGCTGTTCTCCTGGGGCGCCATGCCGCTGGGGGCGCTCATCGGAGGGATCACGGCCGCGATCTTCGGGCTCCGCGCCCCGTTCTTCCTTGCCGCCGGAGTGTTGTGCATCATGACGATCGCGGCCGCCGGTCTGCTCCGTCGCGAGGCTCCGGTAACCATCCGGCTCTGAGCTCAGAGCCGCTCGAAGATCATCTCCCCAGTCGGGCCCCCGATCGCCACCTTCGTAACCGCGGGCTCGCCGGCAACGATCTCGATCGGAACCGCCTCATCCGCGATCCACGCACCGATGCGTTCCGGGTCGCCCGATAGGACGACCCTCGTGATCCCCGACGGCGCCGAGGTGTGCGGTGCGAATGCGGCTCCCGGCATGTCGGCCGGATCGATCCCCCACCGGATGAAGAACGGCAACGGGGGCTCGACGATCGCGACGTCCAGCCCTGCCAGCCGCCACGAGAGCACCATCCCGTCGGGACGCGTACGCGTCATCGGGATCGCCATGAGATCGCGCGCCGCAGCTACCGCGTCGATGTCATCGGCCCTGAGGCACACGGCCAGGAGGTGGTCGCCGTCCGAGGTTGCCGCGGTGATCCACCTCCCCATCGGAGAGCCCTCCGCCTCGGCCTCGTCGACGACCGCCATCAGTTCGATGTAGTCGTCGCCGAGAGGAACGATGCGGTTGGCGGTTCCGTGGCCTTCATGCCGTCCGCCCGGAACCGATGCCAGACCAAAACGATCGAACAGCCCGGCGGAGGCCTCGTCGAGATCGCGTACCGCCACGATGACGTGGTCGATCTTCAGAGACACCTCAGCTACCCGTGAACCTGGGCTCGCGCTTCTCGACCCATGCGAGCACGGCTTCCTTGGTGTCGTCGCTCGCGAAGCAAAGGGCCTGGGTCAGGGACTCCATGTCGAGGGAGTCGCTAAGGCCCCCGTCGGTCGCTCGATTGAGGTTCTCCTTGATCATCGACGCGGTGCGCGGCGGGACCGC
>WHTI01000285.1 GCA_009377815.1 Actinomycetota bacterium
CCAGCCCAAGTGCGACATCCCCGAGCGCGGCTTCTGGTTCCCACCCACGATCTTCACCGGCGTCTCCCAGTCTCACCGGATCGCCCAGGAGGAGATCTTCGGCCCGGTCCTCTCGGTCATGACCTTCCGGACCGAGGAGGAGGCCGTCGAGAAGGCCAACAACACCCCCTTCGGGCTGTCCGCCGGTGTCTGGACCGAGAAGGGCTCCCGCATCCTGTGGATGGCGGATCACCTGCGTGCCGGAGTCGTGTGGGCCAACACCTTCAACCGCTTCGATCCGGCGAGCCCGTTCGGCGGGTTCAAGGAATCGGGCTTCGGGCGTGAGGGCGGACGGCACGGGCTCGAGGCGTACGTGAAGCTGGTGGCGCCGTGACCGACTCGCCTCGGGTCCAAGTGATGAAGACCTACAAGCTCTATCTCGGGGGCGACTTCCCTCGCTCCGAGTCCGGTCGCTCGTTCGAAGCAACGGCATCGGACGGTTCGTTCCTCGCCAACGCATCACGGGCGTCGCGCAAGGACATCCGCGACGCGGTGAAGGCGGCGCGTAAGGCCTGGGGCGGGTGGGCGGCCGCGACCGCGTACAACCGCGGCCAGGTGCTCTATCGCGTTGCCGAGATGATGGAGACGCGCCGCGGCGACCTCGAGGCTGAGGTCGCCCGGGTCGAGGGCGACGCATCCGATCAGGTCGACGTCGCGATCGACACCTTCGTGTACTACGCGGGATGGACCGACAAGATCGCCCAGGTCGCCGGAGGACTCAATCCGGTCGCCGGTCCGTACTTCAACATCACCGCGCCCGAGCCCACCGGAGTGGTCGGGATCGTGGCACCCGAGGAACCATCGCTGACCTCACTGTGTGCACGGATAGCGCCTGCGATGTGCGGTGGGAACGCCTCGATCGTCCTGGCGTCGGAGCGCCTCCCGTTGACTGCGATCGCGCTGGCCGAGTGTCTCGCGACCGCCGATGTGCCGGGCGGGGTAGTCAACATCCTCACCGGCCTCAAGGACGAACTCGTTCCCGTGCTCGCGTCGCACCTCGACGTCGATGCGATCGACATCACCGGGGTCGCCGGTGACCGGCGAGCGGAGGTCGAGGAAGCCGCGGCCGAGAACGTGAAGCGCGTCATCACCGCGACCGACGTGCGCGGCCCCCACGAGGTCTCCGCGTTCATGGATCTGAAAACGGTCTGGCACCCCAAGGGCCGGTGACGTGCCGGAACTCAACACCTTCCTAGCCTTCACCGGCATCGTCCTTGCGGTCCTTCTCGTGCCGGGACCCGCGGTCCTGTTCGTAGTCACCAGGGGAGTGTCTCTGGGGGTCAAGGGAGGTGTCGTCTCAGCCGCCGGGGTCGCGCTCGGCAATGCGGTGTGGGCGATGGCTGCGGCTCTGGGCGTCGCGGCGGTCGTGGCCGCGTCCGGGCGCTGGTTCTCGATCCTCAAGATCGCCGGCGGGCTCTACCTGATCTGGCTGGGGATCCAACGTTTCCGCGCGCGCGACCGGCTTGAGTCCACCGACGTCGAGCGAGGCGCCAGTCTGAGGAGGGTGTTCGGCCAGGGAGTGGTCGTCGCGGTCCTCAACCCGAAGACCGCACTCTTCTTCGTGGCCCTCCTTCCTCCCTTCATCACCCCCGGGAACGGTCCCGTTTGGATCCAGGGCCTCATCCTCGGGTTGTGGTTCTCGACTGTGGGACTCATCACCGACTCGTCCTACGCGACGTTCGCCGGTGGGGTTGGGCGCCCGGTCTTGATGAGGACGATCGGATCGAGGGCCGGGAACAGGGTGGTGGGAACCACCTATATCGGTTTGGGCGCCGCGGCCCTGGTAAGCGGCTCCCGCTCCGGTGACTGAGCGCGGCGATGGCAGGGGAGATGACCTCCTTAGCCGGACGCCGCTCACCAGAACAGGGCTGATCGAGGACCTGACGCGCCTAGGGCTGGAGCCGGACGGCACAGGGTGACCCGGGCCCGATCCGTCTGTGGCTCGACGACGAGGAGTTGACCGAGAAGCCCGGGTGTCGTTCTCCGGGCCGTCGGGGCTCCAGGATCACGGGTGGAGCTTCGTCGTGGTTCGAGGGGACTGAGCGAGGAACCAAGCAGGGCTTCAGCGGTCGACGGCATATCTATCCAGGACCACCCGAACCGTGAGGAGCCTGAAGATGCCGCGCCCCCTCGTTGTCCTGTCCCTAACCGTGGTCCTCCTGGTGAGCTCGCTTCAGACCGTCGCTCCGACCAACGAGGCTCGGGCGCAGGACGCTCCGGAGACCATCATGGCCGGATACGGCGC
>WHTI01000361.1 GCA_009377815.1 Actinomycetota bacterium
GAAATCAACCTCAGACACGTTCAAAACGGGAAATGGGGTCGGTTAGCCGAGTCCCCCGGCGATGTGGCGCGCTGCGGGGGAGTGCTTCAGGCGCAGCATCGCCCAGGCCCCGAGCGCGGGGCCGGGGGCCAGGAATGCGAAGGCCCAGCGCCACGAGTAGTGATCCTCGAGGAACGGCATCAGCCAGATCGTCGCGACCGTGAGGGTGAAACCGATCGCGAGTTGCAGGGTGAGGGCGGTCCCCACGTAGGCCTGGTCGGCGAGTTCGGTGACCATCGTCGAGAACTGGGCCGAGTCGGCGACGACGGTGAACCCCCAGATCGAGCCGACCAACAACGTGAGCCATGTCGGGCCCCCGAAAACGAAGCCGATCAAGATCGAAGCCGTCCCCGAGATCGCCATCATCGTCGCGGTCGTATTCGTCCGGCCCCAGCGATCGCCGAGCACCCCACCGAGCCAGCAGCCGAGTCCTCCGATGCCGATCACGAGGAACGTTCCGTACGCCGCCGTCGCCGGCCCGAAGGAGGACCCGCGCTCGGTCAGTGAGTCGGAGAAGAACACGATGAACCACGCCCACATCGCGTAGAGCTCCCACATGTGCCCGAAGTAACCGAGGCACGCCAGCCGCACACCGCGGTCGTGAAGTACCAACGAAGCTTTGCGCGGATCGAACACCGCGCGCGGGAAAGGGAACGGGCCGTCGTCGATCCTCGCCACGACGAGGATGCCTCCGAGCGCGGTGAGAAGCGAAGTGGTGACGATGACTATCTTCCAGTCCAGGCCCCCGAGCCCGTTGACGAGATGGGGCGCGGCCGATCCGAGCGTGATCGCACCGACGAGGATCCCGAGCGCGGTCCCACGGCCCCGCTGGAACCAGGTCGACATCAGCTTCAGCGCCGGCGGATAGACCCCGGCGAGGAAGAACCCAGTGGCGAAGCGCAGCGGGATGCCCAGGCCGGGACCCGATGCCCAGACGAGAA
Source organism: Actinomycetota bacterium (assembly GCA_009377815.1). Lineage (GTDB taxonomy): Bacteria > Actinomycetota > CADDZG01 > CADDZG01 > WHSQ01 > WHTI01. The sequence goes on from WHTI01000361.1 coordinate 981, forward strand.
GGAGATTCACGCCGGCGGCGCCGAGGGAACCAAGGAGGATCACCCTGCGAGGAGCCAGGATGTCGGAGAGGTTGAAGATGCTCGAGAGTAGTGCTCCTGCCACGAACCCCAGCTGGACCGCGATCGTGAGCCACGACGCCACCCCGGTCGACAGATCCCACTCGGCCCGGAGCTGCGGGATCACCGCCGAGGCCGAAAACCAGGTGGTCATCCCGAGAACCAGGGCGATCGACAGCAGCACGAGCGCCCGGTACCGCCCACGGTCCCGAGTCTCCATCACGTCGTTTTCCCGCGCGTTATGCAGGAGGAACCGACCAAAGCTCTTCTAAGTCGAACCGCCAGTCGTTGCACCGCATCCAGTGGCCGGGCGGGAACTCGAAGTCATGCTCTTTGAGCAATTCGAAGCCGAGCTCCGGCAGATCGCGTTCGAAGCTAGGTTTTCGACCGAAGGGAAGGCGTGGACGTAGCGGTGCTTGCCGTCCTCTTTCGCTCGGGCCAGCGCGAGTGATGTCGCCGTCGACGCGACCCCGCGTCCCTGTGCTTCCGGCACGACGAGCCAGCCGATCTCGTAGGCGGGACCC
>WHTI01000360.1 GCA_009377815.1 Actinomycetota bacterium
CCCGCCCAGCTGGAGGAAGCTCGTCGTGTGGCCGCTCAGAAGGGGCGGTCCCTTGGACGCGTTCTGATCGAACTGGGCTACTCGCGCGAGGCGCTGCTCGTTTCGATCCTCGCCGAGCAACTCGGCCTCGAGTACGTCGACCTGGCGGAGACGCAACCCGATCCCTCCGCGATCTCACTGGTTCCCGAGATCATCGCCCGGCGCGATAGCGCCATCCCCGTTCGGATCGATGAAGAGGGCCGCCTCGTGCTTGCCATGGCCGATCCGGCCAACGTGGTCGCGGTCGACGACATCCGTGCCCTCACCAAGCGAGACGTCGTCATCGTCGTCTCGACCAAGGCCGACATCCTCACCGCGATCAGCCACTACTACCGCCTCGATGGTGCCGCCGAATCTCTGGCCGAAGAGGCCGCGTTCGAGGCTCAGTCCCAGCAGGACATCGAGATCGACTCCTCGGGGGCCGCCGACGACGCCCCGATCATCAAGCTGGTCAACCTTCTGATCACCCAGGCTGTGAACGACCGCGCGTCCGACATCCACGTCGAACCGGGGGAGAAGTCGGTCGTCGTGAGGTACCGCGTTGACGGGGTTCTGCACGAGGTCATGCGCCCGCCAAAGTCTGTGCAGTCCGGCATCACGAGTCGCCTGAAGATCATGGCCGACATCGACATCGCCGAGCGGCGCATCCCGCAGGACGGTCGCATCAGCCTGGTCGTTCAAGGAAAAGCGATCGATATCCGTGTCGCTACGCTCCCGACGGTCCACGGCGAGAAGATCGTCATGAGGATCCTAGACAAGTCCAGCGTACTGCTCGAGCTCTCGGACCTCGGTTTCTCGAAGTTCAACTTCGACCGCTTCCAAGAGGCGTACTCGAAGCCCCACGGAGCGATCCTCGTCACCGGGCCCACCGGCTCCGGTAAGTCGACGACGCTCTACGCCACCCTGAACATCCTGAACCGGCCGGAGGTCAACATCATCACGGTCGAGGATCCGGTCGAGTACCGGTTGGCCGGCGTCAACCAGATCCAGACGAACCCGAAGGCGGGGCTGACGTTCGCCTCGGCCTTGCGCTCGATCCTGCGATCCGACCCCGACATCTGTCTCATCGGTGAGATCAGAGACCGCGAGACGGCTCAGATCGCGGTCGAGGCCGCTCTTACCGGTCACCTCGTGCTGTCGACCTTGCACACCAACAACGCACCCTCGGCGCTGATGCGCTTGGTCGAGATGGGCATCGAGCCCTTCCTGGTCGCCTCGTCGCTCGACTGCGTGGTGGCCCAACGCCTCGCTCGCAAGCTCTGCGGCAAATGTAAGGAGCCGTACACAGCGACCGAGCAAGAGCTGATGCACGCCAAGTTCCCCTACGACCCAACCCAGGGGCTTCCGACGCTGTACCGGCCGGTCGGGTGCACCAGTTGCGGCAGCACCGGGTACAAGGGCCGCATGGCGCTGCACGAGGTAATGACAGTCACCGAACAGATCGAGCGCATGGTCACCGAACATGCATCTTCGGAAGAGGTCGCTCGCGTCGCTCGGGACCAGGGAATGATCACGCTGCGCACCGA
>WHTI01000228.1 GCA_009377815.1 Actinomycetota bacterium
GCGATAGTCCGGAAACACCTGTCCATGAAAAAGATCCGTCTAAGCCCTATGGGCCCGACTGGAAAAGAATGGTTCACCGGAGGTCCTAAGACAAGGGGCTTAGTGGCAAAATCTTGGAAAAGTACATGGAAAATCTTGGTTAGTCTGCCGGTATATCCCCATATGTGAGATTCGCGGCAGGGCCCCGGGATCGCCGGGGCCCCTCGCGGGTCACTTGTCCGATCCCCTAGGGGAACGTACCGATCAGGATCTCGCAGTTCACCTGGGTATCGAACCCGAGCGAGCCTGCATCGCAGGTGTCGGTATCCGGTCCCCCGTCGAAGTTGTCGTTGTCCTCGCCTCCAACCAGGTAGTCGTCACCGGCCTCACCGTTGATGTCGTTGGCTCCTCGACCTGCGAAGACGATGTCGTTGCCGGCTCCAGAGAAGATCTCATCGGCACCCAGTCCGGCGAGGATGAAGTCCGCCCCGGATCCGGTGATCAGCGTGTTGTTGCCGTTCCCCGCGAAGATCCCGTTGTCACCATCTCCGGCGTTCACGAAGTTGTCACCACCCTCGGCGTCGATCCGGTCGTTACCCGTGCCACTGAAGATCGTGTCGACGCTGGGTCCCCCGAGGATGTAGTTGTTGCCGTCACCGGCATCGGCGAAGTTGGCGCCATCTCCGAGGTACAGAGCGTCGTCGCCATCTCCTGAGTTCACGGTGTCATCGCCCAGACCGGTTTCGATCTTGTCCGCGCCTGCGCCTGAGATCACGACGTCCGGCCCGGTCCCGGACAGCGAGTAGTTGTCGCCCTCGCCGAGGAAGATCGAGTTGGTGCCGTGTCCGGCGAAGACGCTGTCGTTGCCGTCGCCGACGTCGATGATGTCGCTACCGAGCCCGGCGTCCACGTAGTCGTTGCCGGTGCCCGCGATCACGAGGTTGTTGCCATCGCCGGCAAGGATCTCGTTGTTCCCATCTCCGGCGAGGATGATGTCGTCGCCGCCTCCACCACGGAGCCGGTCGTTGCCCGAGCCTGCGGTGACGAAGTCGCTTCCGATCCCGGCGTAGACGTCGTTGTTGCCCTCGCCGGCATCGATGTTGTCGTTGCCGTCTCCACCGATGATGGTGTCGTCGCCCGGACCACCGTCGAATTCGTCGCTCCCGAAGCGCCCGACCATGAGGTCGTGGCCGTCTCCACCCGACATGAGTTCGTCGCCGAAGCCGCCCCACATCCGGTCCTGACCGAGGCCCCCGTAGATCTCGTTGTTGCCGGGCCCGCCGAAGAAGTCGTCGTTGCCTCCCCCGCCGAACATCAGGTCGCCGCCGTTGTTGCCGTAGATGGTGTCGTTGTCGCCCTGACCGTGGAGCTCGTCGCCTCCACCTCTACCGACGATGATGTCGTCCCCTCCGAGGCCGCAGATCACGTCCGGGCCGGCGGTTCCCTCGAGGTAGTCGGGACCGGGCGTGCCGGTGATCGTGCAGATCGGTGCCGGCTCGAGGAAGTCCCAGATCGAGGCGGAAGTAGTGAAGACGACCAGAACGAGGTCGCCGTTGCCGTCGATCGTCCGGCTCTCGACACACGGATCGGGGATCGCCGAGGTGCCGTTCGCCGGAGCACACTCCGGCACGTCCACGCCGTCCTTGCGCACGACAACGTCGGCCGGGTCGATACCGGCCACGATCGAAGCATCGAGCTTGAAGGTGATCACCAGCGGGTTCGGGTTGGGTGACGGGTCGGCCGTGATGCTGACCTCTTGACCGAGGAACGAGTACCCGACCGGCTCCGATTGCGTGTGGGTGTCGGATTCGGTGATCGTCACCGGGCCGCCCACAGGGCTCGTGACGCTCGTGGTCGTGTTGTCGCTCGGCGTCGGGCCGGTTCCCGGATCGGTCGAGACGGTGCCCCCCGGGGCGACATCTTCGTAGGCGCAGTCCTCCTGGTTGCTGTCCCACGGAGCACACAGCCACGGGTCGTAGTCGACATTCACCGAGACCGGGTCACCGCTGCTGGGACCGACCGGGCCTGGGCCCGAGGGATCGCCCCACCAGTTTTCCTCGGCATCGAGTTCGGTCGCGCTGTTGTTGTCGATCGCCTCGGTGTTGCCCTCGAAGTTGTTGAACTCGATGTTGAGCGCTCCGAGGGCGCTGTTCGGGTGGTTGGTGGCGGTGACGAAGATGCCCTGGGTGTTCCCGGTGAACTGGTTGTTGCTGATCGTCCCACCGGAGACGACGCCGTCGGGGAATCCACCCGAGGTGGTGCTCCGGGGCTCGAACGCGATCCCCTGCACCGAATCGTCGAAGGTGTTACCGGTGACCGTCAGGGGCCCGGCGTTGCGGGGCATGAGTCCGGAGCCGTAGGGGAAGCCGCCGATGCTCGTCTGCAGCGTTCCGATGTTGGAGATCGAGTTGTCGGTGAAGCTGGTCGTTAATGAGTAGAAGACCTTGAAGACGGACGCCGAGTTGTTGGTGGGCGCGTCCGGGTAGTTCTCGACGGTGTTGCCGTCGATGGTCACCGAGGTCGTCTCGTCCCCGATGGTGCCGCGGAAGTTGACGTGACCGCCGTTGTTGCTCAGGTAGTTGTCGGAGAAATTGACCACGTCCAGGCTCGCGCCCTGCGTCGCTCCCCCGCTGCCGGATCTGGTATCGAACACCACCCAGAACGGGATATTGATGAACTGCGAGTCGTGGATGTCGATGTCACCGTTGATCTGACCGCCACCAACGCCGTGCTGACCGGGCACGCTGGCCCCGTCGATCTCGACGTTATCCATGGTCAGGTCGGTGACGCTGCCGCCGTTGATGACGAAACCGTCGGAGTCGGTCACCTCGATGTCACGGAGGGTCACGCCGACCATGCCGGCCCCCCACACGATCCCGCCGCTGATCCGGGGTCGGTCGTTCGGGTCCGAACCCGTGAGGGTGAAGTTGCTCAGACCAGCCGTAAGGGTGACGGTCTCGGCGTAGGTGCCGGGACACACGTAGATCGTGTCGTCGTTGACCGCGAGGGCCACTGCGGCGGTGATGGTGGACTCGGCCGGGGACGCGGAGTCACAATCGCCGACCAACCCGAACCCGTCGTCATCCACCACGATCGTCGTGGCGGCGCGCGCTGGTGCATAGAGTCCCGGGACCAGGCTCGCCACGAGGCCCATGGTCAATAGAGCGGCCAACCTCTTGCTTCGCCCAGATGTGGTCCCCATCGAAGTACCCCCAAGTCTCATGGTGTCCCCAGCCAATCTTCGATACGCGCGATTAGGCCCTCTGGGCCTGACTGGAAAACAATGGGCCCGGGGGGGCACTAGGACAAGGGGCTTAGTCCAAGATTGAGCACATGTAACTAGTCCCGGAGGTCTATGTCTTGCGGTAGCTGTAGACCTGGGACC
>WHTI01000186.1 GCA_009377815.1 Actinomycetota bacterium
GACAGGACGTCGAGCGTCGCGGTCGCTTTGGCCAGGATGAGCGGGTTCCGCTGGGGAAGGATCAGGATCCCGGTCCCCAGGACGATCGTCTTCGTGTGAGCCGCGATGAACGACAGCCAGATGAGTGGATCTGGTATCGGCGCGTCTTCCCCGCCGGGCATCCTGCCACTGCGTGAGTAGGGGTACTCCGTGTCGTAACCCGCCGGGACGACGACGTGCTCCACAGTCCACAACGATTCGAAGCCGTTCTCCTCGGCTATCCGGGCGAGCCCGGCGGCATACTCGGGAAGGGTGCCCGGTCCTGAGTTGGCGAATACGATCCCGAATCTCACTCCGGAAGTGTAGTCGCGGCAACCTTCGTTCCCTTCGGCGACGCTCCTATGATGTAGGGCCTATGAAGATCGAGGTCCTCTACGCGGTCGCATTCTTTGCCGGTTCTATCGCGACCGCGTGGGTACTCATGGCTCCGATCAAGGCGCGGCAGAGCGACGACGCAGGGCCGGTGTTCAGAGCCCCGGTCGTAACCGTCGCTCTCGCCGGCTTCGGCGCCGGGGGCCTCTTCTCCGCCCTCGTTCTCGATGTGAGGACCTCCGGCTCTCTGGTTGCCGCCGCCCTGTGGTTCGTACTGCTCGGGGCCCTTGCCTGGTGGGGGATCAGGACGATCGAGCGGGCCGATGAACGTGAGTCCTTCGACCGCGCCAAGCTGGTCGGGATGACGGCGGCGGTCTCCTCGGGCATCCCTGCGGGTAAGGTCGGTCAGGTGACGGTCCAGTACGCGGGCATGACCAGATCGCTCGATGCTTCCAGTGACGAGAGCATCGAGCGCGAGGTCAAGGTAGTTATCGACGGTGTCGTCGGCGGCGAACTGCGCGTCTCGAGGAAGATCACCCGTCCTGGAGAGGAGATCTTGGATGACGCTTGAATCTGAACGCAGTGAGGTCATCTCCTACAAGCGTCTGTACCGGCTGTGGGAAGAGAACGGTTGGAGTGCCACCGGCCTCGACTTCTCGACCGACGCCAAGCACTGGGACGAGATGCTCACCGACAGGCAGCGAGAGGCCGCACTGTGGAACTACGCGATGTTCCTCATCGGCGAGGAAGCCGTCGCGCGCACGCTCTCGCCGGTGCTCGACGCAGCTCCCACCCACGAGCAGAAGATCTTCCTCACCACCCAGATCGTGGACGAGGCGCGTCATCACGTCTTCTTCGACCGCTTCATGCGGGAGGTGGCAGGGCAGGGGACCGACATCGACACCACCCTGTCGGCCGTCGATGGGCTCGTGACCTGGGGCTTCCGCCAGATCTTCGACGAGCTCGACCGTGTCACAGACGCCCTGAGGAAGAAGCCCAACGACCGGGCACTCCTCGCGCAGTCCGTTGCGCTCTATCACGTGGTGGTCGAGGGCATGCTGGCGATCCCCGGCCAGCACTTCATCCAGCGTTACGTCGAGAAGATGGAGATTCTTCCCGCCTTCTCGGAGGGGATCACGAACGTGTCCCGAGACGAATCGCGACACGTTGCCTTCGGCATCCGGTTCCTCGGTGAGCTCGTGGCGTCGTCGACGGAGTGCCGCAGCGCGGCGATCGAGATGTTCGATCGGGTCCTGCCGTGGGCGGTTGGCGTGTTCGTGCCCCCGAACCTCGATCCTTCCTACGCGGAATGCTTCGATTTCACCCTCGAGGAGATCTACGCCTTCGGGCTCCGGTCGTTCGAGACAAAGTTGAACCGGCTCGGGATCGATCCGAACGAGATCTCGTTGCTGTCGCGCGACGACTCGACCTATCCGTACGACGAGCGGGCGCGCAGGATGTGGGTGCTGATCCGCTGCGGGATCATCGGGGACGAGAAACGTGAGCCGGAGGTCAGCCCCGAGGCCCTCGGGATCCTGTTCGAGGGACTCACCAACATGGTGGACCTAGATGTTGCCCGGTCGCTCGGTGGCCCGATCGAGTTCGATCTCACCGATGCCGAGAAATGGCACGTCGAGGTCAACAACGGACATGCGGAGGCTCGCTCCGGGGCGGCCCACAACCCGGCGCTGACCCTGCAGTCGACCGCGGCCGATTGGGCGAAGATCTCTGTGAATCGCATGGACCCGCGCAAGGCATTGCTGACGCGGAAGCTCAAGGTCCACGGCTCGCTGTCGTCGAAAGCCAAGTTGCCCAAGCTGTTCGCCTTCTGAGATCGGAGAACCCTTGCCGGCGGTAGAAGTCACCTACGCGGGTCACCGGGCCGATCTGGTCCTGTCGCGACCCGACGTCCTCAACGCGATGAACTGGGAGATCTTCGAGGGCCTCGCGTCCGCTGCGGACGAGATCGCCGGGCACGACGATGTGCGCGTGGTGATCGTCTCGGGGGCCGGGAGGTCGTTCTGCAGCGGGATCGACACCGCCTCGTTCGGAACCTTGAGCGGCGATCCCGATCAGATGATCGCCGAAGCCCAGTCCGGGTTCCGACGCCTGGCGTCGCTCGCGATGCCGACGATCGCTCGAGTTCAGGGGCACGCGCTGGGGGCCGGTCTTCAGCTCGCCCTTGCGTGCGACCTGCGCGTCGTGGCCGAGGACGCCTCGCTCGGCATCCTCGAGCGGCGCTTCGGCCTCGTTCCCGATCTCGGAGGGACCCAGAGGTTGCCCCTGCTGGTCGGTCCCGCACTCGCCAAGAAGATGATCTGGCTCGGGGAGCGTATCGATGGGCTCGAAGCTCATCGCCGCCGCCTTGCCGAGGTCGTGGTTCCCGCCGCTGAACTCGAGCGCGCGACAGACGAACTCGCCGATGCGATCGCGTCCGGGCCCCCGCTCGCGGCTCGCCGGGTCAAAGAACTGGTCGACCTCGCCGGGCGCGTCCCGCTCGACGACGGCATGGACGGCGAAGCCCGCGCTCAGAAGGAGATGTTCGCCACCGCCGACTTCGCCGAAGCGATCTCCGCGTTCATGGAGAAGCGCGACGCGAACTTCACCGGCTCCTAGTCGGCAGAGGGTCGTGCGAGACACCAGAACCGAGTCCAACGGCGATGAGTTTTGCAGTGGTTCCCAGTCTTACCAATACCGATCAAGACGCACGCGAGGAGGACGACATGACCGCTACCTACACCTTCGACATCTTTTCCAGCCTCGACGGCTTCGGCGCCCACAGCGGCGACTGGGGCGGCTACTGGGGCAAGCAAGGCCCCGAGTTTCTCGACCACCGCCTCGCCTTGTACGACCAGGAGCAGCGGATGGTCTTCGGGGCCAACACCTATCGGGCGCACGCGCAGATGCTGGCCTCGAGCACCGAGGGGGCCGAGGTGCGTGACCCATGGGTCATGCGGATGAGGAGCCTGCCGGCAACGGTGGTGTCGACCACGCTGCAAGAACCCCTCGACTGGCCGGACGCGACCGTCGTGAGCGGCGACGCCGTCGACATCGTCGACCGGCTCAAGGAGGAGTCCGAAGTGCCGTTGCGCTCGCACGGCAGCCTGTCGTTGAACCGGGCGCTGATGGCCGCCGGTCTGGTCGACCGCGTCCAGGTGACGCTCTTCCCGGTGATCTGCGGTCAGACCGGGGAGGACCCGATCTTCGGGGGTGCGGCCGACTTCGACCTCGAGCTGATCGTGAGCCGGACGCTCGACGGCCACACCCAAGAGCTCATCTACCGGCCCACCCTGCATGCCTGAGTCCATTCATGCACCTCGTCAAGGCTATCTCGGTGCGAGCGGTTCTACTTCGCTCGTGCACGCGCTGCAACGCGTTGCCGTGATCGGGATCACCGACTTGCAGTAGGGGCACTCCCTCGTCGAGGGCGCCTCCTCGGGTGCTCCCCTGGGCCGGAGCGCCTTGTTGATCGCCTTGATGACGAAGAACAACACAGCCGCAACCAACAGGAAGTTCACGACAGAGTTCAGAAACGCGCCGTAGTAGATCGTGGCGTCGCCGAGTCCGAACGTCAGGCTCGAGAAATCCGGCTGCCCGAAGATGCCGGCGACGACATTCATCAGGACGTCGTTGGTCAACGACTGCACGACGGTGTTGAAGGCGAGACCGAGGATCACCGCCACGGCAAGTTCGACGACGTTGCCCTTGAAGGCGAAGGCTTTGAATTCGGCGAGCAGTTTCTTCATCGGGCCCTCCTGACTGTCCGGCATACGACCAGGTAGGGCTCCATCCTCTTCTATCCTCGGCCCCATGATCACTGTCTCTAGTCTCACCAAGGGTTTCGGCTCGCGCGACCTCTTCTCGGACGCCGAACTCTTCATCGCGGCCCGGGACCGGGTGGCGATCGTGGGGCCCAACGGGACCGGGAAGACCACGCTCCTCGAGATGATCGCCGGGGGGCAGGCCCCCGACGAGGGGGTCGTGAAGGTGCTCGCCGGGGCGATCGTCGGCTATCTGGAGCAGGAGACCGACGCCCTGCGGGGTCGCTCGGTGCTGGAAGAGGTCCTGAGCGTGGGCTCCGAGGCGACCCAGACCGGCCACCGGCTTGAGGTTCTCGGGCACGAGATCGCCGAGACCCCTGCGGGCCCGGAGCAGGACGCTTTGATCGAGGAGTACGGACGCTTGCAGCACCGCTTCGAGTCCCTGGGCGGGTATTCGCTCGAGGCCGAGGCCAAGCGGATCATGGCCGGGCTC
>WHTI01000209.1 GCA_009377815.1 Actinomycetota bacterium
ACCGCTCAAAGGCAGGCACTACCACTCGGCGACGTGGACCGGTTCAGAGGTCGTGTTCTTCGGCGGGTACAACTATCACCGCTCGTTCCGAGACGGAGCCGCGTACGACCCGGCTCTCGACTCGTGGCGCCGGATCCCTCGAGCCCCCGTGGGTGCGCGCTTCCTTCACGGTGCCTTGTGGACCGGAACCAAGCTCCTGGTGTTCGGCGGAACCGAGGCCTGGCGCATGAGTCACGGCGACGGAGCCCTGTTCGATCCGGTGACCAACCAGTGGGAGCGATTGGTGCCGGAGATAAGGTCGGCGAGCGACCGGTAGGGGTTCATTCGCCACGAACCGATGATCTTCTTCTCGTGAAAGCAATCGAGGGCTCCGACGGATTACAGGTGACCGTCCGTCCCGCCCTGGGAGAAGATTGCGTATGAACAGAACTTCCGTATGACGAGGACGCTCGGTGCCGTCGATGGTCGACTCGACGCCGCCGCGTTGTTCGCTCGGTCCGTGCGCGAGCCCGACCAGTTCGCGGCGATCTACGACAGGTATTTCGTCGAGATCTACCGGTACGTGTCGGGACGACTTGGACGGGACGTCGCCGATGATCTCGCGGCCGAGACCTTCCTCGTCGCCTTCCGCAAGCGAGATCGTTTCGACCCGGAGCGGGGGAGCGTAAGGCCCTGGCTGTACGGCATCGCCACGACCCTTATCGGCCGGCATCGACGGGAGGAAACGCGGAGGTACCGGGCGCTGGCTCGTGCCGGGCGGCGACCGCAGGACTCGGAGAGTTACGACGACCGGATCGCAGACGCGGTGACGGCCGAACGTCTTGGTGGTTGGCTGGCCTCCGCTCTCGTCGACCTCAGCCGCGGCGACCGCGACGTACTGCTGCTCGTTGCGATCAGCGATCTGAGTCACCAAGAGGTCGCGCTCGCGCTGGATATCCCGTACGGGACGGTGGGCTCACGGTTGCACCGAGCCCGGAAGAAGCTGCGCAACGCGTTGGGAATCGATCCGACGCTCGATCTCGAGGAGGAAAGCAATGGATGAGATTTCGATGACCCGCCGGTTGCTGGACGAGGCTCCGCCGGAACCTCACGTTGAGGCCGAGGGCCGAGAGCGGCTCCTGGCCACGGCGGCTCACGGTGGCCGTAGGAGCCGCGTCGAGCGTCTGATCCCCAGGACCGGGCGAGTGGGCCTTCGCCGCTCCCTGGCGCTGGGTCTGACCGGGGCCCTGGTTGCCACGGTGCTGGCGGTGACAACGCTCGCCCCCGGGGTGGGTACCTCCCCGGGGGACGGGGGACCTCCCGTGGCCCCCGGATCGGCTCAAGATGTGCTGCTCGCGGCGGCCGTCAGCGCCGAGTCGGAGCCGACGAGCGGCGCCTACTGGCACGTGAGTTCGTCGTCTACGACGACGTGGCCGCGGGAGCTCGGGCGCGGTGACAACCGCTACACAGTCGAGGTGCATTCGGTCACCGAGCTGTGGACCAAGCGCAACGGCCAGACCTGGTGGGGTGAGCGCAGGTGGGTGACGCCGAAGACCCCAGAGGACGAAGCGGCGTGGCGGCGGGACGGCTCGCCGAGCAAATGGTGCATGGGGAACACGGACACGGAGCCGCCCCAGCCCATCTGCTTGCACACCGCGCCCGGCTCGGCGTCCCTCACACGGGTGGGGGTGGACTCCTTCATCGTGGCCGAGGGCCGTGAGCTGACCTTCGCGCAGCTCCAGGAGCTGCCGGATGACCCGGAGGCGCTGCAGGGCTGGGTGGTCGATGCGGTCGAAGACGATCTCGACCCGTCGGCATCTGCCGGCGTGATCGACCTCAACGTGGCCGAGGTGCTGGTCAACCTGCTCGTGGACGTACCGGCGCCGCCCGGTGTTCGTGCGGCCGCCTTCCGCGCGCTCGCCGAGATGCCAAACGTCAGAAGCACCGGCCCGACCAAGGACGAGCTCGGCCGCTCCGGCGTCGGCATCCTGATCGACGTCGGCGATGGGGCCACCGTTCATGTCGTGCCCGGGGGTGGTTCGCACAGAGGGGGGACACTCACCCGCAAGCTGATCATCGACCCGGATACCTCGCATGTGCTGGCCAGCCAGGCGTATGTCGGCGAAGACTCTGAGCCGGTTAGCAACGCGCTGATCTTGGAGATCGGCTGGACCGACGAAGAGCCGCACGAGCCGGCGCTTCCCTGAGCCGTACGAGTGTCCCCGGTTAGCTCCCGGCGCCGGCTCCGTGCCAGCCGGTCACCATGCACGCAAAGGTGGATTGCGTTGGGTGGCTGTGGCCCCAAGTGGATGCTATTCAAACCTGCTCCCGGAGCTGCAGGCCTCGGGGGATGCCCTGTGAGAAGGCTCGTTGTTCAAGCCCCGCTCCCTGCCCAAGGATGTCGAACTATGCGCCCAACTGGATGCCGCGGCGAGCTGGGCTCCGGGTCACGGCTGGACGTTCACTCCAGGGGCGGTTGGACCAGGACCAGGTCCTGAGATCGACGTCTTCTCGCGTCAACGCTTCAGGCTTCCAGCCTCGCCGAGGCCAGCCCATCGACCGCGAAAGCGCCCTTCTCCAACGCAGCGGCCACGGACTGAGCGCTGGCGATTCGACGAGGGAACGTGGACCCGCTTCGGCTTCTGCTTGCGGATGAGGAGGTACGAGATCAGGCCTCCACACAGGGGGAGCGCGACGTTTACCACCGTCGAGTCGAGGAAGGCGATCAGACCGTCGCGGCGATGATCCATCGGCCCCTGGACCTGGAGTATGTGAGGGGCTGGGCGACGACGGCCATGGAGGAAGGATAGGGCCGGAACCGCCTCGTTTCGGAGAGAACGCCCTACGCGCGGCGGGCGGGCCCCGCCAGCCCGAGAACCCGGCCCCGGGTTGAACGGACGGCGGCGGGGATCCGTGACTGGCTGGTAGGTGGGCGTCCGTGGGATGCTTACGACCGCCGCCGCGGATGTCTTAGGGCGGAGGAAAGCACGACCTAAGGAGGGGGACATATGAGACGCATAGGTGCGTTGCTCGCACTATCCGCGTTACTCGCCGCTTACATCACGAGCGGCCCTGTCTCTGCACAGGAGACTAACACCGAGGTCACGGTTGGCAGTGACGACAGGTTCTTCTCCGGCAACAAGCAGAACGAACCCGGCGTTGCCGTGAACGCGAGCGCGCCCAACATCCTTGCGGCGGGGGCCAACGACAACATCGACATGGAGCGGTGCAACGCGGGCGATCCTACGACGTGCCCGTTCACTCCCGGTGTGGGCGTGTCGGGGATCCAGTTCTCGACGAACGGAGGCGACTCGTGGGTTCAGCCGACCTACACGGGCTTCTCGGCCCGCAACTGTGTAGGCGATCCGGATCCCGACGTCGAGGACGATGAGTGCGTCCCCGAGGAGGACGGTCCGATCGGCACCCTCCCGAACTATCGCGAGCTGGGTCTAGTGTCGAACGGGGACCCCGAGCTCGCCTTCGGCCCGCGCATGGACGCAAGCGGCGAGTTCAGCTGGGACGCGGGCTCGCGCCTCTACTACTCCAACATCACCACGAACTTCCCGGGCACCGACCAGGGGTTTAGGGGCTCGGGCGCTATCGGCGTGTCGCGCCTCGACGTCACCGGGCCGGGCAACCGGCTCGACGACGCGCTCGCGGGCGATAAAGACGCGTGGTTCGACCCGGTGATCGTAACCAGGCAGAACTCGGCGCTCTTCTCCGACAAGGAGCACCTCTGGGTGGACAATGCGGACTCCAGCGAGTTCTTCGGGAACGCCTACGTCTGCAATGTCGGCTTCCGGGGTGCC
>WHTI01000148.1 GCA_009377815.1 Actinomycetota bacterium
AAGCATCTACATCGACTTCCGGCAGGGCTCCTGGACCGCTTCGATGCTCGAGCAGTTCAAACGGGAGATCTACATCTATCCCGCGGCGATGGAACTGCTCCAGTACGCGGCCGACAACGCCGGCGTCGAGGTCAACTACCGAGAGTTCCTCGCGCACTCCTCTTCGACCGACACACAGGTTCGTTCGGAGCTGGGAGCGATCAGCAAGGTCTCCCGGAAGTTGTTCGGCAACAAAGTATGGCCCGTAAGGACACGTCAGGGGAAAGACGGCGTCATGCGCTACTACATGCCTGAGGGCATCGCGGAGTGGTGGACGGGAGGAGCCGCACCGTCCCGCAGCGATATCTAGGCAACTTCCACGTTCCATCTTCCGGACACACGTCCGCATAGAGCAGGTCAGGAATGCAGCACTCACTCAGCCTCAAGAGGCCAACCATGGCCTTGGCACTTATCTTCGCGGTTTCACTCATCTCTATGTTCTTTGTTTCGGTAGCGCCGACCGCCAAAGCCGACGTTGCCCTCAACCAGTGCAACGGTCTCGACAACGTCGGGGGCCAGGCCATCGAGTGTCACTACGTGATCACCAACAACATCGATGGACCAGACCGCAGCTCGACCGTTACGCTCACCGAGTGCCACGGCGCGGCCAACGACCCCCCGACCTTGACCTGCACCACCTCAACGACTAGCTCAGCCGATGTCGTGACATCGGTGACCCAGTGCAACGGGTCCGGCAACGGCGGCGGTGGAACTGTTCTCTGTACCGTCGATGTGGTCAACAACATCGTAGGAACCGAGACTCCGACCGCGGCCACGGTCAATCAGTGCAACGATGCCGGCACCGGCGGAGGCACCGAGCCGACGATCCTGTGCGACCCCTTCCCCGCCACCACCTCCGGCGCCACGGTCACTCAATGCAACAGCTCCGGCAACGGAGGCGGAGGCACGGTTCGCGTGCAGTGTTCGGTCGATTCCGACTCGACCACGGCAGCGGCATTGACCGTCACGGTTAACCAGTGCGTCGGCTCCGGTAACGGCGGAGGCGCAACAGTCACTTGCCGCACCGGCATCACCAACGTCATCACGGGACCAGGGCCGGGCCCGGGACCTTCCCCGACGCCGACTCCGAGCCCAACCACCACCGACGGTGGCGGCGGTGGAGGTCCGCCGGATGAGGACACCGACAACCCGAACGACTCCTCGACGAATCAGGTCACCCAGGTCCCCGAAGGTGGAGCCGAGACCGGTGGCGGATCGACCAACGGCTTCGAGAACGGGACGATGATGCTCTTAGGTCTCGTCTTGATGATGGCTGCGGTACCGACCTACGTTCTTCGCCGCCGAGCCGGCAACGATGCCTGACCGATCGATCCAAGTACCGAAGACCGCCAAGCGGGGTGTCCGTGGCTTGATCGCCACGGACATCGCCGCGGTCTTGCTGTTCTCCGGGCTGGGACTCATCGGCGTGTCGCTCGCATCTCAACGTGAGATCCCGCAACCATCGACGAGCAGAGGGTCCGCGATCGCGATGGCGAGAGTCGGGGTCTTCATCGGCTCGCGGCTGACCATGGCTCGACCGATCGTGACCCTCCCAGCTTCGAAGCCCTCCGTCCTCGACATCCCGGCCATCGGAGTGCACTCGGATATCCAGCACCTCGGCAGAACCGGTTCGGGCGCCATGGAGACACCGGCCCCCGGGCCCCTCTACGACACCGCTGCGTGGTACCGCTACTCCCCCACCCCCGGCGAGCTTGGACCGGCGATCCTCCTGGGTCACGTCGACTCGGCTTCCAACGGACCGTCGGTGTTCTTCCGCCTTGGCGAGATGAAGCGCGGCGACCGCGTGACGGTCACCCGGGAGGACGATTCGATCGCGGTCTTCATCGTTGATGAGGTCCGCCGGTACTCCAAGAACGACTTCCCGACGAAGCTCGTGTACGGGAACATCGACTACGCGGGACTGCGGATAGTCACCTGTGGAGGTGCCTTCGACGAGTCGACCGGTCACTACCTCGACAACATCGTCGTGTTCGCGTCGCTCGTCGGCCGCTGACCCTCAGGTCCCCTCGATGTACTCCTCGATACCCTTGAGGTGGATCGAGACGTAGGGCACGTCGCCCACGACCTCGGAGTCGTGGCCCGGACCGACCTCGAAGACGTCCCCGGGACGCATCATGTGCACCGTCCCGTCCGCCATCGTCACCTTGTTCTCACCGGCAAGCACGATCCCGACGTGCGATGCCTGGCACAACGTCTGTCCGCTCTCGTCCCCGGCGACATCGCGCGACCACCGCCACCCGGGCTCGTACTCCGCGCGCCCGAGCGCCATCCCGCCGATCTCGATGACCTCGAGCAGCCCCTTGACGAGCTCGACCGATCGGTCGGCGTCGTCGAACCGCTTGATCCTGACGTCACTCATCGGACCTCCTCAAGTCGAGCAGCGCGCGAGTTCGACTTCGCACGCTGGAACGTCGAATATTCGCGATCACCCAGCCACTTCCGATGCCGCCGCGGTACAATGGACCTCTGGCACCCGAAGTCCGCCTTGAGACGAAACGCTGGTGACCCGCACAGTCAATGCGGTAGGCGCCAAAACGCCGTTTAGATAGCGGGGGGCCAAACCGGAAGGCCCCCCGGGGCGTAACGCCGCACTGTTAATGCGGGCAGTTAGCCCCAGGGGCCTTCTTCATTGAAAACCAAACAATTATTCGGTTCTCTTCCATATTGTAGACCGCATTCGACTCTAAGACTACTTAGAGTGCCTTGTTGATTTGGCTGGCTCCCTTGTTGATTTGGCTGGCCTGAATGCCGGGGTTGACATGCTTGGCAATCATTAGCAATCGACGTAGTTGGGGACGCGGGGTTTAGGTTCGTCCTATGCCGCGCAAAGACTGGACTGAGGGTCAGCTATTCGATCCTGGACCCGCCAAAATGGCCGACAAATCAAAGACCTCAAAGGAGAGGATCTGGACTCAGAACAAAGCACGTTTGATTAGCCGCTACATCTATTACTTTCAGCTCGTGACGAAGCACGGCACATACATCGACGGTTTTGCTGGACCACAAGATTCGACCAAGCTTGACGCTTGGGCGGCTGCCCTAGTGCTTGACTTAGAACCTTTGTGGCTTCGTCATTTCTTTCTCTGCGACCAAGACATTTCCAAGCTCGGTCATCTGAAGGACTTGGCTTTGGCCCATCCCAAATTGGATATCCAGATCCTCCCCGGCGATTTCAATTTGGTCGTTCATAGCCTCCTCCAACCTGAGAATATCGGTGAGAAAGAGGCCACTTTCTGTCTTCTTGACCAGCGCACATTTGAATGTGAGTGGGCAACTGTCAAAGCGCTTGCTCGATTCAAGGCGGACTCGAAAAATAAGATCGAGATCTTCTATTTCCTAGCTGAGTGGTGGATCTACCAGGCTTTCGGTGGAATCAAGTCCGTAGCCGGAGAGCAGCGAGTCGAAGCGTGGTGGGGTCGCCCTGACTGGCGGGACCTTCCCTCTCTTTCGGGAACCGATCGAGCACAACTGATGGCCGATCGGTTCACGGGGGAACTGGGATACGGCTACGCAAAGCCCTATGCAATCTATGAGAAGAGCGAAGGCGAAGGCCGGGTGGCGTACTACATGATTCATGCCAGCGATCATTACCGCGCCCCTGCCCTCATGAGCGCTGCCTACGGCGACGCCGTCATGCCCCCCAAGCCCGTTCACCAAGCCGCCTTTGACTTGGGTCTGGATCTAGAGGGATAGGCATCTCATCCCACAACTGGCTATCAAGCTCGCGACCATTCGCTTTGGGCGTCCGACCACCCCACTGCTTGAAGAAGAACGGAATACCAGCATCGAGGCATTGATCCCGGATGGCTCGAATCCACTCGATGGCGACTGGCCGGTGCTGGGGACCTGACTCGCCTCCTACGATCACCCAATGCAGGCTATCTGGATCAAGCCAGGGGCTTAGATCAACCTCCCCCAATAGAGGCTCGCAAGAAAGAAACCGCACTGCTGCTGGGGTATTGAGAAGGTGTGGCACGCGCTTTCCTGCCCATTCCTGGTCCTCCACGGACGTCCCAAGCCAGACATTCTTGAGCACGCCCCCGAACTTGTCTTCTAGGCGAGACACCTCTCGAGCCATCCGCGTCGGCCGCTTAGTGAGAATCTGAAACTGATGCTGAGGGCAAGCCGCCATGACCTCAAAAACGCGGTCAAGGAACGAGCTGGGAATGCCTGGATGAAAGAGGTCGCTCATCGAGTTCACAAATACTCTTCGGGGCCGTTTCCACTTCAGCGGTTCTTCAATCTTGTCCGGATGAAGAGCCAGCCCAAATCCTTCACCGTCGGGACCGTCCGTTTGGTATCGGGTACTCCCCATGGCCTTTAGTCGCTTAGCAAGTGTGGCTGCATAGCAATGATCACAACCCGGAGAAACCTTTCGGCATCCAGTAGTGGGGTTCCAGGTTGAGTCGGTCCACTCGATACCTGTCTGGCTCATCTGACCACTCTAGTTAACATTGCCCTCACATACAACAGACGGACTCCCTTGTTGGGAGCATCGGGGGTCTAGACCAGGCCCAAGAAAGAGAGGGAGGGGGCGGGGAATCCCGCCCCCTCCGCATCCGACGTTCTATCTAGTTAGGTCGCTGCAACGTGAAGGTGTAGCTCCCGCTGCCGGTGTAGGAGTCGACCTCCCAGTAGTAGTAGCCGGCGCTGCCGCTGTAGGTGACGGTTTCCGTCGCGGTCGAACCGATGCCCTGGGCCACCAGCGACCATGAGTAGCCGTTCCAGCGGTAGAGGTAGAGATCGAAGTCGACCCCCGCCGGACCGACCAGACACCCATTGTGGGTACCTGAGGTGGTCGTCTGGAAGTAGTTCCCGTTCGGGTGGATGTCGTAGTCACCCGTGCCCGAGAGCGAACCCGTGTAGGTCGTGCCCGAGCACGACGTTGGCGGATTCGTGGGCGTGGGTGTCGGGGTCGGGTCGGGGTTCGGGTTCGCGGACAGCAACGAGTACAGCAGCCGGTTCGGTGAACCGCTACCGGGCGACCCCACCACGTTCGTGGTCGCGGTCGAGACGATCGTGTTCGTGACCGTCGCAGGGGAGGCGCCTGGGCTGGCCTGTAGGGCCAGTGCCGCGACACCGGTGACGTGCGGCGTGGCCATCGAGGTACCGCTGATCGTGTTGGTCGCCGTGTTGCTCGTGTACCACGACGAGGTGATGCTCGAGCCGGGAGCGAAGATGTCGAGACAGGTCCCGTAGTTGGAGAACGAGGAGCGGGCGTCGGTCGATGTGGTCGATCCGACCGTGATCGCGCTGGCAACCCGTGACGGCGAACCGTTGCACGCATTGGCGTTGTCGTTGCCTGCGGCCACCGCGTAGGTCACGCCGTCGGCGATCGAGTTGCTCACCGCGGTGTCGATCGCGGAGCTCGCGCCGCCACCGAGGCTCATGTTCGCAACCGCCGGCTGTCCCGCAGCGTGGTCGCTCGTGACCCAGTTGATGCCGGCGATGACCTGCGAATTGGTCCCACTGCCCGCGCAGTTGAGCACGCGGACGGCCACAAGGCTCACGCCCTTGGCAACGCCGTAGGTGCTCCCGCCGACGGTGCCTGCGACGTGCGTTCCGTGTCCGTTGCAGTCATCGGCCGAGCCACCATCGATGGCGTCGTAGCCGCTGACCGCCCGGCCCCCGAACTCGTTGTGAGTGAGGCGCATGCCGGTGTCGATGATGTATGCCTTCACTCCGGCGCCGGTCACGTTGTAGGTGTAGCTGTTGGAGAGAGGAAGAGCCCGCTGGTCGATGCGGTCGAGGCCCCAGGTCGCCGGAGACTGCGTCGCCGAGAGCCTGATCCTGTGGTCTGCCTCGATGAAGGAAACCCGCGAGTCCTTGCGGAGAGACTCCACTTGCTGCTTCGAAAGCGTCGCGGCGAATCCCTTGATGGCGCTGTTGTAGCGGTAGTGGATCTGGCCCCCCTGGGCCTGAACGTTCCGACCGGCGGACTTCAACGACTTGCCCGATACAGACTTGTCGAAGACGACGATGTAGCGACCCTTGATCGCGCCCGGCACCTTCGTGCCGAGCAGCGGAGCCTTGCCTCCACGATGCGGCTGCATCGAGTCCGGGGCGGACGATCCTGCCGATGCCCCCGAGACTGCAGCAACCATGAGCGCGGCGAGCGCGAGGCCCCCCAGCACCATTGCTGTTCTCCTACTGGTCACCACCTTCTAGATCCCCCTCTCATCGGGGGTGGCTGGAGGTAACGAGCGCGCAAGGATGCCGAGCATGGTGCTGCGGCATTCACCCTTTCGTCCCCCCAAGGCACCCAGAGATTTAGGGAGGATTCTAGGGTTCTTGCACGGTTTGTCGCAAGGATTTTATGACGTTTACAACTCTTTTTAGCCGTTTTGCCCGAAGGTCCTATCTACGGTACGGCCGGGCAGACGACCGGACCCCCGCTCGGGGCAAGGAAGGGAACAGTGCCTGGAGGCCAACTCGATGGCTGGTCAGGCCAGCTTAAGAGGACGAGCCTGGCGATCGACTAGGTCATCACGCTTCGGTCTACATCCTCAGCATCGGTCTTAGAGTTAGCCGTCGGTTGCGTCCTCCAGGCACCGTGTTGCTGAATACCTCGGCGCCCGTGAGACACCTCTTTAGGACTGGTTTCAGGCCAGGAAGAACGGGCTCGTGTAGGCGATCGCGTTGCCGAGCGAGGTCCACTCGCCGGTCGCTCGGGCATCGGCCGGCGCCTCCGGATCGGTGATCCGCAGGATCACCCAGTCGCCGTCATCGCGGCTGATGTCGCGCGTGAAGTTGATGACCGGCTCGTCGGGGGTCGGGACCGTGATCTCGAAGGCATCGACGATCGTGGGCATGAAGCTGCCGGATCGGAGGATCTGGACGTTGAGCGTGCGCCCCCACCACTCCTCTCCCCGGTCGATGTCGAGGGCGAAGGAGACCGGGCCGGTCGCGTGCGGGAGCGT
>WHTI01000462.1 GCA_009377815.1 Actinomycetota bacterium
GACACGGCAGTCACTCCGGTGATCGTGTGGGTGTGGGAACCGTCATGATCACCAGTGGCGCCGTGTCCGCGCCGCCACTACCTCATCACCGGCGTGTCAGACCGCCGACACGCCGCAACTCACGACTTTGCCGGGGCCCTGACCGCAGGCCCAGTCGGCCGAGGCTCGGCCATCAGCTCGTCCCCACCTATCCCTGTCAGGACGATACGTGCTCCCCGCGGCCGTGCGGCCATCAGCTCGGCCGTCAACGCTTCGGAGTACGGTTCGTCCTCGGCGGAGAAGGGCACTCCTGAGCGGCGGGGGCTCAGCAGATGGAAGGGAGTGTGATCGAGGGCGTCGATTGTCACATCTCGTCCTCCCAGCCTCTCGACCAATTCGGTGCGCCGCCGCTTCTGCTGATCGCCTGCGGGCCCACCGATGGATATTCCACACGACCTCACTCGCGGTCCTGCGCTCTCCGCGATCGTCGAAGCGACGACTGCGGAGTCCATTCCACCAGACACCTCGACACACACATCGCCTGTGGAGCTACCGCGTTGATGCTCCTATAGTTGTCAAGCGGCAGCGTAAGATGTTTCTGTCTTGTATGGTGCAACCAACATCTGGTAGATTTCGCGTATCAACAGCCGCTTCAGGCAGCGGAGAATCTCCTTTTTGGTGTTTCCTTGTGAGGTGCGTCGGTTGACGTATGTGATGGTGGGTTCGTGGAATCGCATACGGACCACCAGGATGCGATGTAGGGCGGCGTTGGCTTGGCGGTGACCGCCGCGGTTGAGCCGATGGCGGGAGGTCTTCCCGGAGGAGGCGGGGATGGGGCAAGCGCCGCAGAGCTTGGCCAGGGCAGCCTCGCTGCGGATGCGCTCGGGGTTGTCGCCGACGACCAGCAGCAGCTCGGCGGCGGAGTCCTCGGCGATGCCGAACAGGCTGGTCAGGGCCGGTGCGGCGCGGGTGGTGAGGGTGGTCAGGACGCGCTCGTGCAGCCGGGTCTCCATGTCGAGGTCGTGGTAGCGCTCGGCGAGCGCGCGCAGTGTGTAGCAGGCCGCGTCTGCAGGGGTGGTCATC
>WHTI01000181.1 GCA_009377815.1 Actinomycetota bacterium
ATGCCCCGGCCGACTTCTGGACGGTCGACCTCTTCAAGCGTGAGCTCACCGGACTGCTCGAGCACCTCGGCATCGCGAGCGCCTACACATTGCTGGGCCAATCGTGGGGCGGGATGCTCGCCATGGAACATGCGCTCGATCATCCCGATGGGCTGAAGGGCATGGTCGTCGCGAACTCGCCCGCCAGCATCCCCGTGTGGGTCGAGGAGGCGAACCTGCTGCGCTCAGACCTCCCAGCGGAAGTCCAAGAGACCCTCCTTCGCCACGAAGCCGACGGAACGACCGACGATCCCGATTACGAGGCCGCGGTGATGGTCTTCTACAAGCGTCACCTCTGCCGGGTGCCGTGGCCCGAGTGCATGGATCGCGCGTTCGCCAAGATGGAAGAGGACCCGACCGTTTATCACACGATGAACGGGCCGAGCGAGTTCCACTGCATCGGGAGCCTCAAGAACTGGGACATCACCGACCGGCTCCCGGAGATCGACATCCCGACGCTCCTCATCTCGGGCGAGTTCGACGAGGCGACCCCGAAGGTGGTCAAGGCGGTCGCCGATCGGATCCCGGGCTCCGAATGGGTGCTGTTCGAGGGGGCGAGCCACTCGACCCACATCGAGGAGCCGGAGCGGTTCGTGAGGACCGTCGAGGGGTTCCTCGACCGTCTCTAAGTAAATAAACCTAGGCGGGAGGCGGGCAATCCGACTAAAGCGGGCAAGGAGGGCTGCCGAACCAGTAGAGGTGGGCCCCTGGGGGGACATCAAGTCGGAGAGAAGGCTGCACCATGGGACTGAGAGTTCGGTCTGACTTCACGGCACGCCGCCGCGGGATGTCCCTGCTCGCGATCGTGGCCTTGGCCACGCCCATCTTCCTATTCGTGATCCTGCGCTCGTTCCCCGGGCTCGACAAGGTCTTCATGTCGGCCAACTTCCATCTCGTGGTCGTAAGTGCCATCGCGGCATGTGCCGTCGGCATCGCCTTGATCGCCGGGGTGGCTGCCGGACGATCCCGCGACGCAGCCCTCGTGTTCGTGGCGCTCGGATGTCTCGCACTCGGGATGATCATGCTGGCGCACGGACTGGTGACCCCAGGCGTTGCTGGGGTCGGACCGAACGGATGGGTCGGCCGACTGCCAAACTTCGCCATCGCCGCCTTCGCCCTCTCCCAACTCATGGCGGTCCTGCCGGTGACCCGACGATTCGCCCCAGTGGTCGCCCGTCACCCGTGGCTGTCATTGACGATCCCCACCGTGATCCTCACCCTCGCACTCGGATCGGTGGTCATGTCAACCCGTAATGGATCCCCGACCCAGGCCACCGCGGCCGCGACCGCAACCGAGGACGACGCCTCCGGATCGACCGGAACCGGCGACTCGTACGGAGCGGGGAACTCGTACGGAGCCGGGAACTCGTACGGAGCCGAGGCCGAGCCCGGCGTGTCGGACGAGCACTCCCACACCGCAACCACCGGCACCACGCCAACGGCGGCCGGGGACGAACCTGCCCCCAGCGGCCCGACCTCGACCGAGAACGCGATGATCGACCTGCTCCGGCTGCTGGCCGGAGCCACGCTGATCGGTGTCGGCTTCGTCCACTGGCGTCGCTGGCGACTCAGCAATGACGCGGTCGTCCTGGCTCTCGCACTGGCCTGCTGGCTGGGGGCAGAGGCTCTGATGTCACTCCGTTTCGGCGCCGTGTGGCGGATCTCGTGGTGGGACTATCACGCTCTCCTTCTGATGGGCTTCGGCAGCGCCGTGTACGCGGTCGTCGCCGGTTTCCTCCGCACGCGAGAGAAGGACTCGCTCCAACATGCGTTCCGTCACGACCCACTCGATCACATCGCGCGCGGGTACCCGGAGGCGTTGCGGACACTCGTTGCCGCGGTCGAAGCGCGTGACTCGTACACCAGCGGTCACTCACACCGAGTGACCGAAACCGCGGCGGCGATCGGTCAGCGCCTCGGACTTCCCTCCGACGAGCTAAGGCGACTGGTGTGGGGCGCCGAGCTGCACGACATCGGCAAGATCGGGATCCCGGACCACATCATCCACAAGCCGGGGTCACTCACGACCGAGGAACGACTCCTCGTCCAGGAGCACCCGGTCATCGGGTGGGAGATCGCGCGTCAAGCCCGTTCATTGAACGAGGTCCTCGAGGTCGTCCGTCACCACCACGAACGGATCGACGGCGCCGGCTACCCCGACGGACTGGCCAGCGACGAGATCCCGCTCAACGCCCGCATCGTTGCGGTCGCCGACGTGTGGGACGCTCTGACCTCGAACCGTGCCTACCGTCCCGCGTTCGAAGCGGACCGGGCCCTAGAGATCATGGCCGAGGGACGCGGGACGCAGTTCGATCCCGCATGTCTCGAGGCGTTCTTCGACTACATCGAGAGCAAGGGCCTCGGGAGCGCGTCCCGACCGAAGCCGAAGCCGGAACCAGCCCTCCGGTAACGATCAGCACCTAAGGCGCTACAGCCCGAGGAAGCTCTTCAGGGCACGCGCCTGACGGCGCGACACTGGAACACGATCGTCGTTCTCCATCACCACCTGCAAGGCGCCGGCGAAGTCCGGCACGATCTCCTTCGCCTTGCTGAGGTTGATCAGATAGGCGCGATGGGCCCGGAAGAACCCACGCTCCCCCAGCCTGCGTTCCAGCTCGAGCAGCGATTGCGACACGAGATGACGGCCCGACGCGGTGACCAGGTGCGAGTACCCGTTGGCCGCTACCGCATAGACGACATCTTTCACGTCGAGCAGGACGGTGCGGTCGTGACCGGGGACCGCGATCTTGTCGAAGTCCTGCTCCGATGAGGCCCCCGCGACCGCCGGATGTGACTCCTGCGTTCCCCGCTCGAGGATCCGCTCGAGCGCCCGCGTGAGCCTCGCCTCGTCGAACGGCTTGACGAGGTAGTCGGCGGCATCGAGGTCGAAGGCATCGACCGCGTGATCCGGATAGGCGGTGACGAACACCACGGCGGGATGGTTCGGCCCCCGGGAGATCTCCTTAACGAGATCGAGGCCCGAGCGCCCCGGCATCTTGATGTCGATGAAACAGACGTCGTAGTTGATGCTCTCGATCAGTTTCAGAGCCTCGGCGGCATCCGCCGCCTCGCCGACGACCTCGACCTCCTCGAAGGTACGCAAGAGATAACGCAGTTCCTCCCTCGCGGGGTACTCGTCGTCCACGATCAAGGCTCGCAACTTCGTCTCCATCTCCACGTGATCCCCCCTATCCGATCGGCAAACTCAGTGACACCTCGGTCCCCCGTCCCGGAACCGAGGAGACATCGAGCGAAGCTCCACCCCCGTACATGCGACTCAACCGTTCGTCGATGTTGGCCAGCGCGCTGACCTCCTCAGACCCCCCCGAGAACAGGCCGTCGACCTCCTCGGTGGCCATCCCGACCCCATTGTCGGACACCTTGATACGCAGGATGCCGCCGATCGGCTCGAGACGCGCCTTCAACTGGACCGCTCCGCCTTCCGTCTTGTCCGCGATCCCGTGCTTGACCGCGTTCTCGACGAGCGGCTGGATCACGAGTGGAGGAACGCGGACCGACAGACACTGCGGGTCGACGTCGTAGCGGACCTTCAGCCGTTCACCAAACCGGGCCTGCTCGAGGAACAGGTACGTGCGAACGAAGAAGTACTCCTCGCTGAACAGAGTCGTGTTGCTTGTGTGCTTCATCGCGTAGCGGAGGAAGTCGGAGAGCTTGACCAGGAGGCGCCGAGCCTCCTCCGGGTCGGTCCGTGCCTTCATCGAGATCGTGTTCAGCGTGTTGAACAGGAAGTGCGGGTTCATCTGCGCCCGCAACGCATCGAGTTTCACCGCCTTCGCCAGCTCGGCCTCGCGGTGAGCCGTAGCGAGTTCGAGCTGCAACGACACCATCCCCGCCAGCCCGCGCGTGAGCTCGATCAACCCCGCCGTCGCCTGTTCCCGATGGTAGACCTTGAGAGCACCGACCGCCTGCTCCCCGCACACGAGCGGGGCCACGATCACCGCGTTCAGCGGACAGCCCCTCGCGTTGCCGTTGCATTCTTCGGCCGGTATGCCCGACGATACGCGCAGCTCGCCGGTCCCCATCGCCCGCTTGGTCAGGCCCTCGTCGACGGACGCTCCCACGAGGTGATGGTCGGAGCCGTCCCCCACGAACGCGAGGACTCGCTCGGTATCGGTGATCCCTACCGCATCGAGCCGCATCACGTCGTGCAACAGGCGCGCGGTGCGGGTGGCGGTATCGGGGTTGAGACCCATTCGCAGGTGCGGACCGGTCTGTTCCACCAAGGAGATCATCTTGCGCTGGTTGGTCGCGAACGCGGGACGTTTCCCGGTGAGACGTCGGCCCATGAGAGCGCCGAGGTTGACCGCCGCGATCACGATGAGGAGCGCAACGGGCGAGCCGGGCGTCAGGGCGGTGAACGCCACAAGCCCCATGGCGGCAAGAGCGCTGCCGGTGACCCAGAGGGCCAGCTTCATGGCGAATCTCCCGTGCCAGCAGCCAGTTTCCCCAACACCGCATGTCTCCTCTCGAGGGCGGTCCCGTGGACCCGGAGCCACCACTCAGAGATGTCTGCTTGAGAACCTTTCCCGAACAGCGACACCCCAACCGTCGCCGCCACGGCGAGGGGGGCGGCAACGATGGCGGGGAAATCGCCGAACGGGGTCGAGGGCACCCAGGGCATGAGTTGATCGAGGATCTTGAGGCCGATCAGAAGAACGGACGTC
>WHTI01000252.1 GCA_009377815.1 Actinomycetota bacterium
CGGATCAGAACGGAGTGGCTCGATCGCAAGGATCCACCGGGGGAGACCACGTTCGAATACGAGGTCATCGCCACCGATGGAGATCTGGGGTTCGTGCGAGGCGTGACCTACTACCGATCCGAGGACAACGTCTACGACAACCTGTGGGAGATCACGCTCGACGCGGACGACCGGTGCCGCTCGTTCACCGAATGGTGGATGGTGCGCCCGAAGACCGGGTACCGGAGGCCCGGCTCGAAGAAGTAGCTCCGCGCTAAGGCAGGTACGGCATGGGGTCGACGGGGTTCCCGTTGACCCGGACCTCGAAGTGGAGATGGTCGCCGGTGCACGACCCGGTGCAACCGACCTTGCCGACCTCTTGGCCCTGGCTGACGTGCTGGCCGTTGCTCACGGAGAAGGCCGACATGTGGCCGTAGAGAGTGCTGTAGCCGCCACCGTGGTCGATGATGACGGCGTTCCCGTAGCCGGAGTAGTACTCGGCCAGGATCACGGTTCCACCCTTGGAGGCGACGATCGGGTTGCCGGTTACGCCGTCGATGTCGATCCCGGTGTGCATCGAGCCCCACCTCGGACCGTAGGGAGAGGTGACCGAGCAACAGAGCGGCCAGATGAAGCCCTGAGACGACTGGCCGAGGTCGACCGGGTTGGGGTTCTGCGAGGCGAGGATGTGGGCCCGGATGCGGTCGTTGGCGTCCTCGAGCCCTTTCTCGCGGTCCTTGAGGTTGTTCCACTTGCCGGCGATCTTTGCGAAGGCCTCGGCGGCCTCCAGTTTCTTCGCGGCGAGCTTGTCGAGGATCTCTCGCTGCTTGGCGAGGTCCTCGGCGAGGACCGCCTTCTTGGCCAGGAGTTCCTCGTTCTTCAGCACGACTTCGGTCTTGAGCCTGCCGAACTTGATCAATGCCCCGTTGTTCTCTTCGGATGCGATGCTCAGCATCGCCGCCTTGGTATCTAGCTCCGAGAGGGAGGTGGAGCTGAACAGGGTCTCGAGAATCTGAGTGGAGCCGGACTTGTAGAGCACCACCGCCTGCTCCATGGCCCGGTCGTGGACCTCGTCGATCTGGATCTGCCTCGCCTTGATCTGGGCGGTGATCTCGCTGACCTCGGTCTTGACCTTGCTTACTTTCAGCCGGAGTTCGTGGGCGAGGAGGGAGTACTGGGTGATCTCCTTCTGCAGGTTCTGGAGTTTGTCCTTGCGGGAGTTGTACTCGGGGGAGATCTGGTCGAGCCGATCCTGGATCGCCTCGATCGCCGCGTTGTTCTCTTCGATGTCATCGCCGGGGCCGGCAGTAGAGCCGACGAGGGGGATGAGAAGAGTGGCGAGTACCGTCGCCGCAACCACCACGCGGCTGATCGGATGTCGCTGCAAGTCGTGTGACTCCTCTGATCGTCGGTTTGATGGTCGTTCGGTTGGGGACTCTCGGACCCTCGGCCCGGGCCGCTGCGCATACTGTCATACGACCCCCGTGGGAAGCAACAACCCCTCGGGGGCCGGGCCAGGCGGTCCGCAGGTGCGGCCCGCACCCTCGAGGGACCTATCTGTCCGGTTTATACGTCTCCTCGGCAAACCCTGCTTCGATCGGGGAAAACGCGAAGAAAGTCTCAAGAGCGCGAACAATTGTCGGTTCCGGACTTGCAGGCGGGGCCGGGCGTTGATTATCGTGCTACTCGCACCCGTTGAGCTGTAAACCGGTTTCGGCCGGGACGAAGGTTCGGCGGGTGCATCTTCGCGCCCGGGGTTCCCGCCCTGCAGGTCCCGGCGCCCTCTGGTACCCTGAGAGTGTTATAGGAGTGTGCCCGAGCCTCGCCAGGGGCTTAACGGAGTGCCTCCGCCCTCGTACCAGTAGTCGAGTTGGAGGTAACTCATGCCCAGCACGTTGAAGGATGTTCCCGGCGCGCAGCCCCACGGCGGCGCACTCGAGATCCGGATGGCCACCCCCGAGGAGGCCGCCGAGATCACTGCCGCGGTCGATTCGCTCCCCACGATCGAGGCCAAGAGTCGCCGGGTCTTGTCGGACCTCGAGCTTTTCGCCGGTGGAGCTGTCTCTCCGAACCGTGGATTCATGACCAAGGCCGATTACACGAGCGTCGTCGAGGACATGCGCCTCGAGAGCGGGATCCCCTGGAGCCTTCCGATCACGCTGTCGGCGACCGACGAAGAGGTCGCGAACCTCGCGCCGGGCAAGCGCGCCGCGATCGTTCACGAAGGCAAGGTTGTTGCGGTCATCGATGTCGAGGACATCTTCGATTACGACATGGACAACGAGGCGGAGAAGACCTACCTAACGAAGGATGACGCTCACCCAGGTGTTGCGTACCTCCGTTCGCAGGCCCCTCACTACGTCGGCGGCGAGGTCACCGTTCTCGAGAACCTCTTCGCTCACGAGTTCGCCGAGCACCGTCTGACGCCGCTCCAGCTGCGCGAGCAGATCGCCGAGCGTGGATGGAAGACGGTCGTCGCGTTCCAGACCCGCAACCCGATCCACCGAGCGCACGAGTACCTCACCAAGTGTGCGCTCGAGATCACCGACGGCCTCGTGATCCACCCGCTCGTCGGTGGCACCAAGGGTGACGACATCCCCGCCGAGACCCGGATGAAGTGCTACCAGGTCCTGATGGAGAACTACTACCCCAACGACCGCGTGATCCTGTCGGTATTCCCGGCCGCCATGCGCTACGCCGGGCCCCGCGAGGCCATCTGGCACTCGTTGCTCCGCAAGAACTACGGCATCACCCACTTCATCGTCGGCCGCGACCACGCGGGCGTCGGCGACTACTACGGCTCCTACGACGCTCAGAAGCTGTTCGACACGTTCGAACC
>WHTI01000437.1 GCA_009377815.1 Actinomycetota bacterium
ACCGTAACCGGTGACGAAGATGTCCCCGACGGTCCCAACCACTGCGATGAGCCCGATCGCCGCCAGGGGAATCCAACCGATCACGTCGAACTCGGTGAGGAAGCCGTAGATCAGGGCGACCAGGAAGATCATCCACACGCCGGGGATACCGGGAATCACGCTGCCGGCGATCCCGACGATCATGACGGCCACCACTATCCAGAAGAGCACGGGATCCTCGGCGGGCATTACGGGTCCGATCCTCGACGACACGACCTCGGCGGAGACGTTACCGGGTTCCCCGACAGTTCCCCGTCGTCGATCGGTATTCTGAGGACCCCAGATCATCGAGGAGTTCCGTGGTAACGATCCGTTCTTCGACGTGGAACGTCATCACCCAGACCCTCAGCCCCTTGCTTCTCATCTTCATCGGCGTCTCCCTGAAGCTGGGGCGATCCGGATGGTTGCTCCCCCTCGTCTGGATCGGTGCGGGTCTGGCACTCGGATTCGTCGCCTTCTACTGGCTTCCCATCGCGGCAAGCTTCGACCACGAGGGCATCACCCGGCGGTTTCTACTGCGGCGTCAACGCATCAGCTGGGACAACGTGTCCGCCGTTATCAGAACCAAATCGGGGTTCGCCTTCAGGAGGCGCGGCCACGATGTCGACGACCACCGGGTGGCACCCACCGACAAACACCGCCGTTGGGAGAGCGCCGGTTTGGCGGTGGTCATCGCGAAGGGAAAGGAGTTGGCCGTGACCGAGCGCCTCGAGACCCAGGACGAATACGAACTCATAAGGACCTTGACCAAAAAGCACGCACCCGAGGCGAATTGGCGGGCATCCTCGCCGTTGTCCCTCCTCATCCGAGAGTAAGTGCACCCCACCGCAATCACGCTGACGTTTCACCGGCCTTCGCCGCCAACCCTCTCGGCTCAAGCCGGGGTATGGGCCGCCCTTCTGAGGGCCCGGAGCATCAACTCGGCGTCACCCAGTCGGTGCCGGAGGGCTCTCTCCAGACCACCTATCGGATATAGGTTCTCCGGGGCACGACTGTCCTTGTGGGGATGGGAGGCGAAACGGGGCAGGGTCGCCGCCGTCAGATCGGCGACGTGAACCGCCTCAGGGACAGAGCGATCGGCCCCCAACTCGC
>WHTI01000317.1 GCA_009377815.1 Actinomycetota bacterium
ACCCCCGCCGCGCCATCGCCGCCGACAGCCCGGCGCGCAGCCCGGTCCGCTCGCCCAACAGCCGCAACGGCACCGCCCCAGCCAACCCCACCAGGCGATCGTCATCGCCGACAAGCTCCAGCCCATCGGCCCATGAACTACTGTCGCGTGTCGGAAGTTGCTTTACAGTGAGTGGTCGCGACAATGAGCTATGGCTGTTGCTGCTCGGCTGGAGGTTCGGGGCAAGGACAAGACGACGCTGCGTCGTTGGACGCGGTCGAGTTCGATTCCGGCGGGTTTGGCCCAGCGGGCCCGGATTGTGTTGCTGGCCGGTGAGGGGGTGTCGAACACTGAGATCGCCCGCCGGGTGGGGGTCTCGCGGCCGACGGCGCTATCCTGGCGGAACCGGTATGCGGCCGAGGGGATCGGCGCGTTGGACGATCGGCCCCGGTCGGGTCGGCCTGCCGAGATCGACGAACTCGACGTGGTGACCGCGACCCTGTCCGACGACGGGGTGCCGCCCGAGCATGTGGGGGCCACGCACTGGTCGGCGCGGTTGCTGGCCCGCGAGCTGTCGATCTCGTTTGCCACGGTGGCCCGGATCTGGCGCAAGTGGGACATCGCGCCCCACCGGGTCGAGACGTTCAAGTTCTCCACCGACCCGGCGCTCGAGGCCAAGGTCCGCGACGTCGTCGGACTGTATCTGCACCCGCCCGACAACGCAGTGGTGCTGTGTGTGGACGAGAAGTCGCAGGTCCAGGCCCTGGATCGCACGGCGCCGATGCTGCCGGTCGCCCCGGGCCTGCCCGAACGCCAGACCCACGACTACAAGCGCAACGGCACCACCACGCTGTTCGCCGCCCTGGAAGTCGCCACCGGCAAGGTCACCGATGCCTGCTACCCGCGGCATCGCCACCAGGAGTTCCTGAAGTTCCTCAAGCAGGTGGCCAAGGCCTACCCCCGGGTGCCGCTGCACATCGTCTGCGACAACTACGCCACCCACAAGCACCCGAAGATCAAGACCTGGCTGGCGCGCAACCCCCGGGTGCAGCTGCATTTCACCCCCACCTCCGGGTCCTGGCTCAACCTCGTGGAGGTCTTCTTCGGGATCATCACCCGCCAGGCCATCCGCCGCGGCACCTTCGCCTCCGTCCGCGACCTCACCGACGCCATCCGCCAGTTCATCGACGCCTACAACCAGCGCTGTGAACCCTTCGTCTGGACCAAAGACGCCGACACCATCCTGGCCAAAGCAGACCGTCAAACCACTTCAAACACGCGACACTACCTTGCACGGAAGAGGTGCACCTGCCTCAGCCAGAGGACGATCTTCGACAATCGCATTCTGACTGGTCAGGTGCACCCCACCCCGTCTTGGCCAAGATCATGCCCGGCGTGTCGTCAACCCGGTGAAAGACGGAGGCCGTCCACCGGTCCCGCGCCGTGAAAGAATTCGCCGCCGCCACCGCCGGGAAACTCCGCCTGTTCTTTCTTCCGCCCTACTCGCCGGAGCTCAACCCCGACGAATGGGTCTGGAAGAACGTCAAGCACGATCGAGTCGGCAAGACAGCCATCACGTCTTTCGACGACCTCCGAGACAAGGCTGAGTCCGCGCTCCTACGCCTCCAGCGTCTACCCGAGCTGGTTCGCGGATTCTTCGGCGATCCATGCCTGACCTACATAACATCCTGAAGTCCGGCTACTTTCGATCTCCTTAGTATGACTGTGAGACTGAGGTTTTCTCAGCAAGATCGAGTCGTCCGGCGATGGCGTAGGACGCAGGTGTGAGGTCAGCGACGCCGACAGGCCCCGACACGCCGAGGATCGTCAGGTGCCAGGCCATGGCGTGGAGCCCCCGCTAGAAGAGGTCT
>WHTI01000096.1 GCA_009377815.1 Actinomycetota bacterium
AGTCGAACACGCCATCGCGCACCTGAAAACATGGCGGATGCTCAGCGAAGAAGGCGACCGCTACCGCCCACCGATACACAAATACGAAAGCATGCTGAAAGCCATCACCGGCCTATTCTTCTTCACCACTTATGAATAAGCTGGGGTCGGCCAATATCCGTTGCACGACAGAACCCGCCGCTCCGCGTACCGCCGCCTGCGGGCCCAACGAGGACACGGCGACGCGCGGCGGCGCCCATCGGGTGACAACCGTTTGCCGAAGCAGCGCTGCAGTAAACGGTTCCATTAGCCAGGACGCGAGGGGAGTAAAGATGCCTCCGAGCACAATCGTGTCAGGGTCCACCACGTTGGCTACCCCAGCCAGTCCGATCCCGAGCGCCTCGCCCCCTTGACGCACGGCGCGAATAGCTTGTTGTTCGCCGCGCTGTAGTGCGGCAAGCAGACCCGAGATCGGTCCGCCTGGATCACCGGTGCTGGTAGCCGGTGCGGCTGGCGGCAGTCCTGCAGCGCGCAACATAGCTTCTTGACCGCAGAACCGCTCTAGGCAGCCGCGACCGCCACAGCCACACAGCTCGCCGGAGGGGTCGATGCTGATGTGTCCGATCTCTCCGGCGAAGCCACGAGCGCCGCGATAGAGTGCCCTGCGGGTGACAATGCCCGCACCAATACCGATCTCCCCGGACACGTGGATGAAGTCGCCCAGTGCTTCACCGCCACCGAACCATAGCTCCCCGAGGGCCGCTAGATTCGCCTCATTATCGAGGTGGATTTCCTCTGGGCGTACGTCAAGGCGATCTCCTAGAGACTCCACGACGGGAAGATCCGTCCAATTGAGGTTCGGCGCGCGCAGGAGCCGACCTGTGACCTGATCAACGATCCCCGGTAGTGCCAGGGTAATGCCACACGGGGTGAGCTCCATCTCGTGGGCTGCCCGTATGGCCACTGAGCCTAGGCGTGCGAGCCGGTCCAAGGCGATTTTGGCATCTGCGCGATTGTCGGCGCATTCAACATGATGGTATCGGATCCGGTGCTTAAGGTCTGTTACGCACGCCGCCACATAATCAACGTTGATTTCAAGTCCGATCCCGGCGTAACGGTCGGGATTGAGTGCGAGCGCGCTTCCAGGGCGGCCTGTTAGCCCACGCGGTTCAGGCCCGAGTTCAATCAGCAAATAAGCGTCGAGCAACTCGGCTACCAAACTTGACACGGTCGCCTTCGTGAGCCCGGTTGCGGAAGCGAGCTGGGCGCGACTGCTCTTGCCATTCCTGCTCACATGTCGCAGCACCAATCGGAGGTTCTGCCGACGCACGGCTCGCTGGCCTGCTGGCGCGCGCCGGGCAGGATAGTTGTCTGCGGGCATCTCTGTTTCCGTTCCTCGCAGGTCTCCCATGAGGACGCCGTGAACCCCACGCGGTTCGACGCGACCCCAATATCAGCCTTGTTAGGTACCCACACTAATAGTTTGCCATCCGTACGAAACCGTCGCCCATCCCCCGAGGACATGCATCGGGAGGGTTGGGAGTCGCACAGGCCACAGTCGGCAACCTCCTGAGTTGCTCCTGGCAGGATCTGGCGACGTGGTTGGCAGACACCAACAACCCCTTGACGGACGGCGGCCGGCCACCTTAGTTTAGCGCCCATACGAAGCTAAGAGTCGAGCGTTGGGTGCGCCACGATCTGGCAAGGACACGTAAGGATGACGACGGCTACCCGTCACGGCTCGGGCCGGAGTACGTAAGGCCTCGTGCTGTGGAAAGGACGCGCGATAGGCGACACGACACTGTCTCGACGGGGTTTTCTGCGGGCGGGGGGCGCCACTGCGGCGCAAGTCCCGGGTCCTGCATTGGGACACAGATTTGGGAAAGGCTACGTGATGGGCGACACGACACTGTCTCGACGGGGTTTTCTGCGGGCGGGGGGCGCCACTGCGGCGGGAGCGGCGGTGTTGGGTGTAGCCGGCTGTGGCGGTGGCAGCGGTAGCGGCAAGACCACTCTGACATGGTGGGATTACCTCAGCGGCTCGGCCGCAAGAGCACTAGAACAGCAGCTCAAGCGGTACGAGGAGCTTCACCCCGGTGTCTCCATCCAGCGCCGAGCGGTGCCGTTCGAGCAGTTCAAGCAGACGCTGTTGCGTGGTGCGAGCGCCGGGGAGCTTCCCGATATCGTGCTGATAGACAATCCTGATCACCAATCCTTTGCTGAGCTGGGGATTCTGGAGGATCTCACCGCCCGGGTCAGCACCTGGGGCCAGGCGGATGCCTACTTCGACGGTCCGTGGCGGTCCACGATGTGGGAAGGCAAAAACTACGGCATCCCCGATGCAAGTGATTGTTTGACGCTATGGTTCAACGAGGAAGTTCTGCGTTCCGCGGGCCTCGATCCCCCAGGGAACTGGGACGAGCTGAACGCTGCGGCGCGGGAGCTCACCGATAATGACCGGTACGGGTTTGCCGTGAGTGCCATCAAGAGCGAGGAAGGGACATTCCAATGGTTGCCCTTTCTCTGGCAGACCGGCGCGGACCTGGCCAATATCGCGGGGGAAGGCGGGCAGGCCGCCCTGGGGCTGTGGGTTGACATGGTCCAGAAGGGCTGGATGTCGCAGGGCATCCTGAACTGGGACCAGGAGGCTGTAAAGGACGAGTTTGCCAACGGCAAGGCTGCGATGATGGTGAACGGTCCTTGGCAGATCCCGGTGCTGAAGGAAGAGGCGCCGAATCTGAAATGGAATGTCGTCCCGCTGCCGAAGCAAGAACAAGAAGCCTCTATCCTTGGTGGCGAGAACCGTGCGATCATCAAGGGCAGCCCGAACGTCGACCTCGCCTGGGACCTACTCACCTGGTCACAGAAGCCAGATGTGCTCAAAGAATACCTCACCACCGCCGCGTTGCTGACGAGTCGGCAAGATATCGCCGAAGACACCCACTGGTCGGGTGACCCCATACTCAGCACTTTTGTCGAGCAACTCCGGGTAGCGAGGCCACGGGCATATGGACCGAAGTACCCAGAGATGTCCAGTGCGATCCAGGTGGCGATCCAGGCTGCCGTCAGCGGGCAAAGCAGTGTCACCGACGCGTTGAACCAGACACAGCAGAAGATCACACCACTGCTACCGAAGTAACTCGAAGAGTCGCGGTACCTACGTGGCGCTGACGCGCACTACATAGTGACCAAGCCGTAAGCACGAGGGAGCGTAACAGTGACCCGAGTTCGTGGGCTTGTGCCCATGCGTACGGGTAAAGAGCTCGTGAGAGGTATGCGGCGTCCAAGCGGGCTTGGTAACAACCTTTTTGTTCTCCCTGCGCTCCTATTTATCGTCTTTATCATGATCTACCCCCTCGGGTACAACTTCTACCTCTCCTTCCGAGACGTCACAATAGGAAACTATCTAGCAGGCGACGCGCCATTCGTAGGCCTTAAGAACTATATCGAGCTAGTCAAGCAACCCGCCTTCATCCATGCCCTAGTTGTCTCGGCGCTCTTTACAAGCGGGTCCCTCGTATTCCAATTCTCCATCGGTTTCGCCCTTGCTGTCTTCTTTAGTAGGCCGTTTCCAGGAAGCGGCATCATGCGGGCATTCATTATGCTCGGCTGGATGATTCCTCTCGTGGTGTCCGCCAACGTATGGCGCTGGATGCTCGCGGGCGACTATAGCGTCATCAACGTGGCGCTACGCGGCCTTGGGCTGATCCAGGAGTCACCGTACTGGCTGAGCCAGCCGAGCACCGCCTTGCTCGGAGTAGTGACCGCCAATATCTGGGTCGGCGTGCCCTTCAATATGGTGCTACTACTCGCCGGCCTGCAGGGGATACCCAAGGTCCTCTATGAAGCGGCTAAAGTCGATGGCTGCGGGCCCTGGCAACAATTCTGGCACATTACACTACCGCAGATACGTCCAGTCGCCCTCGTTACACTCCTGCTAGGTTTCATTTACACCTTCAAGGTATTCGACCTAATCTTCGTGATGACCAGCGGGGGCCCTGTCAACGCAACGACCGTCCTTCCCATCCATGTCTACAAATTGACATTCGATTTCCTTCGTTTTAGCGACGGCGCTGCCGCCGCAAGCATGTTGCTGCTGATCTCTCTGTGCTTGACCGCGGGCTATCTGTGGCTCATTCGTCGAGAGGAGACCGCCTGATGGCTATGTTGCGTCTTCTGGGCCGCCGCGGTTACGCCCGTACGCTCCTGGGCGCATTGATCGTGCTGGCTTACCTCTTTCCCGTGTACTGGATGGCGGCCACGTCGCTGAAGACACGCGGTGATGTCCTGGCCGTACCACCCGACATCGTCCCGACCCCTCCGGTGATCGGCTCCTACCTGCAAGCGGTCATCAATGATCCATCGCTTCACCGGGCCATACTGAACAGTGTCGTGATCAGCACCGGCACCGTCATCAGCACAGTCCTGCTGGCCTGCCCGGCCGCTTACGCGTTAGCGAGACTAAGACTGCGTATCACCGCGGCCGTTGTGTTGATCCTGCTGATCAGCCAGCTCCTGCCGACCATAAGCCTTGCCGTTCCACTGTTCGTCATCTTCAGCGGTATCGGTCTGATCGACACGTACCCCGCGCTGATCCTGGTCAACACCATCTTTACCCTACCTTTTGCCATCATCGTCCTCAGACCTTTCTTCCTGAGTGTCCCGAAGCAGCTTGAAGATGCCGCCAAGGTAGACGGATGCACCCAGTTCAGAGCTTTCTACCGAGTCGTCCTACCGCTCATAGTCCCGGGGCTGGTGACCGTAGGTGCGATTGCATTCCTCATGGCTTGGGGCGAGTTTGTTTTCGGGCTGACCCTCACCACGAGCGAGCGGATGCAACCAGTGACCGTTGCACTAAACCGCTTCATCGGCCAGTACGGCACTAGATGGAACGACCTGATGGCGGTATCGACAACTATCGCGCTGCCGATCGTAGTGATCTTCGCCAGTATGCAGCGCTACATCGTCAGCGGCCTGACGGCCGGCGCCACCAAGGAATGACAAGGAGAGAGGCATGCCGACCCAGACATCGTTCATCCCAGGACAGCGGGCACACGAGCTCCCACCTGAACTGCCGATCCCGGCGCCGCCCGAGCGGGGTGGTCTTACCTTCGTCTCGCGTGCACAGCTGACACAGCAGGACGCGCAGGGTGTCACGCTAACCGCTACGCTGACCGAAGGGGAGCGAGCGACTGTCCGGTTGGCCGTTGTCAGCCCAGGCGTACTCCGAGTGCTGCTCTACGAAGGTACGGAAGAGCCCGAACGCGTATCCCTTGCCCGCGATCCCGGCTGGTCGGGCAGTGCAAAGATCGAGCAGTCTGGAAACGCGCTCGACATTTCCGGCCCTGGAATCCGGGCGAAGGCCTGCCTCGACCCTTTCCGGGTCGAGGTGCGGGACAGATCCGAGCGGCTGCTGCTCTGCAACAACCAGACCGAATACAGCGTCAGCGACGAACTGCGGGTTTCACCCTTCGGCTGGACAACCGTCGATGGGCAGCGTGTGGGATACCACGATTCGTTCGCCGCCGCTCCGGACGAGCACTACGTTGGCTTCGGGGAGAAATTCGGTAGCTTCGACAAGCGGGGGCAGCGGCTGGAACTATGGAATTATGACGCGCATGGGGTCAGCTCGGAGCGAGCTTACAAGAACGTGCCCTTCTTCGTTAGCTCACGCGGCTATGGAATCTTCGTCGATACGATCCAGCCGCTCGTTATCGATGCGGCGGCTTCGAACTCGGCAATTTGCGGCCTGGCTGTCCCTGACCGCGCACTCGACTACTATGTGATTGCAGGTCCCACACCCGCTGAGATTCTGGCCCGCTACGCCACGCTCGTCGGCACGCCGGCTCTGCCGCCCAAGTGGGCCTTTGGACTGTGGGTATCCTCAAGCTTCACCAACGACAGCTCCCAGGCCACCCGGGAACGCGCCCAAAACCTGCGTAAACAGGATATCCCGGCCGACGTCATCCATCTGGACTGCTTTTGGCAGCGCTGGGGTCACTGGTCCGACATGAACTGGGACCTGGATTCCTTTCCGGACCCGGAAGAACTGGTGCGGGAACTCCGCACGGACGGGTGGCACGTGTGTCTGTGGATCAACAGCTACTTCGGGCACGAAAGTCAGCGCTTCAGGGAGGCCGCCGAACGCGGCTACCTCCTCCGCACTCCCGCTGGCGAGCCATACGTCATCCAAGCATGGGGACTGCACCATCCTCCCGTCGGTCTCCTCGACGTCACCAACCCTGAAGCGGTCACCTGGTTCCAGGATCTGCTTCGGCCACTACTACGGATGGGTGTTGAGGTGTTCAAGACCGACTTCGGCGAGGCCGTACCAGCCGACGCAGTTGCATACAACGGAATGACCGGAGACCAACTCCACAACTACTACACGCTGCTCTACAACGATGCGGTCGCTGAAGTTACGCGCCAAGAGGGCGCCCCCGGTTTCGTCTGGGGACGTTCGACATGGGCCGGAGGTCAGCGACATTCAGTCCAGTGGGGCGGCGACCCGAATGCCTCCTGGGCGGACATGGCCGCCACGCTTCGGGGTGGCCTGGGGTTCAATATGAGCGGGCACCCGTTCTGGAGCCACGACATTGGAGGCTTCAGAGGCACACCCTCACCCAAACTCTACGCAAGATGGGCACAATTCGGGCTACTATCGCCGCTAGCTCGCATGCACGGCACCACAACTCGGCTGCCGTGGGAATTCGGCGAGGAAACGCTAGAAATTGTTCGGTATTACACCAAGCTACGTTACCGACTGCTACCGTACCTGTATTCCACCGCGATTGACTGCGCCCGTACAGGCCACCCCATGCTGCGACCCGTCGCTTTCGACTATCCGCACGATCCCGCAGCGTGGTCGGCCGATCTGGAATACGTGCTTGGTAGCGCTTTGCTCGTCGCGCCGATGGTCAGCGAAGACGATGAGCGTGACGTATACATCCCTGCGGGTCAATGGGCGGACTTCCACACTGGTGAAGTCGTCACGGGCCCCGTCCACCGGCGCGTATGGGCGCCTTTGCATATCTGTCCGTTGTGGCAGCGCGTGGACGCCCTACTACCCGAGACGGAGGTCGCGTTTCCACAGCCCGATCGCCCCTTCGACAACATTACGGTGGCCGGTTACATATCCAGTCACGCCAGCTTCGACCTCCACGACGATGATGGAACCACCTCCATCGACGTACGACGGCAATCAAGCGAGCTACGGCTCACGGTGGACGGGCCAAAGACACTGAGCGTGCTGAACCTGTCGAGCGTAGCCGGCGCAGAACCGGTGACCACTGTCATTCTCAATGGCATTTCTCTGCCTCAAGGCGCCCCCGGAGCCCCCGGGACCTGGGCCGCCACCCCCGAGGGGGGAGCGAGCATCACAATGAGCGGCCCAGGCGGCAAGCGAGTTGAACCTGCCGCAGGGAGGTGAGGCATGCTCGTCGCTGGCGTCGATTCCTCGACCCAGTCCACCAAGGTCGTGCTCTGCCGTGCTGAGGACGGCACCGTCGTTGACCACGGCAGTGCACCCCACCTTGACGGAAGTGAGTGCTCTCCAGAAGTCTGGTGGAACGCGCTGAAAGAGGCTGGCGGCAACTTACTAAACCGAGCAACCGCCATAGCTATAGCCGCCCAGCAACATGGAATGGTGACTCTGGACACCGCTGGAAAGAACGTGCGCCCCGCGTTGCTGTGGAACGACGTTCGGTCCGCACCCCAGGCGAGCGATCTTGTCCAGGAGCTAGGTGGCGCCGCACATTGGGCACGGCAGACCGGTAGTGTGCCGACCGCTTCCTTCACAGTCACCAAACTGCGCTGGCTGCGGGAGAACGAACCGAGCTGTGCGGAACAAGTGGCGTCGGTTTTGCTACCCCACGATTGGCTGACCTGGCGACTTGGCGGTAGAAGGGCGCTTACCACTGATCGGGGGGACGCATCCGGTACGGGTTACTGGTCTCCGACCGAGGAAGCATGGCTCCCGACCTTCATACGCGCTGCTCTGGGGCGCGACGTCCAGGTGCCACGGATCGCATGCCCGAACGACGCTGTAGGCGAAACCGAAACCGGCGCGGTGCTTGCTCCAGGCACCGGTGACAATATGGCCGCTGCCCTCGGCCTGGGTCTGCAGGCGGGGGATGTTGTTGTATCCATTGGTACGTCCGGAACAGCGTTTGCGCTCTCCGAGGTGCCGCCGGGCGATTCCACGGGAACGGTCGCGGGTTTCGCGGACGCCACGGGCCGCTTCTTGCCGCTGGTGTGCACCCTCAACGCCGTCCGGGTGCTGACGACGGTGACAGAACTGCTCGGCGTTGACTCCAGCGAATTCTCTCGGTTCGCCCTGGCTGGCCAGCCGGGCTGTGGCGGGATCACTCTCCTTCCCTACTTCGATGGCGAGCGTACGCCAAACCGCCCAGACGCGACCGGCGTCATGCGTGGCCTGACCAGCAGACTGGCCACAAGAGAAAATATCGCCCGCGCCACCGTCGAAGGATTGCTGGCGAGCCTCGCTGACGCGATCGACCACCTACGCAGTGTCGGGACAGTCCCGCGGCGGATTCTGCTGATCGGTGGAGGAGCCCGTTCCGAGGCGGTGCGGCAGCTAGCTCCAACAGTGTTTGACGTCCAGGTAACTGTTCCACAACCAGCCGAATATGTGGCCCTCGGCGCTGCCCGGCAGGCCGCGTGGGCGCTTAGCGGTGAGCCAAATCCACCAGAGTGGGACCCTCCGAACGCAACCGGCTACGAAGGGATCCCGAACCCCGAAATCCGGTCGCGTTACGCTGCCCTCAAAGGCGACACCAAACTCTGGCACGCTAACTGAAGACGTACAGCAAGGATCGATTTTCGAGGAGAGGCCACATGGCAACCGCCCAGGATTCGTATACGCCCAGAGCCGAGGACAAATTTTCTTTCGGCCTGTGGACGGTCGGCTGGCGTGCGGTCGATGTTTTTGGCGAGGCCACGCGAGAACCACTTGACCCGGCACGCGCGGTTCACGAGCTTGCAAGGATCGGAGCGTCCGGTGTCACCTTCCACGACAACGACCTCTTTCCGTTCGATGCCGATCCCGAAGAACGTGAACAATATGTCACACACTTCCGCAAAGCGCTGAAGGAAACCGGCCTCGCGGTGCCGATGGCTACTACAAACCTATTCGCTCACCCAGTATTCAAGGATGGCGCCTTCACCGCAAATGATCGTGAGGTCCGGAGATTCGCCCTGCGCAAGACCATTACCAACATCGACCTCGCTGCCGAGCTGGGCGCACGCACCTACGTGTGCTGGGGCGGCCGGGAAGGCGCGGAGTCAGGAGCGTCCAAGGATGTCGCCGCAGCGCTCGATCGCTACAAGGAGGCGTTCGATGTGCTCACCTCCTACATCCGGGACCAGAGTTACGACATGCGCCTTGCATTGGAGCCCAAACCAAACGAACCACGAGGGGACTTGCTGCTGCCCACCCTTGGACACGCGCTCGCCTTCATCAACACTCTCGAACATTCCGAAATGGTCGGAGTGAACCCCGAGGTTGGCCACGAGGAGATGGCTGGTCTCAACGTTGCTCACGGCCTCACGCAGGCACTCTGGCACGGCAAGCTCTTTCACGTCGACCTCAACGGCCAGCACGGTCCGCGCTTTGATCAAGACCTGCGATTCGGCGCGGGACACGTGCGAGGCGCGTTCTGGGTCGTTGACGCTCTGGAAAATGGCGGGTACGACGGGCCTCGGCACTTCGACTTCAAACCATCCCGCACCGAAGACGACACAGGCGTCTGGGAATCGGCCCGAGCATGCATGCGAAATTACCTCATTCTCCGTGAGAAGGTGCGCGCATTTCGAAATGACCCGCAAGTGCAAGAGGCCCTGCGGGACGCCCGCGTGGATCAATTGGCCCAACCAACCATGGCGGCCGGAGAAGACGAAGAGGATCTCCGGCGGAGCAAGACCGACACGGCCGGACTCGCCGCGCGCGGCATGGCGTTCGAACGCCTTGACCAGCTAGCGCTTGAACACCTCTACGGTGTACAGGCGTAGGTAGCTACTCCGATTTGGTCTGGCATGCCTGTGCCGCCTTTGGGGCCTTCGTAGCGGACGACGAGTACGTCGCCGGGTGAGGTGGCGCCGGCAGTGAAGGCGTCGAGGGCGTCCCGTTCGCCGTCGAAGACCTGGGCGGTGCCGGCGAAGTGACCTTGGCCCCGTTTGACGGACACCTTGGGTTGGGTGTCAGCGGTCGTCGTTGGGTGACGGTCGCTGGGGGTTGCGTGTCTCGAACTCACTTGGGCTGAACATTCCGAGGCGGGAATGCCGCCGTTGCGGGTTGTA
>WHTI01000473.1 GCA_009377815.1 Actinomycetota bacterium
CTCACCGATCACGCCGGGCTGGATCTCGAGAAGATCGCGGCCGGGGTTCCCCAGGTGTTCGACACGAGGGCGGCGTATCGCCGCAATGGAATCAATGCGGAGAACGTGGTAACCCTGTGAGACGGCTTCTCGTCGTTTCCTCGGTCCATCCCCCCGATGATCCACGAATCCGGATGAAGACAATCGGCAGTCTTGTCGGGGAGTGGGATGTCACCTACGCCACCGCCGAGCCCGGACCGAGTGACACCGCCGGTCTCACCTGGCGACCTCTACGCGGTGGACGTCTCGCCCGTTCCCTGGCCGCCTCGGCGATGCTTCTGTCGTCACGGTGGGGCCTGGTGTCGGTACACGACCCGGAGTTGTTGCCCGCCGCCATCGTGAGGGGCTTTCTGCGTCGTCCCACCGTCTTCGACCTCCATGAGGATCTCCCC
This sequence comes from Actinomycetota bacterium, assembly GCA_009377815.1. Classification (GTDB taxonomy): domain Bacteria; phylum Actinomycetota; class CADDZG01; order CADDZG01; family WHSQ01; genus WHTI01. Next base: position 432 of record WHTI01000473.1, read on the forward strand.
GCCCAAGTACCCGACAAGACCTGGGTACCAAGCCCCCTGCGTCGTCCCCTGGCGGTGGTAGCGGCCCGAATGCTCACAGTTGCCGAGCGGGTGATGACGGTGACCGTGGCCGAGTACTCCTACCGCGCCCTGTTCCGCACCACACCGCCGGTCATCGCCAATCATCTCGCCGTCGAGCGTCTTCCCGACCCGGCACCCGATGGGGGAGAGGTGGTGTATCTCGGCGACATCAGCGGTATCAGGGGGGCGACGGCGGCGGTGAGGTTTGCCCGGGGAGCAGGTCTCCCCCTGGTAATGATCGGGAGATGCTCCACCGAACTCCGCGAACGGCTCGAGCAACTGGCAGCGGAGGGGGAGGTTGGGCTCGAGCTCACCGGTCATCTCTATCACGGAATGGCGCTCTCCCGCATCGCCGGCGCCGCGGTGGGCCTCTCCCCGCTGCACGATGTCGGCAACTACTCCCACTCCCTTCCCACCAAGGTCCTCGAGTACCTGGCGGTCGGAATCGGCGCTGTCGTCTCCGACCTGGAGGGGACGCGATCGGTGGTCGGCGGCCTGCCCGGTGTGGCGTTCGTCCCCCCGGGGGACGAACGGGCCTGGGAGGA
>WHTI01000015.1 GCA_009377815.1 Actinomycetota bacterium
GACACCATCGTGCAGACGGTGAACATCGAACCCGGCAGCCTCGAGAGCGGTCGCCGCAGCGTCGTCGTCCCCGGTCACGAGACTGACCGTGTCCGAACCGACTATCGCCTTCAGAGCCTGCGGGGTATCGAGGGCCACGATCTCACCGTGGTCGATGATGGCGATCCGATCGGCGTATTCCGCTTCATCCATGTAGTGGGTCGTGAAGAAGACGGTCACCCCCTCTTCGTCTCTGAGACGAGCTACGTCCTTCCACATCTGTGCTCGGGTCTGGGGATCGAGCCCGGCCGTGGGCTCGTCGAGGAAGAGCACCTCCGGCGTGTGCAGAAGTGCGCGAGCGATCTCCAGTCGCCTCGCCATCCCACCGGAGAGGGTCGACACGAGGTCCTTCCGACGGTCGCTGAGGCCCACGAGGTCCAGGACGCGGGCGATGCGCTCCTCCACGACCGTGGCCGGAACCCCATAGAGCACGGCGTGGAACTTGAGGTTCTCCTCGGCGGTCAGTTGCGCGTCGAGGGTCTGTTCCTGGAACACCAACCCGATGCGCCGCCTGACCCCTCGTGAGTCCCCCAGGACATCGGATCCGCCCACGGACGCGCTCCCCGTGGTCGGCCTGGCCAGCGTGCAGAGCATCTTGATTGTGGTGGACTTTCCGGCGCCGTTGGGCCCGAGGAAGGCGAATATCTCTCCCCGGTTCACCTCGAACGAGATGTCCTTGACCGCCGCGATGGCGCCGTAGTTCTTGCTGAGACCATGGACCTGAACGGCCGGGATCGTGGAAGTTGTCATTGACTGACATTATGGCGCTCTATGTCATCGGTCAACCGACTGTGCCATCATGGGAGCTATGGCGAGCATGAGAACCCGACCCGACGAGGGCCTCCGGGAGAAACAGCGCCGGACCACGGCGGCGGCGATCTCCGAGGCGGCGCACAAGTTGATCTCCGAGCGAAGCTACGAGGAGGTCACGATCGAAGACATCGCCCAGGAGGTCGGGATGTCGTCGAGGACGTTCTTTCGCTACTACTCCTCCAAGGAAGACGTCATCCTGATCGGCTACGAGGAGCACCAGCAGAAGCTCCTCGATGCCCTGGACGAGCGGCCGATCGATGAAGACATCACCGACGCAGTGCGTAACGCCCTGCTGGCATTCTCGGTCGGGCACGAGAGGGACCGAGCGGCCCTTCGCAAGAAGTTCATCATCTTCCGAGACAACCCTTCGATGGCGAAGGTCTTCATCGGCCGCCAGTGGACCTGGGAACGTCTCTTCGTAGATCGCATCGGAGAGCGCATGGGCGTCGACCCCAATACCGACATGCGGCCGGCTGTGATAGCCGGAGCAGCCATGGCCGCGTGGCGCGCGGCGATCCGGTCGTGGATCTTCCAGAAGAACGGTCCTCCCGAGCTCGTTACCCACACCGCCAGAGCCCTCGATGCCTTATCCGAGAGCTTCCGGTCCCGCGCGGGGTGATCGTGGACGAGACGGAGCACGAGGGGATTTCCATCGTCATCGGAAAGTGGCTCGATCCGGGCATCTCCTAGCTGGCGTCACGCGGGAGCGATAGGGTTGCCCTCCCGTGGGATGGGTACCCGAGATTCTCCGCGACCGTGACTTCCGAAGGCTGTACCTCGCGCGCTCGATCTCGATTCTGGGTAACAGGATCGCTCCCATCGCGCTGGCGTTCGCGGTGCTCGAGATCGGAGACGCAGGAGACCTGGGCTTCGTCATCGGAGCGGCCACCGTCCCCTCGGTGCTCTTCATCCTTTTCGGTGGAGTGCTCGCTGACCGATTGAGTCCACCCCGGATGATGTTCATCGCCGATGTCGTCGACACCGTTGTGCAAGGGATAACCGCCGCGCTTCTCATCACCGGCAACGCCGAGCTCTGGCACCTGGCCATCCTGCAGTTCATGTGGGGCGCGTCGTCGGCTTTCTTCAATCCGGCCTCCATGGGCGTCGTGCCGCTGGTCGCTCCCCCAGGTCGTCTCCAGGACGCCAATGCAACCTTGAGCTTCGCTCGTCAGCTCTCCGCGATCGTCGGCCCTGCTCTCGCCGGTGTTCTAGTCGCCAGCGTGGGCACCGGTTGGGCATTCGCGGTTGACGCCGCCAGCTTCGGTCTCAGCGCCTTCTTCCTGTTCCCGCTTCTCAGGCTCGGGGAACGATCTCTGGAGATCCCCGACACCATCGGGGAACTCAAGGCCGGATGGACCGAATTCGTCTCGCGGCGATGGCTCTGGACGCTCGTCATGTACTTCGGGTTCTTCCACGTCGTCTTCATCGCCCCGGTGTCGGTGTTGGGACCTGCGGTCGCAGACGCGTCCCTCGGCGGAGCGAAGGCGTGGGCGGCGATCGCAACCGCGGGAGGGATCGGCGGGATCATCGGGGGGCTTCTCGGCCTGCGCATCCGTCCCGAACGCACCGCCTTCGTGGTCGCGGGGATGGGGTTCCTTCTGCTCCCCGTGCTGATCGCCCTCGCCATCCCTGCGCCGGTGTTCGTGATCGCTGCCGGGGAGTTCCTCGCCGGCGGAACGTTCGCTTACGGAGGCACCCTGTGGGATACGACTCTTCAGGAGCACATCCCACGGAACATGCTGTCACGCGTTTCGGCCTACGACTGGTTGGGGTCAACTCTGCTTCTACCTCTCGGCACGATCGCCGCCGGGGTGCTTGGTGTCAGCATCGGCTTCGGTCCAACGCTTATAGGAGGCGCGATCCTCCTCGTCGTCTCGACAGCCGCGGTGATGCTGGTCAAGGATGTGCGCGAACTCAAGCGACCGACGATCCCCATGAAGGAGGAAATGGCGTGAAGGCACACACGGTCTACAAGACGTTCAACACGAAGGAGCGCCGCGAGTTCGTGCGGATTACGTCCGATGTCGAGGAAGCGGTGGGGGAATCGGGGGTGCGGGAGGGGATGGTGCTCGTCTCGGCGATGCACATCACCGCGGGGGTCTGGGTCAACGACGACGAACCGGGCATCCAGGAGGACGTCCTCGAGTGGCTCGACAAGATCGCTCCCCCATCGTGGAAGCCGCCGGCCAACGACGTAGCGGCCGCGCTCTCACCGGATCCGGGCGACTACCGACATCATCGTGGTGGCGAAGACAACGGCGACGCTCATCTGAAGAATCTCCTCGTCCATCACCAGGTCGTGCTGCCGATCACCGGCGGAAAGCTCGACCTCGGTCCGTGGCAGGCGGTCTTCTACTGCGAGTTTGACGGGCGCAGGAACAAGCGCCTCGTGATCAAGGTGATCGGAGACTAACCGGGCACGACCGGTTGGTAGGTACCGAAGCTCCACAAGTGACCCTCGAGATCGCGCGCGGTGTACTCGCGGGCGCCGTAGTCCATGTCGGCGATATCGAAGACCATCTCGGCACCGTGCTTGCTCGCTCGTGCGTAGTGGGCATCGATGTCCTCGACGTAGACGTAGATGCCACCGGTGACAGCATCGAGCTCACCAGGGGACTTGACACCGAGTGCATCGTCACGAGCCTCGCCAACCATGATGATCCCGGGTCCGAGCTTGAGTTCCGCGTGAGCCACGGTGCCGTCCTCGGCATCCATGAACGAGTGAACCTCGAAACCGAACGCGAGCCCGAGCCACTCGATCGCCTTCCGAGCGTTGCGGTACCGAAGGAACGGGAAGATGTTGGGGGCCGTCATCACTGAACCTCCTACGAGGAACTTCTCTGCGTCGACCATAGTCCGAGCCACCACTCGAGCTGAGGCATATCGCGTTCGCGCGCCGCGTCAAACAGCGGCGCCGGGTCGTATGGGAGGCGGTAGAAGTCCGCGCCGCCGAACTCAGCCTCATCCATCGTCACGATCGCATAATCGGCTAGGGGTACCAGAAGAGCGTCACCTGAAGTCTGGTTGTACGACATCCCCACGCTCCCGGGATTGACGTAGAAGCGATCGGCGAAGCGGCGGAGGTTCTGGAAATGCCAGTGCCCCCCGCAATAGACGCGCGCTCCTCGATCGAGAGCCGATGCCAGGAACTCCTCGGGTGCATCCAGCTCGATCTTCTCGTCGTACGAGGCCGGCGTTCCGTGGAACGCGAGCAGCGCACCGTCGACGAGCGACACGGTCGGTGAGTAACGGCGGATATGAGCGCGGTGTGCATCGCTCAGCGCCGCGGCGCACCACATGTCGATCTCGAGGATCCTGGCGATGAAGTCGTCGTCGGTTTCCTGCTCCTCGTCCCCCAAGAGGATCTCATCGGCGTTCCCCATTACTACCGGGCACCCGAGAGCGGCGACGCGCTCGATCGTCTCGACCGGGAAGGGGCCTGTGGCCGCGACATCGCCGAGGCACACGTAAGAATCCACCGCTCGCCCGGCGGCATGGGCGAGGACAACCTGAAGCGCTACGTCGTTGCCGTGGATGTCCGCGATGACGGCTATACGCATGACAGGACTAGTAAGTCGCCTCGTCCACTCTCAGCCCGCGGCGTTCTCGGCGCATGCTCTCGGTCCCGATCACCCACCGACCGTCGGGAGCCATGTAAAGGACCTCGATGTTGTCGCCCTTGGTCGAGTACTCGTTGAACAGATCGACCAGGACGCCGCGGTGAGCCTCGATCTCGCGCAATTCGATCTCGTGCTCGCCCGTCACCTCGATATTGGCGGCCCCGAACGCCTTGCGGGCACCGTCGGCATGATCGGTGAGCACATGGATGTACGCCCACCGTTCGCCGGGGCGGTTGTCTGCCGAGGCCGCAAGGACCTCAACCCCCGCGTCGAGCAAGACCTGAAGGGCACCTACCAGGGCCCCCGGTCGGTTGGGCACGTTGACTCGAAGATCGACGCTCAACCTGCACCTCCATCGTCACTCGGTCCCTCATGATGGGCCCGATCCGGCTCCGCGACAAGAGCGATCCACCTACGAGAGGTTGTAGGCGAGGAAGTCGGCGATGTCCTCGGACGACGCCGAGGCGGCATCGAGGCACAGGAGCGGGCAGTCGGCCTCGACCTCCGTCCCCCATGCGACCAGGGCGTCGAGCCGAGAACCCGCGGCGGCAGAGGCCCCGAGGGCCGCGCCCCATCCGAGCCCCACGACCCCGACGCGGGGATGCCAGTTGGCGGTGAGATGCCCGGCCGCCTCACGGATCAGGCGGGCCGCCCGGGCATCGTCGAGGCCTCCGGCAAGGGCCGCCGCCTCATCCTCATCTCTCGCCATCCGGCCGTCGAACAGATCGGGGGCCAGAACCGTGAAGCCCTCGAGGTTGAGCTCGTCGCAGAACGCGATCACATCGTCGTGCAGACCGAAGGCATCGTGCACCACGACGACCCCCGGACCCACTCGCTCGGAGTAAGACATGTAGCCGGTCCCTCGCGCAGCACCGCCGCCGAAGTCGACAGTGGTTCCGAACCGCCGTTCGGGCTTCGTGTGTTCGCTGCGCCACTGAAGCGTCACACCCATAGCTAGGACCCCTGGTCCCTTCCACCGTAGGTCGCTCGCAGTTCTCCTCGAGCGCTGAGACAGCAAGCTACGGCATCATCGATCTCGGCCGCCGAAGGTGACTTGAGGTCGCCGAAGTCCACGTTCCCCTTGGACGCGTAGACGACGAAGGTGTAGCGATGCTCCTCGTCGCCCGGAGGACAGGGACCGCGGTATCCCGTCGACCCGAATGAGTTCTCGCCCTCCTTCGCGCCCTCGGGGACGACCCCCTCCTCTAGGCCGGTCACGTCTCCGGGGATGTCGTAAAGGATCCAATGAACGAAATCGTCGGCGTCGGGATCGATCAGGAGCACGAGGTAGGAGTCCCCTCCCGCATCACTCCACTCAAGGGGCGGAAGGACATCGTCGCCGTCACAGGTGAACCTGGTCGGGAACTCGCCTCCGTTCTCGATCGCGGGGCTCGACACCTGCAGCGAGCGTTCGACCTGCTTCCCCGCAAGCTCCCCAGCCCCGTCGTCACCGCACGCGCTTGCGCCCAAGGCACTGAGAACCAGCGCGCCCGCGGCGACGAACGTCCGGGTCCTACTCCGGGAGCCCACTTATGCGAATCCCCGATCGATCGGTCTTGTAGCGCATGTTGATGCCGATGAGCAGTGACGTGATGGGCTCGATGATCCGGGCGTTGTCCAGCGGGCCGGCGTCGACGTACTTGAGGCCTGGGATCGCGTTGACGAGCTCACCCACCTCCTGACGAGCGGCCTTCTTCGTCCCACACACGAGCACGTCGCCTTCCATCTCCCGATCGAGATCGTTCAACGCCGCCGCCGCAAGCGAATGGAACCCCGCACACATGATGGTGCCCTTCGGAAGCAAGGACTGCGCCTGCTGCGCGGCCGAGCCCTCCCAGACACCGAGGACTTTGGTGGCCTTGTGCCCGACCGCGGCCGCCACCGGGACGGTGCAGTCCACGACGATGGTCTCCGGAGTGATCGCGTCGGCGATGGAGCGATAGATCGCCGCCTGACCCGAGAATGGAACCGTCACGACGACGATGGGGGCCGACGCTGCTGCGGCCGCATTCTCGAGTCCGCTGACCGAACCGCCGGCAAGTTTCTGGATCTTCGCGGCGGCGGCTTGCGCTCGCTCGGCGTCGCGCGATCCGATCACGACCTCGACCCCGGCCTTCGCCCAGCGCGCCGCGAGCCCGGAGCCCTCGTCGCCCGTACCCCCGATGACCGCGACCTTCGTAGTGGCCATCAGGCTCCCGGCTCGAACTCGCCGAAGACGTCCCTCAACACATCCGAGACTTCACCGAGGGTCGCGTAGGCGGCGAGCGCCTCTCGCATGGGATAGAGGAGGTTGTCCGACGACCTCGCCGCCGCGTCGACGCCCTTCAGCGCGGCATCGACCTGCGCCTGATCCCGCTCCCGACGGACCTTCTGGGTGCGCTCCATCTGACGGCGGGCCAGTTCGGGGTCGAACTCGATGATCTCCACCGGCTCCTCGTCCTCGCTGACGAACCGGTTGACCCCGACGACGGGGCGTTCTCCGCTCTCGACCCCCTGCGCGATCCGGTAGGCGGCGTCCTCGATCTCGCTCTTCATCCATCCGGTAGCAACCGCTTCGATCCCTCCGCCCATGTCGTCGATCCGCTTGAGGTAGTCCTCGGCCCTCGCCTCGATCTCGTCGGTCAGCGCTTCGACGAACCACGACCCTCCGAGAGGATCGACCGTGTCAACTGCCCCCGACTCGTAGCCGAGCACCTGCTGCGTCCGCAGCGCGATGGTTGCCGCCTTCTCGCTCGGTAGGGCCAAGGCTTCATCGAACGAGTTGGTGTGAAGCGACTGGGTCCCGCCCATCATCGCGGCGAACGCCTCGAGCGCGGTGCGAACGATGTTGTTCTCGGGCTGCTGCGCCGTCAACGTGGCCCCACCGGTTTGCGTGTGGAAGCGGAGCATCATCGACTTCGGGTCCTTTGCTCCGAACGTCTCCTTCATCACTCTGGCCCAAAGACGACGCGCGGCGCGGAACTTGGCGACCTCCTCGAAGAAGTTCATGTGACACGCGAAGAAGAACGAGAGCCGGGGCGCGAAGTCATCGACCTCGAGTCCGGCTTCGATCGCGGCTTCGACATATGCGATGCCGTCGGCGATCGTGAACGCGACCTCCTGGACCGCGGTGCATCCCGCCTCGCGCATGTGATAGCCGGAGATCGAGATCGTGTTCCACCGGGGCAGGTTGTCTTTGCAGTAGCCGAAGAGGTCGGTGACGATCCTCATCGACGGCTTCGGTGGATAGATGTACGTCCCGCGCGCCGTGTACTCCTTGAGGATGTCGTTCTGTGTCGTCCCCGAGACCTTCTCCCTTGGGACCCCTTGCTTCTCGGCCACGAGTTCGTAGAGGAGCAGGAGGATCGCGGCGGTCGAGTTGATCGTCATCGAGGTCGAGGCCTCATCGAGCGGGATCCCGTCGAAGAGGAGCTCCATATCGGCGAGCGAATCGATCGCGACCCCGACCCGGCCGACCTCGGCCTGAGCCTTCGGGTGATCGGAGTCGTAGCCCATCTGTGTCGGGAGGTCGAAAGCCACCGATAGTCCCGTCTGTCCGGCCTTCAACAGGTACTTGAAGCGTTCGTTGGTCTCCTCAGCCGAACCGAAGCCCGCATATTGGCGCATGGTCCACAAACGACTCCGGTACATACCGGGATGGACGCCCCGGGTGAAGGGGAACTCGCCCGGTTCGCGGAGCTTGTTCTCATCCACGGGATAGTCCGAGCCGCCGTAGTGGGCATCGATCTCGATCCCGGAATCGGTCTTCCGTTCTTCGGTCATGCCTAGATGCTAGTTGCTCCGGGAGCCAGAGGTGGGGGCGTTAACATCCTGGGACATGGCCACGATCGAAGAGGTTTATCGCAAGAAGAAGCCCAAGGCCTTCGCCGCCGACCGGAGCCCCTCGAAGGCCGAGGTGTGGTGGTGGTTCTTCATGAGGCTTTCGGGGATCGTGTTGCTGTTCCTCGTCCTGATCCACCTCTACATCATGCATCTCGTCGACTCGGGCGTTGAGCGGGTCAACTTCGAGTTCGTTGCGGAACGCTGGGACAACGTCGGATGGAAGACGTTCGACTGGGTGCTTCTGGTGCTCGCCCTCCTCCACGGCGTCAACGGTCTGCGGGTGATCATCAACGACTACGTCCACCGTCCCGGGGTGAGGACCACGGTCAAGGCCACGCTGTACACCGTGACCGCGATCCTGATGATCATGGGCACCGCGGTCATCATCACCTTCGATCCGGCGGTTGGTGGATGAGCGACAACGTTCATGTCTTCGACGCGGTCATCGTCGGAGCCGGTGGAGCCGGATTGAGGGCCGCACTCGAGGCGAGCAAGGGGTGCAAGACCGCGGTCGTCTCGAAGATGTATCCGACGCGTTCGCACACCGGCGCCGCCCAGGGGGGCATGTGCGCGGCGCTCGCCAACGTCGAAGAGGACTCGTGGGAATGGCACGCGTTCGACACCGTGAAAGGCGGCGACTTCCTCGCCGACCAGGACGCCGTCGATGTGATGTGCAAGGACGCGGTCGAGTCCGTGCTCGAGCTCGAACGCATGGGACTGCCCTTCAACCGCACGCCCGAGGGCAAGATCGACCAGCGCCGGTTCGGGGGCCACACCCGCAACCACGGTGAGGCTGCGGTCAAACGGGCCTGCTACGCGGCCGACCGCACCGGGCACATGATCCTGCAAACGCTGTTCCAGCAGTGCAACAAGCAGGGCGTCGAGTTCTACAACGAGTTCTTCGTCTTAGATCTCATCATCCAGGGCGGTGTCTGCGGCGGGATCATCGCCTACGAGATCGCCACCGGTGAGGTTCACACCTTCCGTGCCAAGTCGGTCATGTTCGCGACCGGTGGCTACGGAAAGATGTTCAAGATCACTTCGAACGCCCACACCCTCACGGGTGACGGGCCCGGCGTCGTCTACCGCAAGGGCCTGCCGCTCGAGGACATGGAGTTCTTCCAGTTCCATCCCACAGGTCTGTATCGTCTCGGCATCCTTCTGTCGGAGGCAGCTCGTGGTGAGGGCGGCATCCTCCGCAACGGCGACGGCGAGCGCTTCATGGAGCGCTACGCGCCGACCATCAAGGACCTGGCGCCACGCGACATGGTGTCGAGGGCCGAGTTCTTCGAGATCAAGGAAGGACGGGGGGCCGGGCCCAACAAGGATTATGTGCTGCTCGACCTCACCGGGATCGACCCCGAGGTCGTCGAGGCGAAGCTCCCCGACATCACAGAGTTCGCTCGCACCTACCTCGACGTCGACCCCTTGAAGGAGCCGGTGCCGACGGTCCCGACCGCGCACTACGCGATGGGCGGCATCCCGACCAACGTCAACGCCGAGGTCCTGCACAGCGCGCACGGAGAGGTCGTGCCCGGCTTCTACTCCGCCGGCGAGTGCGCCTGCGTGTCGGTCCATGGTGCCAACCGGCTAGGGACCAACTCGCTCCTCGACATCGTGGTGTTCGGTCGGCGGGGCGGGCTCAACATGGCCGAGTACGCCAACAACAACAAGCTCATCGACGTCCCCGAGGACGTCGCCAAGTCGTCCGAGGAGTGGCTCCGTTCGATCACCGAAGGCGAATCGACCGAGCCGATCGCCGCGATCCGCAAGGATCTCCAAGAGGAGATGTGGGACAAGGCATCGGTGTCCCGCACCGACGAAGGACTGGGCCAGGCACTCGGCACCCTCGATAGCCTCAAGGAGCGCTACGGCAAGGCCCGGGTAAAGGACCGGAGCAAGGTCTTCAACACCGAACTCGTCGAGCACATGGAGCTGGGCTTCATGATCGACATCGCCGAGGCACTCGTCATCTCGGCCAAGGCCCGGACCGAGTCGCGCGGCGGTCACTACCGTGAGGATCACCAGATGCGGGAAGACGAGCACTGGTTGAAGCACACTTTCATCAACAAGACCGCCGACGGGGATACGCGGCTGGCCTATAAGCCGGTCACGATGGGGCGCTACGAACCAGTAGAAAGGAAATACTAGTGCACCTCCGCGGAACTAGTCGTTGCACCAGAGCGCCCCTGCATCGACGATGGCTGCGTTGCTCGTCGCTCACGTACTGTCCAGTACTTTCGACTCCTCGCGCCTTGCCCTCGCCGCGCAGTGGCGCTCTGGACGTCGACGCTACTTCCGCGGAGGTGCACTGATGCCCGAAGTGACGCTCAAGGTGCTCCGGTTCAATCCGGAGACCGACGCGGAGAGCCACTTCGAGGAGTACCGGATCGACGCCAACCCAATGGATCGCCTGCTCGACCTCCTACACGAGATCAAGTGGTACCAGGACGCATCGCTCGCCGTCAGACGCTCGTGCGGACACGGGATCTGCGGGTCCGATGCGGTCGTCGTCAACGGAGTGAACCGTCTTGCGTGCAAGATCCTCGTTAAGGACCTTCCCTCTGAGATCACCGTCGAGCCGATCCGCGGCATGCCGGTGATCAGGGACCTCGTCGTGGACATGGAGCCGTTCTTCGCCGGCTACCGAGCGGTCAAGCCGTGGCTGATCACCGACGACGAGCACGAGCCGACCAGGGAGCGCATCCAGAGCCCCGAGGAGCGGGAGCGCTTCGACGACACGACCAAGTGCATCCTCTGCGCCGCCTGCACGACTTCTTGCCCGATCTTCTGGTCGGACGAGGAGTACGTGGGCCCGGCCGCCATCGTCAACGCCCACCGCTTCATCTTCGACTCGAGAGACACCGGTGCGGCCGAGCGCCTCCAGATCCTGTCGTCCTCGAACGGCGCATTCAAATGCCGGACCGCCTTCAACTGCACCGAAGCCTGCCCCCGCGGCATCAAAGTGACGATGGCGATCCAAGAGGTCAAACAAGCCGCCCTCTACCGCTCCGTCTAGCCCCAACCCTCTTTTCTTCCATACCAGTCGTCTATGGGACGACTCCCGTGGAAATCTGACTACCCAACGACGACGGATCTCCCCGCAGTCATGTCCCGGGGAATGACCTCTTTCCCGAATGGCACCAGGCTGACCAAAGCCAGTTTCATGTGCACCACTGCGAACGGGATCCCGATGATGGTGATGGTCAGTATCAGAGCCGAGACGAGGTGGCCAAGCGCAAGCCACCAGCCGGCCAGGATGAACCAGAGAACGTTGCCTACGACCGATCCCGTTCCCGCCTCTGGACGCCGGACGAGAGCGCTCGTGAAGGGGAACAGGGTGAAAGCAGCAAGCTTGAAGGCCTGGAGCCCGAAGGGGATGGTCACGATCAACAAACACATGATCAACCCCGCGACGACGTAACCGAGGGCCATGAAGATCCCACCGAATAGAAGCCAGACGATGTTGCCGAGAAAGCGCACGCGGTCCTCCTGAGGACGATTGGGATCGGACTCAGTCTCTGCCTATGTCCCCTGGGAAACAAGGGCTCCCGACCGGCACCGCAAAGGGGCGGGCCCAAGTCCCGGCCCGCTTCCCATGGCTGATTCGCGAATCCTGTGGGATGGGTAGCCTGAGTGGATGAAACGTCTTCGCATTGCTGTTCTGGTCGCCGTTCTCCTCGTCGTCGGGTATCCGGCGTGGATCGGCGTGCAGGTCTGGAGCCAGTCGCGCCAGGACGAGCTCCACTCGGCCGATGCCATCGTGGTCCTCGGCGCGGCCCAGTACGACGGCGAGCCGTCACCGGTGTTCAAGGCCCGGCTGGATCAGGCGGCGTACCTCTACAACGAGGGTTTCTCGGCCACGGTCATCGTGACCGGGGGTAAGCAGCCCGGTGACCGGTTCACCGAAGCGGGTGCGGGCGAGGCATACCTGGCGACGCAAGGGGTTCCGAGCGACGCGATCCTCGGAGAGGACGAGGGGAAAACGACGCTCGAGTCGCTCGAGAAGGTCCGTGAGATCGCCCACGCCAACGACATCAACTCGGTGCTCATGGTCTCGGACCCGATGCACTCCGAACGACTGAAGCGGATCGGTGGAGACCTGGGCTTCGAGGAGGTCTATGCGAGCCCCGCCTCATACGTGGACCTGAACCGCAGCCGCCTCACGAAGGCAAAGGAGTTGTTGCACGAGGTCGGCTCGATCATCGTCTACCAGTTGATCGATCAATGGTGATCGCGCGGTTGAGCGCGGAAGAGACCGCAAGGATCAGGGCCGAGCTCGTCAAGGTCTACCGAGAGGCGTGGTCGACCACCAAGTACGCGCTGACCCGTCACCAGATCCGCGATTTCGCATCGGTGTTCGACATGCACCTCGGTCGGGACGACTTCCGGGCGGTGACAGCGCGCGACGATCCCGACGGCCCCATGCTCGGGTTCGCGTACGGATACACGAGCGCTCCGGGCGGGTGGTGGCGGGAAACGGTGATCGATGGGCTCCCGAAGGAGGCGACCGAGGTGTGGTTCGCCGACAGCTACGAGTTCGTCGAGCTCGCCGTGATCGAATCCGCCCGGGGGCGCGGCCTGGGTGGCGCCCTCCACGACGCCCTCCTCGAGGGGATCGAACGCAAGACCTCGGTGCTCTCGACCCAGTGCGGCAACGCCGCCGCCCTGGCGCTCTACCGCGCCCGCGGCTGGACGACGATCTCGGGGGACTTCAGGTTTCCGAATCGCCCATATCCATACGCGGTGATGGGACTCGTCCTCAACGATAGGGGGCGGTTACGCTCATCACGTGAGTAACCCCCTTGAGCCTCGCCGCTCGCGGCTTCCCTTCATCCTGGCTCTCGCGTTCGCGGGGATCGTGACCCTGGCCGTCTACCGGCTCACCGATGCCTTCGTCGTACAACTGAGGAACAACAGTCCCCTATCCGATCCAGCGGCCGGATGGGCATACCGGCTGATCGTCGCCATCTCGGTCCTGCAGGCGCTCTATGCGGGATGGGCGATCCTCAGGCCTGAGCGGGTGCGCCGAGCGATGGCCGAGGAAGAGACCGTGGCGCGGCTTCCCCGCTATGCGATCGCACGGTCGGTATGTAGGAACGCGGCGGGCATCGCGTCGCTCACGGTGATCTACGGCGTGGCGGTCTTTCTGTTAACGGGACTGCGCGGAGGCTTCCTCGTCTTCCCCCTCCTCGCGTTGCTCCAGATCGCGTGGTACTTCCGGCAGGCCGGGGTGATCGCGGGGTGGCTCGCGTTCCAACAGGAACCGGCCCCCGAACATCCCGCACCACTCCCATGGTCCCGAGAGCCGGCCGACTACTGTCCCCCGCTCGCGAGGGGGCTCCGGCCGGAGGGCAACTAGTGCACCTCCGCGTAAGCAGCCGAGCTCCTCGCGCCTTGCCCTCACCGCGCCGTGGCGCTCTGGATATGGACGCCTGTCACGCGGAGGTGCACTAATTGGGAGGCATCGGTGGGTTCGCGCGGACCGCTCCCGACAAGACGGCGATCATCGAAGGCGCACGGGCCACGACCTACGGACAACTCGAGTCGCGAGCGCGGGCGATCGCGGGGATGCTCCGGCGCGGTGGGCTGAAACGTGGAGATCGGATCGCGGTGCATTCCGGCAACCGCACCGAGGTCCTCGAGGTCGTCATCGCGGCCTTGCGCATCGGGGTCGTGGCGGTCCCGGTCAACTCGCTGCTAACCCAACCAGAGATCACTTACATCCTGGAAGACTCGGGAGCCCGGTGGCTGTTCACCGATCGAGCGGTCGATACCCCGCCGGGCGTCGAGCGAACGATGAGCTTCGGCGATGCGTTCGAACGGAGCCTGCACACTGCAGAACCGGCCGAGATCGCCGACTTCACCCTGGCCAAGCCGATGCTCTATACCTCCGGGACCACCGGTCTGCCCAAAGGGGTCTGGGTTCCGCCCCACACACCACCGGTCGCCGCGCGGATCTCCGAGGACTTCCAGAGGCTCTGGGGCATCACCGACGACGAAATCCACATCATCTGCTCGCCGCTGGCTCACTCGGCCCCGCTGCGTTACTCGACCCGAACGCTCGAAGCGGGTGGGACCGTCGTCGTCCAGAAGGCGTTCGATCCCGCCGAGACGCTGGCGGCGATCGAGATCTACTCGGTGACCTCGACCTTCATGGTTCCGACGCATCTGGAGCGGATCATCGACCTCGATCCGTCAACCATTCGCCGTCACGACCTCTCGACCATGCGACTGCTGGCACATGCCGGCGCGCCGATCAGGGTCGAGACGAAGGAAGAAGTCATCAAGCTGTTCCCCGAAGACTCGGTGTGGGAGTTCTACAGCGCAACCGAGGGCGCGGCCACACGGATCTCACCCGCAGAATGGCGGCGCAAGCCGGGAAGCGTGGGGAAACCCCACCGCGGGATCGAGATCATCATCCGTGACGAATGGGGTGAGGTGCTCGCACCCGAGAAGAGCGGCGAGATCTGGGTGCGCGACTCCGAGGCACCGCCGTACGAATACTGGGGTGACTCGAAGAAGACCGCCCGCATGAGATGGGAGGGTGCGGTCACGTTCGGAGATCTCGGCCATCTCGATAGTGACGGCTACCTCTACGTTGTCGGGCGCGCACACGACACGATCATCTCGGGCGGGGTGAACGTCTATCCCCGCGAGGTCGAGGAGGTCCTGATCCAACACCCCGCGGTCCACGAGGTCGCGGTCTACGGAGCCGAGCATCCCGAGTGGGGCCAGGAGGTCCGGGCGATGGTCGTGAGGGCCGGCGAGCAACCGCTCGATCCGGAACTACTCCGCGGCTGGGCTCGCGAGCGACTAGCGGGGTTCAAGTGCCCGCGGCAGATCATCGTCGTCGATGCATTGCCCCGCACGCCAACCGGGAAGATCCTCCGCCGGGGGCCGGAGGACTAGTTCTTAGCGGCGATGTCGGCGCACTTCGTCCGGATCGCCTCAGCTGCTTCCTTGAGCTTGGCGATCTCGTCGTCGTTGAGATCGAGCTCGACGATCTCGGTTACGCCGCCCTTCCCGAGCTTCGCCGGCACGCCGAGGTAGACGTCCGACACGCCGTACTGCCCGGTGGTCCAGGCGCAGGTTGGATGGATGTCATCGGAGTCGCTCATGATCGAGGCCACCATCGTCGCGACCGAGGTCGACGGCGCGTAGAACGCGCTTCCCTTCTTGAGGTAGCCGACGATCTCGGCGCCACCGTCGCGCGTGCGCTGGAACAGTTCCTTGAGTTCCGCCTCATCAACGAGCTCGGGAAGCGGCTTGCCGTTGACGGTCGCGTGTCGAGGGAGGGCAACCATCTGATCGCCGTGGGACCCAAGCGTCATGGCCTCGACCTCGTGAGGAGCGACGTCAAGCTTCTCGGCGATGAAGTAACGGAGTCGCGAGGAGTCCAGCACGCCCGCCATGCCCATCACGCGCTCCTTCGGGAAGCCCGACACGAGCGAGGCGAGGAACGTCATCTCATCGAGCGGGTTGGAGACCACGATGATCACCGTGTCGGGAGAGTTGGCCGCCAGCTCCTTGGTTACACCGCCCACGATCGCCGCGTTCTTATCAAGGAGGTCCATGCGGCTCATGCCCGGCTGGCGGGGAAGCCCGGCGGTGACGACGCAGACGTCCGAACCGGCCGTATCGGCGTAGTCGTTGGTGCCGGTCACGTGCGCGGAGAATCCCTCGACCGGGGCTGACTGATTGATATCGAGAGCCAGTCCCTGTGGGAGACCCTCGACGATGTCGATCATCACTACCTCGTCGGCGAGGTCCTTCTCTGCGATCCGGCGAGCCGTGTTGGAGCCGACGTTGCCCGCGCCGACGACCGTCACTTTCTTGGCCATGTCAGTTTCCCTTTCTGAGAACTAGACCGCGTCGGCTTCCAGCTTCTCGATGATGGCATCCGCCACCTCAGAGGTGCCCACGGCGGTGGGATCGTCACGAGTGGGCTTCATGTCGTAGGTCACGGACTTGCCCTCGGCGATGACGGCGGAGATCGCCTTCTCGAGACGGTCACCGGCGCCGAACTCCTCGAGGTGATTCAGCAGCATGACGCCGGACAGCATCATCGCCATGGGGTTGACCTTGTTCTGTCCCGCGTACTTTGGAGCCGAGCCGTGGGTCGGCTCGAAGACGGCCGCGTCGTCACCGATGTTCCCGCCCGGAGCGACACCGAGGCCCCCGATGAGTCCGGCACCCAGGTCCGAGATGATGTCACCGTAGAGGTTGGGAAGTACCAGTACGTCGTAGAGCTCGGGCTTCTGAACGAGTTGCATACACATGTTGTCGACGATGCGCTCTTCGAACTCGACGCCGGAATGTCCGTACTCGGACTCCGCGGTTTCCGTCGCCGTCTTGAGGAAGAGACCGTCGGAGAACTTCATGATATTGGCCTTGTGCACCGCGGTGACCTTCTTACGACCCTGCTTCACCGCATAGTCGAACGCTCCGCGAACGATGCGCTTCGAACCGGTGATCGAGATCGGCTTGATCGAGATGCCGGAGTCCTCACGGATTCGACGCGCCCCGAGGTCGGCCATGAAGTCGATCAGCTTGGCGGCTTCGGGGCTCCCCTGCTCGAACTCGATGCCGGCGTAGAGGTCCTCGTGGTTCTCGCGAACGATCACCAGATCGATGTTCTCGTAGCGGGAGCGCACGCCCGGGTACGACTTGCAAGGACGGAGACACATGAAGAGATCGAGTTCCTTGCGCAGAGCCACGTTGACCGACCGGAAGCCGGTTCCGACCGGGGTCGTGATCGGCCCCTTGATGGCGACATTAGTGTCCCTGATCGAGTCGAGCACCTGATCGGGAAGCGGTGTGCCGTACTTCTCCATCACATCGACGCCGGCATCCTGGACGTCCCAATCGAACTTCACCCCGGTCCCTTCGAGTACTCGTCGGGTGGCTTCGGCGATCTCCGGGCCGGTTCCGTCGCCGGGGATGAGGGTTACGCGATGCGTCTTGCTCGCCATCTAGAGGACTCCTTCATCGGGTCTCGTTCGAGGATGTGACCTGCGGAAAGGCCCGCCCAGCCTACCTGGTAGCCTTGATACGCAAGGCATACGAGGAAAGGGTGGGCAGCCTGTGGCGAATGCCGGAAAGGGTCTCGAGGGCGTAGTAGCGGCGGAAACCGCGCTCAGCGACATCGACGGCCAGCAAGGCATCCTCTCCTATGTCGGCTACAGCATCCATGACCTCGCCGACAACGCCACCTTCGAGGAGATCATCTACCTCCTCCACCATCTCGAACTACCCACGGAGTCCCAGCTGGCGAGCATCCGCGAGCAGCTCGCTCAGGAGCGTGAGCCCAACGGGTTCGTTTCCGAGCTCCTCCCGACCCTGGCCGCGAATGCAGCCCCGATGTCGATGCTCCGTACCGCCGTGTCGGCCTCTTCGGCCAAGGACCCCGACGGCTGGGACGTCTCGGAGGCGGCCAACTACCGCAAGGCGATCCGCCTGTGCGCGGTGTTCCCCACGCTGGTTGCCTACTACCACCGCCTCCGGAGTGACGAGAAGCTGATCCCGCCGGACCCGAACCTCTCCCTGGCGGCCAACTTCCTGTACATGCTCAAGGGCGACAAGGCCGACGACGACACCGCCCGGATGTTCGATACCTGCCTCGTGCTACACGCGGATCACACGATGAACGCATCGACATTCGCGGCACGAGTCTGCGCGGCGACCCTGTCCGACATCCATTCGGCCATGACCGCCGCGATCGCAGCGTTGAAGGGACCTCTCCATGGGGGTGCCAACGAGGCCGTCATGAAGATGATCAAAGAGATCAAAACGGCGGACAAAGCACGCGACTACATCATCAAGAAGTTCGCCAACAAGGAAAAAGTCATGGGCTTCGGGCACCGCGTCTACAAGACCGAAGACCCGCGCGCCACGCATCTGCGAAGGATGGCCAAGGAACTCGCCGAGAAGACCGGCGACCCACACAACTGGGAGATCTCACAGGAGATCGAGAAGACC
The DNA here is from genome assembly GCA_009377815.1 of Actinomycetota bacterium. Classification (GTDB taxonomy): domain Bacteria; phylum Actinomycetota; class CADDZG01; order CADDZG01; family WHSQ01; genus WHTI01. The sequence goes on from WHTI01000015.1 coordinate 18,276, forward strand.
GTCATGGACGAGAAGGGCATCTACCCCAACGTCGACTTCTACGCGGCCTCGGTCTACGGCTACCTGCAGATCCCGACCGACCTCTTCACGCCAATCTTCGCGTGCAGCCGGGTTGCTGGTTGGAGTGCGCACGTGCGCGAGCAGTACGCCGACAACCGCTTGATACGCCCGGACCACGGCTACGTGGGTCCGGCTCCTCGGGACTGGACGCCGCTGTCCGACCGAGGCTAGCTGGTCCGGTGCGTCATCCAGTCGTTGCCGTCACGGCTATCCGCTCCGCTGTAGACCGCCAGCAGATCCAGCACCACCAGTACTCCGATCGCCATCACTACCCACATGGTGCCCTCCCTCCGCCCGTCTACCGGGACTTGACGCCCGGGCTCAACAGGAGCAAACTTGTCTTTGCTCATTACAAAGTACGCCCCTTTCGCTAAGGAGTCAAGTGGAGTTCACTAGTTACAAGGACTGCAACGTCCAGATCGCCGTGGCCCTGGTCAACTCCCACGGGGTGGCCCCCGACGCCGAGCGCCTGACCGGCCCGAAGGTGCTCAAGGACCTGCTGGACGGCTTCCGCTCGAGCTACGACGGGCCTATCACCGACGCCGACCTGGCCGACATCCGGGCGCTACGGGAACGCCTCCGCGAGGTGTTCAGCGCCGAGCCCGAGCGAGCCACCGAGATCCTCAACACGCTCCTTCACGAGAGTGGAGCGCAACCCTTCCTCACCAACCACGGGGGGGAACCATGGCACCTGCACTTCGTCCCCCAGGGAGCCTCGCTGAAGGACTGGCTGACCGCCTACACCGCCATGGGTCTCGCGACCGTGATCGCGGAGGAGGGATTCGATCGTCTGAAGAGCTGCGCGTCGGACACCTGCAACGACGTCTTCGTCGACCAGTCCAAGAACCGATCCCGGCGTTTCTGCAGCGCCGAGGTCTGCGGCAACCGATCCAGCGTCGCCGCCTACCGTCAGCGGCAGAAGCAGGCCTAGTGCACTAGCCTCCGGCGAGCATTACGGTGTTGCTGAGCAGCATCGCGATCGTCATCGGACCGACCCCACCGGGCACGGGCGTGACCTGAGAACAGATCTCCATCGCCGCGTCGAAGTCGACATCGCCCTTCAGCCCGTCTTCGGTTCGATTCATGCCGACGTCGATCACGACCGAGCCGGGCTTGAGCATCGGACCGGTGATCGCGTGCGCGCGACCGATCGCTGCGATCAGGATGTCGGCTCGAACGGTGTGCTGGGCGATGTCGCGGGTTCCCGTGTGGCAGACGGTGACGGTCCCGTTCGCCCCCGGAGCCTTCTGCAACAGCATCGCGGCGATCGGCTTACCGACGATGTTCGAGCGCCCGACAACGACGACCTCGGCCCCCGAGACCTCGACGTTCGAGCGCATCAGCATCTCCTGGATCCCCGCGGGGGTCGCCGGAGCCACCAGCGGGTCCCCGGCCAGGAGCCGCCCGAGGTTCATCGGATGGAACCCGTCGGCGTCCTTCAGGGGATCGACCGCGACCAGCACCTTCTGCTCGTCGATGTGTTCGGGAAGAGGAAGCTGGACCAGGATCCCGTGAACGCCCTCGTTCGCGTTTAGGTCCGCGATCAACCCCAGCAGTTCGTCCTCGGGCGTGGACGACGGAAGCGGGTAATCCCAAACTTTGATCCCGACCTCGGCACAGGCTTTCTGTTTCGCCCCGACGTAGACCCTGGAGGCCGGGTCCTCCCCCACCAGGACCGTCGCCAGCCCGGGGGTGATGCCCTCTTCGGCCAGCGCGAGGGCCCGCACCTTGACCTCGGAGCGCACCTCCTGAGCCAGGGCCTTGCCGTCGATAACCGCTGCAGTCACTGCGCCCCCTCGTCGCTCGCTATCTGCCTCCGACGTCGAATCCTATGGGGTGACGGCGACCTCGGGGTTCCTACCGTGGTAGATAAGGCCTGCTGAAAGGGGGAAACGTAAGTTGGGGGAACGTGCCCAAGGAACCGGGGAACCCGGTTCGGGCCTGAAGATGCTCCGCCCACTGAAGACTAGGGATTTCGCACTTCTGTGGACGGGTCTCACGGTCTCGTTGATAGGCGACGGCATGTTCTTCGTTGCGTTGCCGCTTCAGGTATTCAAACTGTCTGACTCCGCTTCGGTCTATTCCCTGATCCTGTTGGCCTGGACGATCCCCCTCGTGCTGCTCCTGATCCCCGCGGGTGTGCTGTCGGATCGCTTCGATCGCCGGCGTCTCCTCATGCTCTCCAACACGCTTCAGGGGATCGCCATCGCGGTCCTCGGCCTGTTATCTCTAACCTCGTCGATCGAGCTGTGGCATATCGCCGTCGGTGTCGTCGTCTACGGAGGAGCCGAAGCCCTGTTCGGGCCTGCCTTCGGAGCGATCGTTCCGGACATCGTTCCCCACGACCAACTCGTCGAGGCGAACGCGCTGGACAACTTCTCGCGACCGTTCTCACTCAGGGTCGCCGGCCCTGCCATCGGGGGCCTGATCGTGGCCGTCTTCGGGATCGGGCAGGCCTTCCTGATCGACGCGGTGACCTTCGGGCTCGCCAATATCTTCCTGTTCATGATGCAACCGCGCATCGCGCACCGCGAGGAGGGCGAGGTCATCCATCTCTCGGACGCACGAGAGGGATTCGCATTCGTGCGAGCGCACCGCTGGTTGTGGGGCGCACTGCTGTCGTCCGCGTTCGGTCTACTGGTCTTCTACGGTCCGTGGCAGGCGCTCGTACCGCACCTCGTCACCCACAAGCTCGGAGGAAGCGAGAGCGACTTCGGTCTGGTGCTGGCGATCGGTGGACTCGGCGCGCTGAGCGCGTCGGTCTTTATCGGGCAACGGAACCTTCCGCGCCGCTCGCTGAGGACGATGTACACCGTCATGGCAGCGGGAACCCTGATGCTCACCGGATTCGGCCTCTCGTCACGGCTCTGGCAAGTGGTCATCGCGAGCTTCTTCCTCCAGGCCCTCTTCACGACCGGGATCATTATCTGGAACACGACCATGCACCGAGAGGTCCCGGGCGACATCCTCGGCCGGGTATCGAGCCTCGACTGGCTGGTCTCCACCAGCCTGATACCGATCTCATTGGCACTTACCGGGCCGCTCGCGTCGCTCCTCGGCGAAGACACCACCCTGATCTTCGCCGGCCTACTCGGTTCGGTCGCGATCGTTTCGTTCCTTATAATTCCCGGCGTGCTCGATCTCGACGACCCGACGCGCAAGACACCCCCTCCTCCTCCGGACTCTCCCTCCGAGCCGGGTGATGCATCCCAGAAACACAGCGTGATCGTCCCGCCTCCTGCAACGCCGGAGTGGACCTTCTTCCCCGACGACGATCCGGAGTGAGCCGGCCCTTCGTCGATCGGCTGGGCGTCATCCGCCCGTTGAGGATCCGGGACTTCCGTCTGTTGTGGACGGGCATGACGGTTTCGCTGATCGGCGACGGCATCTACCTGATCGCCGTTGCATGGCAGGCATACGAACTGTCGAACTCGCCGACCGCTCTCAGCCTCGTTGGCCTGTCGCAGAGTATCCCGCTGCTGGCCTTCATCCTGCTCGGGGGCGTGCTGAGCGACCGCTTCGAACGCCGTCGTCTGATGATCGTCGCGGACGTGGCCCGAGGAGTGGCCGTGGGAACGATCGGGCTGATCTCGGTCGCCGGTCACATGACCTTGCCGATCCTCGTTGCACTCGTCGGCCTCTACGGCTTCGGGCAGGCGATGTTCTATCCCGCGTTCGGCGCCATCGTGCCGGAACTCGTTCCAGCCGACCTTCTCGTTCAAGCCAACTCGCTCGATCAGTTCGTGCGGCCGTTCGCCTACGGGATCCTCGGTCCGGCGCTAGGCGGAGCGGCCATTTCCGGCATCAGCGTCGGTGCGGCCTTTCTCTTCGACGCGGGAACCTTTGTCGTTTCCGGCATCTGTCTGTTGCTCATGCAACAACGCACCAAGCCACGGCGCGAGGAGGGCGCGCCCGGGGCGCTCCGCGAAGTGCTCCAGGGACTTCGGTTCGTACGTTCGCAGCCGTGGCTGTGGGCCACCCTGCTGTCGGCCGCCACCGCCCTCCTGATGTTCGTCGGCCCGTTCGAGGTCCTGGTTCCGTTCGTGGTCAAGTTCCAGCTCGATGGGAGCGCGGGCGACCTCGGTTCAATCTTCGCCGCCGGGGGCGTCGGCTCGATCATCGCCGCCGTGGTCATGGGACAGGTGGGATGGCCCAAGCGCTACGTGACATTCATGTACGTCTCGTGGTTCGTCGCCGTCCTGGCGGTCGCGGGATACGGCCTGATGACGGCTCTGTGGCAGGGGATGCTCATCCGCGGCGTCGCAGCCGGGCTCGCCACCGCGGGAACGATCGTGTGGGGCACGTTGATGCACCGGCACGTCCCGTCACATCTCCTCGGACGAGTGACCAGCCTCGATTGGCTGGTGTCGCTCAGTCTCATCCCGCTTTCGTTCTCGATCACCGGTCCCATCGCGGAGGTGATCGGGGCGGACACGACGCTGATCCTTGGAGGCGTCCTCGGTGCCATGGTGACGATCGCGTTCCTGTTCGTCCCCGGTGTGAGAGACCTGGAGCGCCGGGCCGAGCCCTAGAGCGCGCGTGCCTGCGCGGCGGCGATGAGCTCGGCCACCGCGGCCTCGTCTCCTGCCTTCAACAACGAGACCGGATCCACCGGCCCCTTCACGATGTCGTCGAAGAACGCCTTACGATCCGCGTAGGTGCTCAGGTGCTCCTTCGCCCAGGGCCGAAGCTCGGCCAGCAACCCTGCCAGGCGAGCGTAGGAATCGTCGACCAGAGCCCCGATCTCGCTTCGCAAGCGTTGTGCCAGGGCGGGGCTCGCCCCGCCGGTGGAAACGGCCACCGCTAGCGGTCCGCTCCTATGCACCGCAGGAAGGATGAAGTTGCACAGGTGCTGGACATCGGCGACGTTGACGAGCATCGAGCGAGCCTCCGCGTCATCGTGGACCGCGCGCGATACTTCGGTGTCCCCGGTGGCGGCGACGGCCAGGAAGGCGTCCTCGAGGTCGCTCGCCTCGTACGCCTTCCGGTCCCACGCAACCGAACCGGAATCGACGAGTGCGCTCACCTCGTCGCAGACCTCGGGGGCAACGACGCGGATCGAGGCACGCGCGGCCAGGAGGGTCTCGATCTTCTCGAACGCCACCGGCCCTCCCCCAACGACGAGCACCGGACGACCGGCAAGATCGATACAGGCGAAGAACAGCTCGTTGTCGCTCAAGGATCTTCTCCCAGACCCAGGAACTTCAGCTCGAAACGGCGATCGCAGGAAGAGCAGTAGAAGGCGCGCTCGTCCCCGATCGGTTCGAGCGTGGACTCGCCACAGTAGGGACAGTTGAGAGGGGCGGCGCGCTGGCTCACGCCTCGGTGCTCACTGCTCGGCCTCGGTCTCCATCGGGCCCCCGCTCTTGCCGAACGTGTGGATCCCACACTCGGTCTTTCCGTGACCGTCCCACCGGCCGGCGCGCTCGTCCTCGTCGGCCCCGATCGCACGGGTGCACGGGTAGCAGCCGATCGATGCGTACCCCTTGGCGAACAAGGGATGAGCGGGAACCTTGTTGTCGCGTGCATACGTCAGGACATCCTTCGAGGTCCAGCGCGCCAGCGGGTGAACCTTCATGATCTCGTCACCCGACGGCAACATCTGAGCCTCGACGATGGGCGTCTCGGATCGCAGTGGAGACTGATCGCGCCGCAATCCCGAGAGCCACCCGTCGTACTCCTCGAGCGCATCCTGCAGTGGCTCGACCTTGTTGATGTGGCAACACAGATCGGGGTCACGATCGAAGAGATGAGGCCCGTACTCGCGCTCCTGGCCCTCGACCGAGCCGTGTCGGCCGCGCAGATCGACCAGTTTCAGATCCCACATCTCGACGATCTTGGCGCGGAACTCGAGTGTTTCGGGAAAGTGGAAGCCGGTGTCGATGAACAGGACCGGGACGTCGGGACGGATGTCTTTCATCATGTGGAGGATCACCATCCCCGAGGCCTGGAACGACGTCGCCAGCGCAAGGCGGTCGATCGACCGGGCCGCCCACTCGATCACCTGGCGCGGATGGGCTCCTTCGAGACCCGAGTACTCCGGATCCGGCGATGCAACGCGGTGTTCGATACTCACGACACCCTCGCCTCTGCGATGACGCTCGAGGCAGGCGGTGCCCCGACGAGCTTGGGCTTGCTTGCGAACTCGGCGAGCTCCGCATCCGAGAGGCGCGCGATGAAGGCAGCGAAGTTCTCATCGGTGTTCCTCTGCTTGCGGTAACGCCGTACCAGGGCCTCGACGTAGGGACCGGTCTCGGACCCCAGCACCTTGACGCCGCGGGCCTTGCGTCCGAAGGCGCGTCCCTCTCCCAGATGTCCGCCGAGGTGAACCAGGAACGCCTCAACCTTGCGCTTGGACGCCACCTGGTTGCCGTCGTGATCCGGGGTGTAGATGGTCTCGGACACCTGGCAACCCATCAGGCCGATATCGGCAGTCTGGTAGCGCGCGCAGGAATTCGGGCAGCCGTTCACGTTGATCCGCACGTCCTCATCGAATCCTGGGAGCCGGTCCTCGAGGTAGCGGTAGAGCTCCGCCGCCCGCCCCTTCGTCTCGACGATCGCCAGCTTGCAGAACTCGATCCCCGTGCAGGCCATCGTTCCTCGGCGCCACGCGCTCGCGCGCGCCGGGAGGTCGATCGCCTCGAGTTCGGCGACCAGATCCTCGACCTTGTCTTCCGGCACGTCGAGGATGACCACCTTCTGCTGTGTGGTCGTGCGGATGCGCCCCTCTCCGAAGCGGTCCGCGAGACGGGCGATCGCCTCGAGCTGGTGGCCCGAGATGCGTCCCGCCTTGGGCACGAACCCGACGTAGAAGCGGCCGTCCTTCTGGGGCCAGACTCCGTGATGCTCGCGACCGGTAAGTGCCGACGCCTTCGGCTCGGCCAGGTCGACCAGGGCGTAGCCGATCTCCTTCTCGAGCATCTCCCGGAACTTTTCCGGCCCCCAGTCGCGCACGAGGAACTTGAAGCGTGCCCGGTTACGGGCGCGGCGGTAGCCCCAATCGCGAAAGATCCTCGTGATGCCGATCACTACGTCGGTCACTTGTTCGGGTCTCACGAAGGTCCCGATCCGCGTTGCGAACATCGGATTCGTGGACAGCCCGCCCCCGACCCACAGATCGAACCCGGCGTCGCCACCGGGACCCCTGGTTCCGACCAGGCCGACGTCATTGATCTCATGCTGCGCGCATTGATGAGTGCACCCGGAGATCGAGATCTTGTACTTGCGTGGGAGGTTCGAAAACTCCGGATCTCCCAGGATTCGCGCGTTGACCTCCTGGATGGCCGACGAAGCATCGATTATCTCGGAACCGTCGATCCCCGCCAGTGGGCAACCGAGGATGTTCCTCGGGACGTCACCACATGCCTCCATGGTCGATAGCCCTGCCGGCTCGAGCAGATCCCAGATCCGCGGAACGTCCTCGACGCGGATCCAGTGCAGTTGAACGTTCTGGCGATCGGTAACGTCGGCGACGTCGCGCCCGAAGCGACGCGAGACATCGGCGATCATCCGCGTCTGATCCGAGGTGAGGATCCCACCGGGGATGCGGATCCGCATCATGAAGTAGCCGTCGACCTCAGGGCGCTGGGTGTAGAGACCGCACCACCGGAAGCGGCTCCGAAGGTCCGACGGCCAGATCGACGCGAAGCCCTGCTTGGAGTAGAGATGCTCGATGCGAGCGCGGACGTTGAGCCCGTCGTCCTCGCGCTTGGCCGTCTCGGCGGCGTTGAGCGGCTCGGTGTAGCCGAGCGCCCACTGCCCTTCGCTCCTCGTTGCCGGCATTGCCCCCATCACCTTCGGATCGCGGATACCAAGCAACGCACCTTACCACCGGATAAAACGTGTAAAGTACGGGGATGCGAGCGAACGAAGGAGCGACCGTGGCCCTGGTGGGGGCCGGCCCCGGCGACCCGGGGCTCCTGACCCTCAAGGGCAGGGACCGGATCGCGGCCGCCGACGTGGTGGTCTACGACCGCCTGGTCGACCCCGAGATCCTCGACCATGCCCGACCGGGGGCCCGGCAGATCTACGCGGGCAAGGAACGGGGCCGGCAGGTCCTGAGCCAGGACGACCTCAATCGGCTCCTGGTCGAGCTGGCCCGGGACGGGCTAAGGGTCGTCCGTCTCAAGGGCGGCGACCCGTTCCTGTTCGGACGCGGCGGCGAGGAAGCGAGCGCGCTCGTGGCCGCGGGGATCGATTTCGAAGTCGTCCCCGGCATCAGCGCGGGACTCGCTGCTCCCGCTTACGCCGGCATCCCGGTGACCGATCGCCGGCTCTCATCGTCGGTGGCATTCGTCACGGGGCACGAGAAGCCCGGGAACACAGGAGTCGATTGGGCAGGACTCGCCACGTCGGTCGACACGATCGTCATCTTCATGGGGATGAAGCACCTCGACGCGATCGCCCGCGCACTCGCCATCGGCGGTCGCCCCGGTGATACCCCTGCAGCGGTGATCCAGTGGGGAACGAACTCCGAGCAGGTCACGGTGATCGGAACCCTCGAAGACATCGCCGGTCGGGCTCGCGCCGCGGGGGCCGGTTCTCCCGCGACGGTCGTCATCGGAGAGGTCGTGTCACTCGCCGGGGCGCTCGATTGGTTCCGGACCCTCCCCGCTCCCTCCCGGGTGGTCGCGGTCTAGCATTAGTGCCGGAAGTGGCGTCGTCCGGTAAACAGCATCGGGATGCGGTGTTCGTCGGCGGCCGCGACCACCTCATCGTCTCGCACCGACCCGCCCGGTTGGATGACCGCGACCGCCCCGGCCTCAACCGCGGCGTCGAGCCCATCTCGAAACGGAAAGAACGCATCCGAGGCACACACGGTCCCGATCGCCCGGTCCCCTGCGCGCATCGCAGCTAGTTTGGTCGACTCGACCCGGGACATCTGGCCGGCGCCTACCCCCACCGCGGTGAGACCCTTCGCCAGCACGATCGCGTTCGACTTGACGTGCTTGCACACCGTCCACGCGAACCGGAGGTCCGCCATCTGTTCCTCGGTCGGCTGCGCCGTGGTCACGACCTTGAGGTCATCGAGCGGATCGATGGAGTCCGGGTCCTGGATCAGGTAGCCGCCCGTGACGCGTCGCACCTCGGGGTCGCGCGGGTAGCTGGGTTTGGCCGTCAGGATCCTGAGGTTCTTCTTGCCGGTCAGGGCCGCAAGGGCGCCCTCGGTGAAGCCGGGGGCGATGACGACCTCGGTGAAGATCTCCGCTATCTGTACCGCGGTCGCGGCATCGCACTCCGCGTTCAGGGCCACGATCCCTCCGAACGCAGACGTCCGGTCGCAATCGAGAGCCCTCGCGTACGCATCCTCAAGCGATCCCGCCTGCGCTACTCCACAGGGGTTCGAATGCTTGATGATCGCCGCCGCCGGGCTCTCCAGCTCCAGGACCAGACGCCACGCCGCGTCGGTGTCGAGCAGGTTGTTGTAGGAAAGTTCCTTGCCGTGCAACTGCTCGGCTGCCGCCAGTCCGGACGGCGCTCCGGCGCTCTTGTAGAACGCTGCCTGCTGGTGGGGATTCTCTCCGTAGCGAAGATCTGCAACCTTCTCGCCCGAGAGCACGACGATAGATGGGAAACCTTCGCCGCGCGAGAAGTACCCGGCGATCGCGGCGTCGTACGACGCGGTGTGCCGGAACGCCTCGTGAGCTAAAGACCGCCTGGTGGCATCCGACACCGCGCCCGTGGACGAGAGCTCCTCGAGGACCGTGGCGTAACGGGCCGGGTTCACCACCACGGCAACCGACGGATGGTTCTTCGCCGCGGCACGCACCATCGCCGGGCCCCCGATGTCGATCTGTTCGAGGGCATCATCCTCCTTGACCGACGGATGCTCCACGGTCCGCTCGAACGGATAGAGGTTGCAAACGACGAGGTCGATCGCCTCGATCCCCTGTTCAGTGAGTTGAGCCATGTGCTCGTCCTTGCGGCGATCGGCAAGGATGCCGCCGTGGATCTTCGGATGGAGTGTCTTCACCCGGCCCCCGAGGATCTCGGGGGCGCCGGTTACATCCGGAACCTTAGTCACCGGGACCCCGGCTTCGGCGAGGACCGACGCGGTGCCGCCCGATGAGATCAGAGCGACGCCGAGTTCAACAAGACCCTGGGCGAACTCAACGATGCCTTCCTTGTCGGACACGCTGAGGAGGGCACGCTTCACTTTAAGTTCCGGCATCAGGATCCCCTCTCGAGCATGAGACGGCACGCCTCCGGAAGCAGCCGATGCTCGACCGCCTTGATCCGCTCGTGCAACGTCCCTTCCGAATCGTCGGGAAACACCGGAACCGCTTCCTGCAACAGGATCGGGCCATGATCGACCTGATGATCGACGAGATGGACTGTCGTCCCGGTCACCTTGACGCCGAAGTCGAGCGCCTCTCGCACCGCATGCGCTCCCGCGAACGACGGCAACAGCGAAGGGTGCAGGTTGATCAACCGCCCCTCGAAGGCGTCGACGAATGCGGGCGCCAGTATCCGCATGAACCCCGCGGAGACCACGAGGTCCGGCTCCGCGGCGGCGACCGCGTCTCGTAGGGCGACACTCCAGTCTTCCCTCGAGCCAAACGCCGAGAACTCGACGAGTTGAGTGGTGATGCCGCGATCGTCGGCGATCTCGAGGCCGCGACACTTGCGATCGGCGGCGACCAGAAAGACCTCCCCGGGGACCGTCCCGGCGGTGCACGCGTCGGCCAACGCCTCCATGTTCGAGCCCGACCCCGACACGAGCACCGCGATCCTGGCCGCCATGCCCCAACCCTACAAGGCCGGATTGAGCCTCCGCCGCTCGTGGTCGTAGGGTTAGGTGGCTAACTCATTTTCGCCAACGTCGACGAACGAGGGGGTCTCAGTTATGGGCCGGGAGGACCGCGTCAAGCGCTACGCCGAGCTGGCCGTTCGGGTCGGGGCCAACGTCCAGCCGGGCCAGGACGTCATCGTCCGCTGCATGGTCGAGCACCGGGAACTGGCCCGCGCCGTCGTGGAGGCCGCCTACGAGGCGGGCGCTCACTACGCGCACATCATCTATTGGGACCCGATCCAGAAGCTTCACCGCCTGAACCTCGCCGACCCCGACTCGCTCGAATTCGTGCCCGCCTGGTGGGATAAGGCGAACGACGATCTGACCGACGGCGAGGGCGCCCTGATCTCGATCACCGGCGACCCCACGCCCGATCTCTACGCGGGCATCGCCGCCGAGAAGCTGAAGCACGACCACATGCCGTCGCCTCCCTCACACTTCCGCCTGGTACTCAGCGGCCGCGTTAACTGGACGATCGTCGGCGGGCCGATCCCCGAGTGGGCCGAGCGCCTCTTCGGAGAACCCGACACCGATCGCCTCTGGGACTTGATGGCGCAGGCCACCCGGCTCGACCACGACGACCCGGTGCAGGCATGGAGAGACCACGTCACTCGGCTACGGGAACGGGCCGAAGGACTCCAGGCTCGCAACTTCAGCGCGCTGAGGTATCGGGGGCCGGGCACCGACCTGACCATCGGCCTGCTCCCCGACTCCACGTGGCGCTCAGGCTCGATGGTCACCACCGCGGGCATCGAGCATGTCGCGAACATGCCGACCGAGGAGGTCTTCACCACGCCCGACTACCGCAAGACCGAGGGAACCGTTCGCTGCACCCGGCCGCTCTACCTGAACGGATCGATCGTCGAGGGCCTCGAGCTCACCTTCAAGGAGGGCGAGATCGTTGAGGTCAGGGCCGAGCGGAACGCCCAGGCGGTCGAGGGCGACGTCGCCACCGATGTCGGGGCGCGCCGGCTCGGCGAGGTTGCGCTGGTGGACGGAACCTCGGAGGTCGGCAAGACGGGGGTCGTCTTCGGCAACACCTTGTTCGACGAGAACGCCACCTGCCACATCGCATGGGGCGCCGGATTCCCGAACGCAGTCGAAGGTCTTCCCGAGTCCGCCGAAGAGCGCGACGCCATGGGTTTCAACTCCTCGAAGACTCACACCGACACGATGATCGGGGGCCCGGAGGTCGCGGTCCACGGCGTAGCTCCCGACGGGGCCGAGATCCCCATCATCATCAACAACGAATGGCAGCTCGACGGGTAAACCTTCCGCCCCTCTCGAGCCTCTATACGGTTGATGGACAAGCAGAGTGATGCAACCTTCGCCATGTTCTTCCGCACCGAGTATCCGGGCGTCGTCCGGACCGCCTACCTCGTCCTTCACGACCAGGAGGCGGCGAACGACGTCGCCCAGGATGCCTTCGCCAAAACCCTGAGCCACTGGGGCCGGGTGTCCCGCTACGACCGCCCGGATGCCTGGGTCCGCAAGGTCGCCATCAACCGGGCGATCAGCGTGGCCAGGCGACAGAAGCTCCACATCGCGGCCAGCTCTCACACCGAACCCACCACTGAGCAGAAGCCGGTGGATCTCGATCTCATGCGCGCTATCCGAGCGCTCCCTCCCGCGCAACGAGCCGCGGTCGTCCTCTTCTATTTCGAGGACCGCCCGGTCGCCCAGGTCGCCGAGATCATGGACTGCTCACCTTCGACCGCCAAGGTGCATCTCCATCGCGCCCGTAAACGACTCAGTGAACAACTAGGAGAGGCGGTAGCCGATGTCTCTTGACGGACGCATCAGGCAAGGGCTCGTTCAGGCCGCGGACTCGGTCGAGCCCAACGTGGAAGGAGACCTCATGAAGGTCACGCAACGAGCCCGCACCCGTCGCCGCATCCAGTGGGCCGCAGGTGCCGTCGCGGTCGCGGCGATCGGCGCCTTCCTGTTCCTCGGAGGCACCGACCTCTTCGACGCCACCGGCGACACGAACCCGATCCCCCCTGCCTCAACCGGCGGGGACGGGGGTCCCACCATCAGCCCAACCCCAGAGGACTCCCCCTCGGAAGCGGTGAGCCTTACCCTGGCTGACCTCTGGTTCACGAGAGGCGAGGTGCTTTTCCCCGACACCAGCGGCCTGCCGAGCGCCGAGTTGGAAGGAACCAAACTGACGGGTGAGATGCTCCTGGGTGCGCTCGTCGCGGGAACCGACCATGCTCCACCTGAAGCCGGGCTCTCCACCTCCATCCCTGAGGGAACCAAGGTGCTGGGATTCGATATCGCGAACAGGATCGCCACCGTCGATCTCAGCAGTGAGTTCGTCTCCGGTGGGGGCAGCCTTTCGATGAGGATGCGGGTGGCCCAGGTCGTGTTCACACTCACTCAGGAGGAGGAGGAAGTGGAAGGCGTCCTGTTCGAGATCGACGGCGAGCCTGTGGACGCCATCGGCGGGGAGGGTGTTGACGTGAGCGATCCCCAAACGCGGGCAGACTACGAAGATCTGCTCCCTCCGATCGCCGTCACCAGTCCCAACTGGGGCACGTATTTTGTCAGCGGCGAAACCATCGAGGGCATCGCTAACGTCTTCGAGGCCACGGTGTCGTGGCGGATCCTCGATGAAAGCGGGGAGGAGATCGCCAATGGCTTCGCAACGGCCACCTGTGGGACCGGCTGCTGGGGCGACTTCACGACCGAGGTGGAGTTCTCCATCGACCACTCGCAAGAGGGCACGGTCGAGGTGTTCGAATCGTCTGCCGAGAATGGTGAGCCGATGAATGTGGTCTCGGTCCCCGTGACCTTGTTCACGGACTAGTTGCACAGAGTCGGGAACCTGGGGGGCCCGGAAGCCGTCCAAGCACCATGCGCAGACTGACGCTGGGCCTCATGGGTGCGGTGCTCGTGATTGCGGGCTGCGGGAGCGAGCCCGACCCGGTGACCCCGATCGCCGAACCGGTCCCCGACGTCTTCGAGTTGACGTGCACGGAGGATGGGTCGACCAAGGTCGCCGAGACCGAGGTGACGGTTCAGGAGGACGGCTTCCACGTCCGGATGGACAACCAGACCGGCGAGCCGGTCAGTATGAACGGCTTGGGCTGGGATTTCTCGGAGGGTGTCTCGACCGAAACCCTCCCGACTCCCCCGGGACCGCTCGAGATCGCCTGCTGGCCCTACAGCGAGCACGAAAGCGGCGAGGAACCTCCTACGACCGATATCTCCGTGCTTGACCCGGACGGTGTGTGGGTGAGCCCGGAGGTCGAGTGCGGGACCGGCATGCAACAGAGCGTCATCTTCGATCACTTCTTCGCCTCGCCCGGGAGGAAAGGCGACCCGGTCGACCTCGCCCGGGACGTCCTCCACAACCTCAAAGCCGATGATGTCCTCGAACGGGCCGGCTACCCCGGCGAAGAACAACGCGTGACGGTGAGGGTCCAACGTGGAGGAAAGACGGTTGCCGGGGTCTCTTACGACCTCGCCGAAAACGGCGGCTACCTCCTGAGCGGCGCAAACATCTGTGACGCGACCGGTATCAGGGTCAAATAGGGTTGTCCGATTGATGACAGGTCCACGAGAAAGAGGCCTGCTACGCTTCGGGTTCAGCCGCACATCTTGTGCGGCTCGGGATGAAGGGAGGCGCTTCGTGACTGTGACCAGAGATCACCTCATCGGCGCCTCCCGGCCTTCTTTCGCCTAGCCAGGCACAGTTCGAGCAACTCCTTTAGGTCGGCCCGGTGGCGCTGCGCGCCCCAATCCGATCGATACGAAGGAGCAAGATTGCTCGATACCCCAGCATTACTGGAGTCCCCACGCATGCGCCTCTGGGCTATGGATGCGTGGGTCGCCAACGGGAGCATCCTCACGGACCGCGAACGATTGCGGACGATCATGTATGACGCCGCCCGGAACGGCGGGGTCACCGTGCTCGGCGAGGAGTTCTGCGGGTTCGACAACGGTGCGGTCACCGGCGTACTGGTTCTCGCCCAATCGCATCTCAGCATCCATACCTGGCCCGAGTTCGCGCTGGCGAACGTCGACCTCCTGTCGTACGGCGACGTCCGGGGCGAGGACATGATGCACGCCATAGGCAGGGAACTCGGCGCGGAGAACGTGAACGTCAGCTGCGTCCTGCGAGGGATCCCATCACAGACATGAAGCGAGATGAGATCCTCCGCGAGGTCGCCACCGCAGTCGCCTTGATCGAGGGCGTGGCCGGCGTGCTCGAGGTCGTTAACGCGATCGCTCGGTTCGAACCCATCGCGGTCCGGAAGATCAGCCGGACGGTAGGGCTCCCGGTGCCTATCGTCGCGGCCATCTGCGCCGAACTCCGCAAACGCGCCGTCGTGGCCGTCGAACGGCCGGTTCAGCTCACACCTGAGGGCCGGGCAGAGTTCGGCTTCGCCGGTCGTGCCCCTGTCACCGATCCGGAGGTTGGTCTCTCGGCCGACCTCGAGGAAGTGACGGCCGAACTGACGAAGGTTGCGGACGCCGCTCCAAGGGTTCGGCTAGAGATCGATCAGTCCCACTGCACGGTCGAGACGAAGATCCGCAGGGTGTTGCTCCTTCATGAGGCCGGTGCCCTGTCCGGAAAGAGAGTGCTGTTCCTCGGCGACGACGACCTGATGTCGATCGCGCTCGACCGTGTGGCCCGACGCTATGGTTTCGCGGGCTCGATCCGGGAGGTGGCGGTCGTCGACATCGACCCCGAGGTGGTGGAGTTCTGCCGCTCGCGGCTACACGATGCGATCGTCCCAGCTTCATTCCACGTGCATGATCTGCGCGATCCCGTCCCGGAGGCCCTTGCCGGGCGCTTCGACACCGTGTTCATCGATCCGCCCTACACGCCCGAAGGCGCCGAGCTGTTCCTGTCGCGCGCTGCGTCCGCCCTCTCGAGAGCGAGCGGCGGCAACGTTTTCCTCTGTTTCGGGATGAAGCCTCCGCCCGACAGCCTCAGAATCCAAAGCGCGATCGCCGAGATGGGGTTCGTGATCCGCCGGCTGGAACGCAACTTCAACGAGTACGCGGGGGCCGGCGCCCTCGGCGGCGTCAGCAACCTCTATCACCTGACCTCGACCAACATGACGGATCCCCTGATCGATGAGCACTACGCCGGCCTCCTCTATACCGGAGACGAGCGCGGTACCCGTCGGTACCGTTGTGTTTCCTGCGGCGCGGTCGAGACCGTGGGACGGCAGCAGACTTGGGAAACGATCGGCGACCTCAAGGCGGCGGGATGCCCCCGCTGCAAGGCGAGTGCGTTCCGCCCGATGCCGCGCTCGGGTGGTCCAGTCCGAGCGCGCTAGCCGTCGGCCAGGCGGACCAGACCCCCGAGCACACCGACATAAGCGGCACCGTCGGGGCCGAGTGTCACCGGCGCGTAGTTGTTATTGAAGCCGAGACCGGTACCGGCGAGTTGCTTGAAAATGGTCTCCCCGGAGCGGAAGTCGATCGCAGTGAGGTACCAGGCGTCGATCCCGTCGGGGTTAGCCGCCTTCGTGTACGTGTAGACGAGCCCCGTCGCGAGCGAGACTTTGGGGACGACTGACGGTGCGATCTCGTCCGACTCCCACACCGTGCGGCAACCCTTCCGTCCGAAGGCGACCCTCGTTAGCCCCGGGGTTGTGGTGGCGCCCTGCAGTGTGGACGTCGGACCTCCGTAGCCGTAGTTGTTCTCAGTCACGATCGAGTTGCCGACCACAACAAGCGACTGGTCGGTGTTGCCCTCGTTCGGCCGGAACACCGGCTCCTTGCAGAGGAGCTCTCCCCCTGCCTTCCGGCCCCTCTTGTAGACGAGCACGTTCATGCGCGGATCGGCGTTGTCGGTGATCGCAACGTAGCGACGGCCGATCACGGTCGGAGTCGTGCCGGAGCCCTGAGATGCCTGACCGGTCTTGAGGCGCTCACCTCGGTCGTACTTCTTCCGCCAGGTGATCCTGAGGTGACCGTCAAGGTCCGCATCGAAGCGGTAGAAAGCGTGGTCCGAGACGATGTAGACGCCACCCGAGTCATCGACCGCGAAGGAGTTGGCGATCGCTTCGCCCTCGAGCTGCATCACCGTCGCCTCACCTGAGTCGCGCGCGACGGTGCCCACGAGCCCCTTGGCGGTGACGAACCAATAGGTCCCGTCCCAATCGGGGAGGACCGAGACGATGTTGTCCCCGAGCGGGATCGCGCCCGAGAGATCGTAGGTCCGAGTGATGCCGAAGGCGGTTCCGTCGAACTCGACGATCCAAAGCTGCCGGTTGTTGGTCGGGATGACGGCTCGGCCCTCGTGGTCGAGATAGAAGTAGCCACCTCCCGAGAAGTCGGTGAAGATCCCGGTTCCCGTTCCACTCCCCGAGCGCGGCGGCAGCGGATGGATCGCCAGGGTCTCCAGCGAGACCGGGTCCATCATCACCAGCCGGGGGCCCTCGAGGCCGACACAGACGGTCACGATCCGGCCCTCGGGATCGAATGTCACGGATGCACACTCGGCAACGTGGAAGGTCGACGTGACGCCCATCGTCCGTCCGAGCGGACCGCGACGTTCGTAGGCATCGATCTGGTAGGCGTCGTTGTGGATGTTGCTATCCGACCCGGACGCCATGAACGGATGATCGGGGATCTCGAACGAACGGAGAGGCCGGGGCTGCGCGGGCGAGCCGATGAAGCCCTCAACCGCGGCCTCCTCGGTGGGATCCTGCGGGATGGGGATGACCGGCACCCCCTGAGCCACCGCAGAGGTAGGGATCGCGAGAGCCACTAGCCCCGCAGCCACAAGGAAGCGCCTGTCCATCTCTAACCATTCGCTCCC
>WHTI01000333.1 GCA_009377815.1 Actinomycetota bacterium
CGAGGATCGCCGGGTCGAACGTGGGGAAGCTCGCCGACGCGATCACCTGGCCATTGTTTGGATCCATCACGACGGCGGCTCCCCAGGGTGCCTGGTAGCTCCCTCGAGCGGCCTGGATCCCGGACGCGAGTGCGTCCTCGGAGAGCTTCTGGATGCGGTTGTCGAGCGCCAGCACCAGGTCCCTGCCCGGGATCTCCTCCTGGATGACATCCGAACGGATGACGTTATTGGCCGAGTTGACGATCACCCTCTCGATCTTGGGCGAGCCTCTCAGAAAGCGATCGTAGGAGCGCTCGAGCCCCGTGATCCCAACGATGTCGCCGGCACGGTATCGCGGCCTGGCGTCGCGGAAGTAGGGAACCTTGAGAAGTTCGCCGGTGATCTCGCCCACATACCCAACGAGCTGGGCGGCGATCTCACCCTCTGGGTATTCACGAACCTCGAGGCCCTCGACGGCGACCCCCGGGTAGTCCTCACCGTTCTCACCGATAGTGTTCGCGGCAACAGGCTTGACGTCGTAGGCCACAGCGACAGGCTTGTACGGAGATACCGTCTCATCGTTCAGCGCGTCGCGGAGCTCCTTCCGGGGAGCCTTCAGCAGATCCGAGAGGGCAACAAGTGTCTGGTAACGCTCCCTCGTGGTGTCCACGATCTGACGGTCGACCGTGACCGCGAGAGAGAAACGATTCTGGACCAATACGTCTCCGTTGCGATCAAGGATCCGACCACGTGATGGTTCCGAATAGACCAAGCGAACGCGGTTCTCCTGGGCGAGGTTCGTATAGTTCTCCGACGCCAGCACCTGGAGGAACCACAGCCGCGAGAACAACGCCACGAACGCGACGACGATGAGCACGCCCAGAATGGCCAAACGTAGAAGGACGCGATCGAGACCGAACGGGTTCTTGCCTGAGGGAGGGCCGGCAGGCGATAGGCTGCTTACCATCGGTACACCTTCTCGGGGCTGAATCGATCGGTGATCCGACGCACCAGTGGGAACACGAACGGGGTCAACAGTGTGTTGTAGAGCACTACGAGAGCAGCGACCTTGAGCGTGAACGTCAGGCTCACCCACCGCTGTCCCATGATGATGTTCAGCGTCGCGTAACCCATCTCCGCGACGATCGAGGCTCCCGCGACGACGAACACGGGCATCCAGATCGACTCTGCGGGGGCGTACTTCCTAAAACTTCCCGCCGCGAACCCGAGCAGGAGATAAATCAGGGCGTAGAGCCCGACGATCGAGTCGGTGAGCAGCAAGTCTTGCAACAGGCCCCCGAGGAATCCACACACAACCCCGACGCGCTCTCCCTGAAGATAGGCAAGGCTCACGATCACGACGAAGAGGATCTGGGGGATTACCCCGAGGATCGTGATGCGGGCGAAGAGGGTCGATTGCAACGCCAGGGCAAATACGAGCGTGACGGCAACCGAAAGACCGTGCGTGAAACCGAGTTCGGCCAGGATGTTCGGGCGACGCGTCTTGGCTGCATCCATCAGTCGGCGTCCACGAGATTGGGACCGCTATCCAACAGCACGATGACGATATCGAGTCGGGTGAAGTCGACGTGCGGCTGCACCCCGACCTTCAGCTCGGGATCCGCGGTGCCACCACCTTCGACGGTCGAGACGAACCCGATCGGGATGTTGGGTGGGTAGATGGTTCCGCCGATGTACGAGGTCTGGACTTCATCCCCGGGCTCGACCGGGACATCGCCATCGATGAATCGGAGCGCCAGGAGTTGGCCGGCACCGCGGCCGGAGATGGTGCCCGACCAACCTTTCTCGTCGAGC
>WHTI01000265.1 GCA_009377815.1 Actinomycetota bacterium
CGGCATAGCGACGGCCGGGAGAAAAAGCTCGCACCAATACTAATGAAACGTCGCCGTTGTGGGTTGGGCGGGGATACTGACCACGGCCACGGGGATGGTGGAGCGCTCGATCATGTAGGAGACCCGGTGGCCGAAGAAGGGGCGGTTGGTCAGGGTGCGGCTGGGGGCACCGAGGATGAGGAGATCGACCTCCTCCCGGGAGGCGACCTCGAGGATCTCCTGTTCGGCATTGGGCGCCACCCGCACACTGGTGAGCACCCGGGCACCCAATCGTTCCCCATACTCGGCGGCCTCGTCGACGAGGTCCTGGCCGGTCCGCATCCCCTCCTGGAGTGCGGGCTCCTCCAACATCATCCCCTGTCCCTCGGGTCGGTTGACGACATGAAGTGCCAGGACCGTCCCGTCGGAGTGTCGTGTGATCGAGTAGGCGAGTTCCTCGGCCGCCCTGGTCGACCGGGTTGCGGTGACTGGGACGAGGACCCTCTCGGGAAGATGCTCGGGAACATGACCATCGACGGGGAAACGGACCACGAGGGTGGGAACATCGATCAACGAGAGGAGCCGATCCACCGCGGTGTTGAAGGTCGACGAGTCCTCGTTCTCGGATGCGCCCAGCACCACCAGGTCGTAACCGAGGCTCGCCTCCTTGGCGATGGTCTGGATGGGGTCGGCGCTGAGACGCCGTTCGAGACGGGCGTTGGGCGACTCGTCGAGCTCGGTCATCACATCGGAGGCGTCGGTCGGGTTGTGGTTGTTCCTGGTGAGTAGCTTCCTTAGACCCGTCGCCGGGGTCCGATCGACGGCGAGGACGGTGATCTCCGACTCGGGGAAGGAGCTCGCCAGAATCCGGGCGGCGTAGGAGCTGTTGCGGCCACCGCGTGTCGGCAGCAGGATTCGCGACGATCTCAGGATTACCGACGAGTCACGCAGTTCCTCTCGCTGGAGACGTTGTGCCTCCTCGGTGGGGACGGTCCACCCCGACACCACCCAGCGGAGAAACTGGGGCGAGGTGAGGGAGGTGACGATGGCGGCCAGCACCATCACCGTGTAACCGGTCTCCGACACGACACCGAGGTTGAGACCCACGATGGCGACGACGATCCCCATGGCACCGAGGGCCGACAGCGCCGAGCCGAGGGCCATCGCCTCCCGACCCCTGATGCCGGCGAAATAGCCGCCGATGACGGTTCCCAGGATCTTGGCGATGACGGCGGCGATTATCAGCCCAGCGGCCCAGATGGCCGCCTCGGCGGTGTTGAGGAGCCCTACGTCGACGCGAAGGCCCGAGTATGCGAAGAAGATGGGAGCGAAGAACGCCGCAGTGAAAGTCTCCAGTGTTGAGGGGACCTGGGGTAGTCGATGACGGATGGTGGCGAGGATCACACCGACCACGAAGGCGCCGATGATCGCCTCGAGATGCAACGCCTGGGTGACGGCGGCGCCGATGAGCGCGGCCAGGATCGTGATGGAGAGGGCGGAGGTGACACTCGATCCCCTGGCGAGCACAAATCGGAACAGTCGGTCGACGACCCAGCGACCCACGGTGGCGACGACGAGGAGGAACACCACCAAACCACCGAACGATCGGGCGAGGCCCCCCGGCTGAAACCCGCCCTGTGCGACACCCGATCCGGCGGCGAGGAACAGCCAACCCGTCGAGTCGATGGTCATGGCGGCAGCGAGGGTTATCTGAGCGAAGTTGCGTCTCATGTAACCGAGATCCTGAAGGATCTTCGCCACCACGGGCAGGGCGGAAACGGATAACGCCAGGGCGAGAAAGCCGGCGAACACCGTCTTGTCGACCCCTTCACCCACGAACGAATCGGGTGCGGCCTGACCGACGAAAAAGAAGAGCAGCAGCGGCAGGAGCAGCGCCCCCGCCGACACCGAGAGGGTGGCCACCTTGAATCGGGCGATGATGCCGAGGTCGGTCTCGAACCCGATCACCACCAACAGCAGGATCACCGCCAGCCAGGAGAACCCGAACACGACCGAGCGGACGGTGGGATCGCCGAAGAGCCAGTCATGTGCCGATGGGGCGATGTTGCCGAGGACGGTGGGGCCGAGGACCACACCGGCGAGGAGCTCACCGACCACCGGAGGTTGGTTGACCGACTTCATCACCCAGCCGAAGATGCGCGCCACCCCGACCAGGGCGAGGAGCTGCACGATGACGAGGAGGACCTCGTGTTCGGTAAGGGGAGCGGAGAACTCGGCGGCGGCGAGAATCACCACGCGCACGTTACCGCCTCCCATGGCGGAGGGGACAATCGGGAGCACTCGCGAAAGAAACCGAGGGAACGTCGGAATATGACGCCGACTTGGTGTGTTTCATGAGTCGGATACACTCAGATTTCCAGAATTCAGTGTGTGCCTCGTCCGATCCCGAAGGGGAGTGTAGAAATGCCCGATACAACCGAACTCAGTCTGCCGGTCCTCCCACTGCGAAATGGCGTGGTCTTCCCCAACATGGTCGTCACCATCACGGTGGAGACCGAGGAGGGCACCACGGCCCTCACCGCCGCCCAGGAGGGTGGGGGGC
>WHTI01000122.1 GCA_009377815.1 Actinomycetota bacterium
GGGGGCGGGGCATTGAACTTCCCGGGACTCCTGCTCGCGTTCTTCAGCTTCCTGGTCTGAGTCCGGTGCGCGCCATGCGGCTCGCCGGCGCCTTCTTGCTCGTGCTCGCCGGATGTACCGGTGGCGATGGGGGGCCTCAGACCGAGTCGCGGACGAATGCGACTGTCTATTACTTCGACGGCGATGCCCTGACCCCGGTGGACCGGGAACTCCGTCCCGGCGAAGGTCTCGAGGGCGTGGCCCAGTCGATGCTCGCGCCGGCCCCCGGCCGATTGAGTTCGGCGCTCTCGGAAGTTGAGATCTCCGAGGTGTCGGTCGTCGGTGACGTCATCACGGTCGAGGTCGACGAGGGCTTCGTCGACGCGTCCGACGATGAGGTCGCGCGCCGCTCCGGTCAGGTGGTCTACGGACTTACCGCATCGGATCTCGAAGCATCAGTCACGTTCGTGTCGGGGGCCGAGCCGATCGAAGTGATCACCGGCGACGGATCATCGACCGACGACCCGGTGTCGCGGGCGGACTACGCGAGGTTCCGGCCCTGGCTCGAGATCCTCCGGCCCGCGCCGGGTGACGCGCTCGCGACGCACTCGTTCCGGGTCGAGGTTGCCTTGAGGGAAGAGGTCGACGTGCGGCTCAAGCTCGAAGCCAGCGACCGGAAGTATTACGACGTCGTGCGTTCGGGGGTCGGTATCATCTCGGTCCCCCTCGACGTCATCCTCGTGGGCGGCGGAACCCTGACCGTCACCGCGCTACAAAGCGGCGTCGAACGATCCCTGGAGATCCCGGTGACCTTCAACCCGCAAAACTAGACCCGGTTCAGACTCGGGCGGCGGCCGTCAGGAAGTTGGCCATGAGCTTCGGGCCCTCGTCGGTGAGCACCGATTCCGGGTGGAACTGGACGCCCTCGACCGGTAGTTCCTTGTGCCGGAGTCCCATCACGACGCCGTCGGAGCTGCGCGCGGTGACCTCGAGTATGTCCGGGACCGCCTCTTCGGCCGCGAGTGAGTGATAGCGCGTGGCTATGAACGGCGAGGGCAGGCCATTGAATACGCCCTGGTCGTTGTGGGTGATCTCCGAGGTCTTGCCGTGGACCGGGCCGACGATCGCTCGCTCGACGCGCCCGCCGAACGCCTCGGTGATGCACTGGTGCCCGAGGCAGACCCCGAGCAACGGGATCCCCTGGGCGCTGAAGTGTCGGATCGCCTCGATCGAGACGCCCGACTCCAGCGGGGTGCCGGGTCCCGGCGAGACAACCACGGCATCGGGCTTGGTCGCGATCAGGTCGTCGAGCGGGAGGTCGCTGCGGAGCACGACCGGATCGGCCCCGAGCGCCCCGAAGGCCTGCGCGAGGTTGTAGACGAACGAGTCGAAGTTGTCGACGAGCAGCAGCTTCATGCTAACGAGACTACTGCGCGCGTACTAGAAGTTCGCCGGGAGCCAGCGGTCCGAGGCGTAGACCAACAGCAGCGCGGTGATGATCGCGACCGCGGCCCACAGAGCGAGTTCGAGTCCCCGACGCTTCCATCTTCCCGGTTGTTTCGGATCGCGGTTCGGCTCGATCAAATCCCGACCTCCAACTCGGCGAAGACCAGTAGTCGCTGATCGGCAGAGAACTTCGGATTGCAGGTCGTGAGCAGGAGCTCGGCGGCATTGCCGGTCGAGGGAACCGGCTCGTCGTCGTCGACCACCGAGGTCCTCGTCACGACGTACTCGAACGTCCCCCACTTGGTCGTCGTGGTGATGCGATCGCCGGCCTTCAGTTTGTCGAGATCCCAGAACGGCGCGCCGTAGGTCGTGCGATGGGCGGAGACGATCACGCGTCCCTCCTCGCCGGGCCAGAACACGTCGCCGTCGTCCCTGAGGCACAACGGGAGCGCGAACCGATCCTCGCAGGCGGGGTAGTGACCGGGGCCGGCCTTGAGCTGCTCGACCCCGACGCCCTCGACCACGATGTGATCGACGTCGATCCTCGGGATCTCGAGCTTGAACACGGGCGCGCCGGGGGCCGGATCGAAGTTCGGGCGCGGGCCACCGGTCTCGGCGACCGGCTCGAGCGCGGCGAACTCGGTCTCGAGCCGGTTCTGCTGCCGCTCGGTGTAGATACCGGTCCCCCACAGGGTCCAGATCAGGAAGAGCAGCACGCCGATGCCGACAGAGATCAGGAACTTTCCGAGGATCTTGAGGGGAGACATATTCGCAGGCAACGATATCCCGGCTACTATCCGAAGCCATGCCTAAGAGTCGATCCAAACGACAGCGGAAGCAGCCGCCGCCCAAGGCGAAGCCGAGACATTCTCCCCAGTGGGTGGGGATCCTCTTCTTCATCCTCATGGCCGTCGGGCTCGTGGTGATCATCGCCAACTACGTGTCGGCCTTCGGCGGGGGTACCGCCAACTGGAGGCTGTTCTACGGGCTCGGCCTGATCACCGGGGCGTTCATCCTCTCGACCCAGTGGCACTAGCGGTCCTTCCGCTAACGTGCGGGTTGGCGTAAGATACCCCCGGAGGGTATCGGATATGAGCGAACCAACCCACGTGCACGGGTCCTACGGGCACGACAAGAAGAAGCTGCTGGATCGCCTCGGGCGGATCGAGGGGCAGATCAAGGGCATCTCCCGGATGATCGACGAGGAGAAGTATTGCGTCGACGTCCTCACGCAGATCTCCGCGGTCCGGGCCGCCCTCGACAAGGTCGCCCTGGTCGTCCTCGAGGATCACGTCCAGGGCTGCGTCAAGGACGGCCTCAGCTCGGGTGACGGGCAGGCCAAGATCGACGAGCTCCTCGAGGTGGTGGAGCGTTTCGTCGCGCTCCGGAGGTGAGAATCACAAAGATGTCATTTACCCACACGCGTGGATATCCCTGTGGATAACCCCCGGATTCGGAGGTGCCCGTGGGTTACCTGATGGCCGGGGTCGTGCTCGCGACCTTCTTCGCCCTGGGCGAGGCCTTCGGCTACGTCCGGGCCGGCGTGGCCGTGGCCGTCTTCTTCCTCATGGCCCGGTTCGGGGTCCGGTGGATGCGTTCGGCCGTGACCTCTCAGCCCGAGCCCGAGGTCGCGGACGTCTCCGAGTACGGCCTCAAGTACGTCTGCACCATGTGCGGCCTCGAGCTCAAGATCGAGGTCGCCGCCAAGGACCGAGCCCCGAGCCACTGCATGGAACCCATGGTCCTGGTCCGCACCGACCAGCCCTCCGCTCCCCCCGACTAAACCCGACCCCCATTTCCCGCTCTAAACCACTGGGGCTTGCTTTATCGGTTGCTTAGACGGTTTTGTGCCAGAAATGGGTGCTTGAGGAGGGGGCGGAGCCCCCTGATGGGGGCCCTGGATCGGGGGGCTAGGCGGGGGTTCTGTGCCGTAAACGCGCTCGTTCTCTGCGGTGTTTTCGCTTTTGGTTTTGACTTTGGATGATTGTGCGGGGGCCGAAGGCCCCCGCTCCGTGCTTTGGGTCACACCTCGGGGAGTTAGCCCAGGCGTTCGATGATGGTCGCGTTCGCCAGGCCCCCGCCCTCGCACATCGTCTGGAGGCCGTAGCGGCCGCCGGTGCGCTCGAGGGTGTGGAGCAGGGTCGTCATCAGCCTGCCGCCCGAGGCGCCGAGGGGGTGACCCAGGGCGATCGCTCCGCCGTTGACGTTGACGTGGCCCTCGAACCAGTCGTCCTCGATGCCGAGCTCCTTCTTCCACGCAAGCACGACGGTCGCGAACGCCTCGTTGATCTCGACCGCATCGATGTCGCTCATCGACAGACCGGAGCGCTCGAGCGCCTTCTTCGTCGAGGGGATCGGGCCGGTCAGCATCGAGATCGGGTCGGTACCCGCGAGAGCGAACGTGTGGAACCGGGCCCGGGGAGTGAAACCGAGTTCCTTCGCCTTCTCGGGCGTCATGATCATCAGGGCGGAGGCACCGTCGGTGATCTGCGAGGAGTTCGCCGCGGTCACGACCCCGTCTTCCTTGAACGCCGGCGGAAGCTGCGCGATCTTCTCGAGGTTCGGGGTGCGGATGCCTTCGTCAGCCTCGAACAGTTCGGGGCCGTCGTCGGTCTCGACCTTGATCGGATGGATCTCGCTCTTGAACCAGCCCTCTTCGGTCGCCTTCCCGGCGAGGGTGTGGCTGCGGGCGCTCAGCGCGTCGCTGTCCTCACGCGTGATGCCCCACTTCTCGGCGATGATCTCGGCCGAGATCCCCTGCTGCACCAGGCCCCCTTCGTAGCGGGACATCAATGAGTCGGGGAACGGGAATCCGCCAGACGACATCGACGAGCCCATCGGGACGCGCGTCATGTGCTCGACGCCACATGCGATCGCGACGTCGTATGCACCGGCGATGACACCCTGCGCGGCAAAGTGCGCGGCCTGCTGCGACGAGCCGCACTGACGATCCACGGTCGTAGCGGGAACCTCTTCGGGGAGACCGGCAGCGAGCCATGCGTTGCGACCGACGTTGAGCGACTGCTCACCAACCTGCGACACGCAGCCACAGATCACGTCGTCGACCAGGCCCGGCTCGATCCCGGTGCGGGCGACCGATTCCTTGAGGGTCTCGGCGAGAAGGTCGACGGGGTGCCAGTCCTTCAGTTTGCCGCCCCGCTTACCCAACGGGGTCCGGACGGCATCGACGATGACGGCTTCACGGGTCATCTTCATCCTCCTGGTTGCGTCCTGCACTGGTCTCTACGAGGAACTTGACCGAAGGGTCAAGGGACCATCATCGCGCATTTCGTACCGGTACGAGATCCTTCGTCATCGTGACCGTGGTCCCCTCCGGAGAGGACTCCCAGGTCACACTGTCCATCATCGTCCGCATCAGATAGAGGCCCCGGCCCCCGGAGGCGAAGCGGTCGGGCAGCCCCGAGGGATCGACGTCGCCCGGATCGAAACCGGGACCGTCGTCGGCGATCGTGACCGTGACCTTGGTGCCGTCGAGAGCGCACTGGACCCTGATCTCGCTGCGTCCCTCGGGCTTATGTCCGTGCCGGCAGGCATTCCCGGCCGCCTCGCCCGCCGCAAGCTCGATCTCGCCGGCGATCTCGACCGGAGCCCGCACATCGGCGAGGAACTCCGCCACGAAGGCGCGCACGTCGGACAGTCGAGACGGCTCGTTGGGCAGCACGAGCTCCCGGCTCGGCTCGCCGATGTCCATGTCCGGAACGACCCGACACACCAGCATGGCGAGGTCATCGCGCAGCTCACCCTCGCCGACCCACGCATCCACACCGCGGCGGATCGCCTGGGTGAGCTCACCCGGGGTCCCGGTGCCGTAGCGCTCGAGGAGCGCAAGGAAGCGCTTCTGTCCAAACGGCTTGCCCCGGCGCGGTGCTTCGGTGACCCCATCGGTGTAGAGGACGAACATGTCACCCGGCTCAAGCTGCACGTGGCCGACCGTGTAGGTCGCGTCGGGATCGACCGCGAGCGGGACGCCAGCCTCGGCGAGCCACTCGACATCCCCCGTGTCTGAACGATGGAGCGCGGGAGGAACGTGTCCGGCGTTCGCGTACTCGAGCACCGCACGCTCGGGATCCAGGATGCCGATGAAGATCCTTACGAAGCGATCGGGCGACATGTCGCGCTCGAAGAACGAGTTCATCCGGTCGAGGAGCTTGTCGGGATCGGGGTGATCGACGATCAACGACTTCAACGTGTAACGCGTCAGTGCGGCGTCGCTCACCGCGTCCGGGCCGATGCCGCACATGTCTGCCAGTACGACCCCGATGCGACCGTCCGGCAGAGAGATGAAGTCGTAGAAGTCGCCGCATACCGCGCGTCGTCCGGCCGCCGGCACGTAATGCGCGACGAAGCTGTGACGCGGAAGGGTCGGGACGCTGGTGGGCAGGAGGCTCCGCTGGTAGCTCTCGGCGGTCGTGCGCGCCTGGTCGTAGAGATCCTGGATCTCCGCGGCACGCCGGACCGCGGCGGTGATGTCGGTGTAGACGTCGATGCGCCCGACGAGCAGCCCTGCTTCGTCGAGCGCGGGACCGGAGTACAGCCGGAGCTGGCGGATC
The DNA here is from genome assembly GCA_009377815.1 of Actinomycetota bacterium. GTDB lineage: Bacteria > Actinomycetota > CADDZG01 > CADDZG01 > WHSQ01 > WHTI01. The sequence continues at coordinate 5,997 of WHTI01000122.1, forward strand.
TCGGGAAGGATCTGCTCGACCTCGGAGCGGATCTCGACCTCGGGGTCGTCGCGGAGCTCCTGGAACATCTCCATGTAACCCTCGGGGTCCTCGGTCTTGCGTGCGAGGGTTCGCTGGAGCTGGACCAGCGGGAGGCCGAGGTGCTGGTCGGGATCGAGACTGAAGACCTCGCCGGCCCTCCGGTTGACCACGCGCACGATCCCGGCGCGGTCGGAGAACACGATCGCCTCGTCGACCGCGTCGAGGACCGCCATGAGCCGGTAACGGACCGCGGTCGCGAGCCGGTGCTCCTCGCGCTCGGCCCGGTAGTGGAGCCTGAGCTCGCGGGCGACGAGACCGGCGACCGCGCCGGACAGAACAAAGACTCCGGCGGCGAGGGCGATCGAATCGGTATCGGGACGCTCCCCGGCGACCTCGGACAGCCCGACGTAGGCGGCCATCGCGAGGACGGGGGCCAGTACGGCGCCACGGAGTCGGCCGAGGAGCCCGACCGCCACGATCGTCGGGATGAAGATCATCTCCATCGTGGCGATGTCGTCGCGCAGCAGGGCGAAGAACCCTGCGATCAGGCCCATGTCGACCACGACGCTGGTCCACAGGAGCCACCCGCGGGTCCCGACCCTCGGCATCACGACGTGGAAGAGGGTGAACAGCCATACGACCAGGCCCCCGAGCAGCATGAGCCCGATCCCACGGGAGTTGTCGCTCAGATCGGCGACGAAGAGTAGGCCGAGGAGAAGAACGACGGTCGCCCACGCGACCAGCTCGGCGAGCCGAACGGCCCACCCCCAGCTCCCGCGCTGGACGGGCTCACCGCGTCGACGGGAGCCCTTCACCTTGTTCCTCATGCTTCCCACCACGACCTATCCAATAATGGATCGTGCCGTCGGGGGCGCATCCGACACCCCCGGCGTTGTCCATCTTCCTACCTGGCGCTCGTGTCCCCTACCAATCTCCAACGTCCGCCGTCCTCAAGGGTTACCCCTTTCTGCTCGGCGAACTCGAGATGGGCGAGAACCGACATCGCCGCGAGCGGATGGAGGGCCGGGTCCGTATCGGTGTAGACGTGCTCGACGATCTCCTCGGGAGTGAGGGGCCCGCCCGCAAGTGCCTCGAGGATCGCGGCCTCACGCTCGGCGCGATGGGCGAGGTAGCCGTCGATCACCTCATCGCCTCCGTCGAGCGGGAAGAAGTGACCCGGATAGATCCGGTCGATCCCCAGCGAGCGCATCCGCGTGAGGCTCGCGAGGTAGTCGCCCATGTCCCCGTCGGGTGGAGCGATCACCGCGGTCCCCTGACCGACGACGTTGTCGCCGGCGAAAAGTGTGGCTGCACCTTTTAGTAGGAAGCAGAGATGGTCGGAGGCATGGCCCGGTGTGTGAAGTGCGACCAGGGTGGCTCCGCCCGCAGTGATCTCGTCGCCGTCGAGGAGGGGCACGACCTCGATGCCTCCGGCCGGTTCGGTCCCGAAGGCGCGCACCGGAGCGCCGGTCCGAGCCACCAGCGCGGCGATGCCTCCGACGTGATCGGAGTGGCGGTGGGTGATCAGGATCTCGGATACCTCGGCGCCGTCGAGGAGCGCATCGAGATACCCCTCGTCGTCGACCGCGGGATCGATCACCACAACCGGCCCGGTGCCGACGACGTAGGAGTTGGTGCCCGGGCCCGTCATGACGCCGGGGTTGGGGGCGAGAACCACCCGCACCAAGGGAGACAGGCGCACGTTCATGACGCCGCCCCTGGCCGACGATTCCTTGCGCAGAGCCTCGAGCGATCCGGTGCTCCCGGGGAACGCATCGAGGCGCTGGAGCATCTCGATCGTCGGCGGCGCCATGATCAGCTCGCCCGCGGCAAGCCCGGCGAGCGCCGCCTCGGGTGTTACCCAGAGGAACGATTCGACCTCCCGGGGATCGGGGACCGGCTCCCAGCCATCGGGGACCCGGACGAGGAAGAAGCGGGCGTCGAAGCGGATCGGGGAGCCCGCCGGCGTGACCCAGCGCCCGGCCGGAACCAGGGCATCGGTGGCGAGGGTCAGCCCGGCGGCGAGGCAGTCCTCGAGGAACACCGCCGCATCCGAAGGGTCCATCCGGCTCAGGTCGCCGGCCTCCGCCCCGGCCGCCAGCAGGAGTCCGACCTCCTCGTAGGCCTCCCGCAGGGCGCAGACGAGCGTTCCGAGGGCCTCCCGGGGGTCGTCGATGCTTAGCGAGGCGGCCGCGGCAACCCCCGAGAGCACCGAGGGGCCCTCCCAGCGGGGGTCGTAGTCGGCGGGGGCCAGGGCTCCACCGGGGAAAACGGCCATCCCCCCCATGAATCGCATCGCCTCGGGCCGGATCGTTAAGAGGACCTCGAGGCCGCCCACGCCGTCCCTAAGCGGCACGACGGTAGCCGCGAGGCGGGGCTCGGGAGGTCCGTTATCGGACCGCGTGGTCAAGTTCATGCGATTAGGGGTAGATTCTCGCACCTAGCTCAGGCACCAGACGTTGGAGCCAGGAGAGAAGCGATTCGCCTCGGCGTAATCGCAAGACAGGTGGAGCGATTCGCCTCGGCGTAATCGCA
>WHTI01000464.1 GCA_009377815.1 Actinomycetota bacterium
CGCAGAAGAGGATCGCTCCCTCGCGCTGAGCGGGCTCCTGCAGGTTCGCCATGCGTTCGTACATGGCTTCATCGCCCCGCACGAGCAGTTCCAGCAGGCTGGGACGCATCCCCATGAAGAAGAGGACCAGGTATCCGTAGAGGGAACCGGCGTCATCTCTTAGCGCCATGAAGCAGAGGTTGACCCGGTAACTATCAAGTCCGGCGTCGGGCCGCGGGTCGAGGTACTGGAAGCCGAATGAGACAACGTCGGGGCATTCTTCCGGTGTGATGTATTCGGCGAGCCCGAGGAGTGGCTCGGGGAGGATCTCTCGGAAGTTCCGGCCCCGTTCCTCGAGGTCGCTCAGGATGTATGGGCCGATCTGCTGAAGCATCTCGGCCTGGCTGTCGGGATGGATGGTGCGTCTCCACGCCGGGCTGATGAACGCATCCACCAAGTGGGAGCCGTAGCGCAGGGCGACCTCATCGGTCTCGCCGAGCTGTTCCTTCAACTGCGGCGACACCCAGTGGACGCGCCAGTCTTCATCGAGCAGGAAGGCCGACCACTCCAGCCGCCCGATGTGGGTTATCCAGTCATCCAAGCGCTCGGTCATCACCCCTCCTCTCCTGCACCTGTGTCCACTTTATGGGGGTTCTCCAAGTCTGGGGTGAAACCTCTCCGGGTGGGAGAGCTGGTAGGTAATCAGGAGGGGTCCAGGCTCAACGTCTCTAGAGCATCTGCGGCCGCCGCGTACTGATACTCGCTCGGTTCCGAGCGCCCGAAGTAAACCTGGGCCTCAAGTGAGCGGCCATTGATGCTGACCAGGACCCGGTACCGAGGATGTGAGCCATGACCTGTCCCTCCCAGGTCCGCTCGATCACAAAGTCGCTGAGGTCAAGCGGCAGTTCACCCGGCGGGAAGTTGGCATTGGGAGGGGCCGGGTAATCCTCCGGCGCCCACAGGATCGCCTGGATCGCGATGCCATCGGGGGAAAGCTCTGCGAGCTCCTCGTAGAGATTCTTGAAGTGGGGTTGGGAGAACTCATGGTTCGACAGCCAGGCGATGGGGAGATCC
>WHTI01000046.1 GCA_009377815.1 Actinomycetota bacterium
GCCGCAATGGAGAAGCACCCCCAGTTCGGTGAGCTTCGGTAGGCCCGGTTGCCCCGGGAACCGTCGGAGTAGGGGTTCATCGCCGAGCGAACGTGTCGTCGGGAGGACAAACCGGGCCACGCCCGGCTCTATCTTCCGGCCAGACCACGGAAAAAGACCATCCGGTCGCGATGCCTGTCCGCGAACAGGATCGCCCGGGGAGGTTCATAGAGGACGTGAGCGCTCGGCCTCGTGCCGGGCACGGAGAAGAAAGGACGGTCGTGCCGACCATCCAGCAACTGGTCCGTCAAGGACGCCAGCTGAAGAAGGAAAAGTCGAAGTCGCCGGCCCTGAAGGGGTCGCCGCAGCGCAGGGGAGTTTGTACCCGCGTTTACACGGCCACACCTAAGAAGCCGAACTCGGCCCTCCGTAAGGTCGCTCGCGTCCGTCTAACCTCTCAGATCGAAATCACCGCTTACATCCCCGGCATCGGCCACAACCTCCAGGAGCACTCCATCGTGCTCGTTCGTGGCGGCCGGGTTAAAGACCTTCCCGGCGTGCGCTACAAGATCGTCCGTGCCGCGCTGGACACCGCCGCCGTGCGAGACCGGGTTCAGTCCCGCTCGAAGTACGGGGCGAAGAAGGGCGGTGGCTGATGCCTCGTAAGGGTCCTGCGGCTCGGCGAGTACTTCTTCCCGACCCGATCTACAACTCTCAGATGGTGACCCAGCTCACCAACCGCCTTCTCACCCGTGGAAAGCGGTCGATCGCCGAGAAGATCGTCTACGACGCGCTGACCAAGGTCGGGGACAAGTCCGGTAAGGACCCCCTCCAGATCCTCAAGAAGGCGATCGACAACATCAAGCCACTCCTCGAGGTGAAGTCCCGCCGTGTCGGTGGGGCTACCTACCAGGTACCGGTCGAGGTTCAGTCCACCCGTGCAACCACGTTGGCCATCCGCTGGATGATCACGTTCTCTCGCGCCCGGCGCGAGCGGAGCATGGCAGACCGGCTCGCCGGCGAGATCCTGGACGCATCGGGTGGCGCGGGAGCCGCGGTCAAGCGCCGCGAGGACATGCACAAGATGGCTGAAGCGAACAAGGCGTTCGCTCACTACAGGTGGTAACTAGGGACATGGCAGAAGCAGCTCAGCAGCAGAAGCAAGGTGCGCCCCCGCTCAAACAGGTGAAGGGCGGCGGCGGCAACCCCAATATCCGGGAGTACCCGCTGAACCACACTCGGAACATCGGGATCATGGCGCACATCGACGCCGGCAAGACGACGACGACGGAGCGCATCCTCTATTACACCGGTAAGACCTACAAGATCGGTGAGGTCCACGAGGGCGGCGCCGTCATGGACTGGATGATCCAGGAGCAGGAGCGCGGCATCACGATCACGTCCGCCGCGACCACCTGTCACTGGAAGGGTTACTGGATCAACATCATCGACACTCCCGGGCACGTTGACTTCACGATCGAGGTCGAGCGTTCCCTTCGGGTACTCGACGGCGCGGTTGCAGTGTTCGACGCCGTTGCCGGGGTCGAGCCTCAGTCCGAGACCGTGTGGCGTCAGGCGGACCGTTACCGCGTTCCCCGCATCTGTTTCGTCAACAAGATGGACCGCACCGGAGCCGACTTCTACCGCTGCGTAAGCATGATCGAGGACCGTCTCAACGGTCGGCCGGTCGTGATCCAGCTTCCGATCGGCAGCGAGGACAACTTCCACGGCGTGGTCGACCTCGTAACGATGGTCGCTCACTACTGGCCGTCCGACGGCATGGGCGAGCAGTGGGAGGACCGTCCGGTCCCCGACGACATGAAGGAAGAGGCCGAGAAGTACCACCACGACCTCCTTGAGTCCATCGCCGACTACGACGAGTCGGTTATGGAGAAGTACCTCAACGAGGAAGAGATCTCGGTAGACGAGATCCGGAAGGCCCTTCGGACCGCCACCGTCGCCAACGCGATCACTCCGATCCTCTGCGGCACCGCATTTAAGAACAAGGCGGTTCAGCCGCTCCTCGACGCAGTCACCTACTACCTGCCGAGCCCGCTGGACGTCCCTCCCTACGAGGGTAAGCACCCCACCACGCTTGAGCCGATGGTTCGTAGGCCCGATGACAGCGAGCCGTTCTCGGCCCTGGCCTTCAAGATCATGAGTGACCCGTACGTTGGTCGACTGACCTACATGCGTGTCTACTCCGGGATGCTGAAGAGCGGTGACTCAGTGACCAATGCGACGCGCGACCGCAAGGAGCGCATCGGACGGTTGCTCCAGATGCACGCCAATCACCGAGAGGACAAAGAAGCGGTCTTCGCCGGCGACATCGTTGCGGTCGTCGGTCTCAAGCAGACCCTCACCGGTGACACCCTCTGCGACCCGAGCGACCCCGTGTTGCTCGAGGAGATGATCTTCCCGACCCCCGTTATCGATGTTGCGATCGAGCCGAAGTCGAAGCCCGACTCGGACAAGCTCGGCAACGCACTACAGCGTCTCTCCGAGGAGGACCCGACGTTCCGGGTCCACACCGACGACGAGACCGGGCAGACGATCATCTCCGGGATGGGCGAGCTGCACCTCGAGGTCCTCGTCGACAGATTGATCCGCGAGTTCAACGTCGGTGCGAACGTCGGTAAACCGCAGGTCGCCTACCGAGAGACCATCAAGGAGCCCGTGCAGAAGGTGGTCGTCCGCTACGTCAAGCAGACCGGTGGTAAGGGTCAGTACGCTCACGTCGTCATCGACATGGAGCCCACGGGTCCCGGCGGTGGCTACGAGTTCATCAACAAGATCACCGGTGGAAAGATCCCGACCGAGTACATCCCGGCCGTCGATCAGGGTGCTCAGGAGGCCATGGCTTCAGGAGTGCTCGCCGGCTACCCGATGGTGGACACCCGGATCACGCTGACCGACGGTTCGTACCACGACGTGGACTCCTCCGAGATGGCGTTCAAGATCGCCGGATCGATGGTCCTCAAGGAAGCCGCTCGCAAGGCGAAGCCGGTGCTCCTCGAGCCCGTCTTCGATATCGAGGTCGTAACCCCAGATGAGTACATGGGCGACGTGATGGGCGACCTTTCGAGCCGTCGCGGCAAGATCGGCCACATGGAGCAGCGAGGCACCGACCAGATCATCAAGGCACAGGTACCGCTGGCGGAGATGTTCGGGTACGCGACCGAGCTCCGCAGTCGCACGCAAGGTAGGGCAACACACTCGATGCAGTTCGCTTCGTATCAGGAAGTACCGAAGTCGATCGCCGATCAGGTGATCGCACAGGTTCGTGGCGAAGCCCCGGAAGATAAGTAGAGAGGGAGAGAGGACGATGGCAAAGGCAAAGTTCGAGCGCACCAAGCCACACGTAAACATCGGCACTATGGGTCACATCGACCACGGTAAGACGACCCTGACTGCTGCCATCACGAAGGTTCTGCACGACAAGAACCCCGATGTTGCTTTCACGGCGTTCGACCAGATCGACAAGGCTCCGGAAGAGAAGGAGCGCGGCATCACGATCGCCATCGCTCACGTGGAGTACGAGACGGACAACCGTCACTACGCCCACGTGGACATGCCCGGTCACGCCGACTACATCAAGAACATGATCACGGGAGCCGCGCAGATCGACGGCGCCATCCTCGTGGTCTCGGCCGCCGATGGCCCGATGCCTCAGACGCGTGAGCACGTGCTGCTGGCTCGCCAGGTCAACGTTCCCTACATCGTCGTCGCCCTGAACAAGGTCGACATGGTGGACGACCCCGAGCTCCTCGACCTCGTCGAGCTCGAGGTACGCGAGCTTCTCAGCGAGTACGAGTTCCCCGGCGACGACACCCCGGTCACCCGCGTTTCGGCGCTGAAGGCCCTCGACGGTGATGAGGAAGCTGCCAACGGCGTCCTCGAGCTGATGAAGACCGTCGACGAGTACATCCCGAACCCCGAGCGCGACACCGAGAAGCCCTTCCTCATGCCGATCGAGGACGTTTTCACGATCACCGGTCGCGGCACCGTCGTGACCGGTCGCGTCGAGCAGGGTCAGCTCAAGGTCGGTGAGGAGATCGAGATCGTCGGCATCGAGCCGCAGACCTCGAAGACCACCGTCACCGGCATCGAGATGTTCCGCAAGATGCTCGACGAGGCACAGGCCGGCGACAACGCGGGCATCCTGCTGCGAGGCACCAAGAAGGACGAGGTCCAGCGTGGCCAGGTCCTCTGCAAGCCCGGCTCGATCACACCGCACACCAAGTTCACCGCCCAGGTCTACATCCTGAGCAAGAACGAAGGTGGTCGCCACACGCCGTTCTTCAACAACTACCGCCCGCAGTTCTACTTCCGGACCACGGACGTCACCGGTTCGGTCCAGCTGCCGGATGGCACCGAGATGGTCATGCCGGGCGACAACACCGAGATGACCGTTGAGTTGATCCAGCCGATCGCCATGGACGAGGGCCTCCGGTTCGCCATCCGTGAGGGTGGCCGCACCGTGGGCGCCGGCCGTGTCGTGAAGATCCTCGAGTAGTAGAGAGAGACGAGACCTAGATGGCGAACGGTATGAAGATCAGGATCAGGCTCAAGGCGTATGACCACGAGGTCATCGATCAGTCGGCGCGCAAGATCGTCGAGACGGTGACCCGTACCGGCGCCAGCGTGAACGGGCCGATCCCCTTGCCGACCGAGCGCTCCGTGTACACGGTCATCCGCTCGCCGCACAAGGACAAGGACTCTCGTGAGCACTTCGAGATGCGCACGCACAAGAGGTTGCTCGACATCGTGAACCCGACGCCCAAGACGGTCGATTCGCTCCAGCGTCTCGACCTCCCGGCCGGCGTCGACATCGAACTCAAGCTGTAAGCCAGAGAAAGCAGAGGAACTGAGACATGACTAAAGGCATCCTCGGTCGCAAGATCGGGATGACCCAGGTCTTCGACGAAGACGGGCACGCAGTACCGGTGACCGTCGTTGAGGCGGGGCCATGTCGGGTCGCACAGGTGAAAACGCCGGAGAAGGATGGCTACACAGCCGTCCAGCTCAGCTTCGGCGCGCCGAAGCGCGTGACGAAGCCCCAGGCGGGTCACTTCGCCAAGGCGAACATCGATCCCGCGCGCTACGTCGTCGAACTCAGGCTGGATGAGGTCGGCGAGTACACCCTCGGCGGCGAGATCCTCGCAGACGTGTTCGCGGCCGGTGAGACGGTCGACGTCGTCGGCGTGACGAAGGGCAAGGGTTTCGCCGGCGGTATGAAGCGACACAACTTCGCCGGATTGAGCGCATCCCACGGAACCCAGAAGAAGCACCGTTCGCCGGGGTCCATCGGCGCTTGCGCCACGCCCGCTCGAGTCTTCAAGGGCACCCGGATGGCCGGACACATGGGCCACCGCCGGGTCACGACCCTGAACCTGAAGGTCATCGCAGCAGATCCCGAACGCAACCTCCTCCTCCTGCGCGGCGCCGTTCCCGGCCCCAAGGGTGGACTGGTCATGGTGCGCACCGCGGTTCGTGTGCGCCAGCGGAACACCGGAAAGAAGGCCTCCTGATGGCGAAACTACAGGCGAAGGTCCTCGATGGAACCGGCAAGGCGACCGGGAACCGCGAGCTGCCCGAGGATCTCTTCGGCGGCAAGATCAACACGGCCGTGATGCACCAGGTCGTGCGTGCTCAGCTCGCCGCCGGTCGTTCCGGTACGGCGTCGACGAAGACCCGCTCCGAGGTCCGCGGTGGTGGCAAGAAGCCGTGGCGCCAGAAGGGCACCGGTCGTGCCCGGCACGGGTCGAGCCGTAGCCCGATCTGGGTCGGTGGTGGCGTTGTCTTCGGTCCCCACCCGCGTGATTACACACAGCGTGTGCCCAAGAAGATGCGTAAGGCAGCGCTCCGCAGCGCCCTGGCCGACAAGGCCGGTGAGGGGCGCGTGTGGATCCTCGATGGCTACAGCGGAGAGAAGACGAAGGACGCCGCGGCCTGCCTCAAGGGTGCGGGCCTCGAGGGCCGGGTGCTCCTGGTACTCGATCCCGGCGAAGGCGCCTCGGAACTGGTGGATCGCTCCTTCCGCAACCTGCGCAAGACGGCGTTCTCGCTGTTCCGTTCCCTGTCTACCTACGACGTTCTCGTGGCCGATGACGTGGTCTTCACCTCGTCGGCCTTCGAGCACTACATCAAGAAGGACCAGGTTCCGGCCAACCGCGTCTCCGACGACGACTTCGTCGTCGAGGGCAAGGCTGCAGCCGAGAAGCGAGAGGCCGATGCCGCCGAGGCGGCCGCTAAAGAGAAGGACGAGGTGGCCTCGTGAGTGGTTCAACGAAGTCCGACCCGCGCGACGTGATCCTCGCTCCGGTCGTCAGTGAGAAGTCCTACTCGCTCCTGGACTCGAACTCCTACACCTTCAGGGTCCACCCGAAGGCGAACAAGACCGAGATCCGCCAGGCCGTGGAAAAGATCTGGGGCGTCAAGGTCCTGAGTGTCAACACGATGAACCGCAAGGGAAAGACCAAGCGATTCCGGTTCGAGGAGGGCAAGCGGTCCGACTCCAAGCGGGCGATCGTGAAGCTCGCCGAGGGCGATTCGATCGAGATCTTCGAGCAGCAGGCGTAAGGGGAGAGCATGCCGATCCGTAAATCAAAGCCAACATCCCCGGGACGCAGGTTCCAGTCGTACTCGGACTATTCCGAGATCACCCGGGACAGGCCCGAGAAGGCGCTTCTGGAGCCGAAGCCCAAGAAGGCCGGGCGTAACAACTACGGCCGCATAACCACGCGCCACCAGGGCGGCGGCAACAAGGTCCGCTACCGCGTGATCGATTTCCGCCGCATCAAGGACGGTATCCCGGCGAAGGTCGCTCACGTCGAGTACGACCCGAATCGGAACGCCCGGATCGCCCTCCTGCACTACAAGGACGGCGAGAAGGCGTACATCTTGATGCCGAACAGGGTCAAGGTCGGCGACGTCATCCAGTCGGGCCCCGGCGCGGATATCCGCCCCGGCAACGCTCTGCCGCTGCGGAACATCCCCGTCGGTACGGTGGTCCACAACGTCGAGCTGAAGCCCGGTGCGGGCGGCAAGATGGCTCGCAGCGCCGGCTCTTCGGTCCAGCTCGTGGCCAAGGAAGGAAAGCGCGCCACCCTTCGTCTGCCTTCGGGCGAGATGCGGATGGTCCCGCTCGACTGCCGGGCCACGGTCGGCGAGGTTGGTAACGCCGAAGCTGAGCTCATCTCGATCGGGAAGGCCGGTCGTAACCGTTGGAAGAACAAACGTCCATCGGTCCGAGGTGTGGTCATGAACCCTGTCGACCACCCCCTCGGCGGTGGAGAAGGCAAGTCATCCGGTGGCCGTCACCCGGTCAGCCCGTGGGGCAAGAAAGAAGGCCGCACCCGGAAGAAGAAGCACTCCGACGACCTCATCATCCGTCGTCGCGGCAAGAAGAGGGGTCGTTAGCACATGCCAAGGTCACTGAAGAAGGGTCCGTTCGTCGACGACCACCTGCTGGTCAAGGTGGTTCAGATGAACAAGAAGAACGAGAAGCGTGTGATCAAGACGTGGTCACGCCGCTCGACGGTCATCCCCGACATGGTCGGGCACACGATCGCCGTGCACGACGGGCGCAAGCACGTCCCCGTCTACATCACGGAGTCGATGGTCGGTCACAAGCTGGGCGAGTTCGCACCTACGCGTGCGTTCCGCACCCACGGCGGGTCGGCCGAGCGCTCAACGAGGGTGGCGAAGTAAATGGCACGGAAGATAGCGGCAGACGCTCCGGAGGCGATCGCGACCGCGCGGTTCATCCGGATGTCGCCCACTAAGGCCCGACAGGTCGTGGACCTGATCCGCGGACGTCACATTGATGACGCCCGGCGGGTTCTCGCGTTCACCAGCAAGGCCGCTACCGAGCCGGTCGCCAAGGTGCTGGAGTCGGCCGTGGCCAACGCAGAGCACAATCGGGGCCTGATCCCCGACGAGCTGATGGTCGTCCGGACCTGGGTCGATGAGGGTCCGACCCTGAAGCGCTTCCGTCCTCGGGCGATGGGCCGCGCCACGCGGATCCGCAAGCGCACCTGCCACATCTCCGTCGTTGTTGGTCGTCCCGGATTCCTCGAGACCGAGCCGCCGGTGATCGAAGAGACCGAGGCCGAGGCTCCGAAGAAGAAGACGACCGCCAAGAAGACCACGGCCAAGAAGACAACGGCCAAGAAGACAACGAAGAAGACGACCGCCAAGAAGACAACGAAGAAGACGACCGCCAAGAAGACCACGGCGAAGAAGACAACCGCCAAGAAGACGGCGGCCAAAAGGACCACTGCGAAGAAAACGACGAAGAAGAAGTCCGAGGAGGGCGAGTCCTAATGGGTCAGAAGGTTCACCCCTACGGCTTCCGCCTCGGTATCCACACCGACTGGAAGTCCCGCTGGTTCACCGAGAAGCAGTACCAGGAGTATCTCGAGGCCGATCTCCGGATCCGCGAGTACCTCCTGGGCGAGTTGCCCCACGCGGGGATCAGCCGGATCGATATCGAGAGGACGCGCGAGCGCGTTCGGATCGACGCGCACACCGCGCGGCCTGGGATCGTCATCGGCCGCCGTGGTTCCGAGGCCGAGCGTCTTCGCTCGCACCTCGAGCTGATGGAGTCGCGCGTCTCCGGGAAGCCGACCGACGTCCGTCTCAACATCATCGAAGTCAAGCAGCCTGAACTCGACGCCACCCTGATCGCTCAGGGCGTTGCGGAGCAGCTCGCCAGCCGAGTGGCTTTCCGCCGTGCCATGAAGAAGGCCGTCGGTAGCGCCATGCGTCATGGTGCCAAGGGCGTCCGCGTGCAGTGTGGAGGACGTCTCGGCGGTGCAGAGATGAGCAGGACCGAGTGGTACATCGAGGGTCAGATGCCGCTGCACACCCTGCGTGCCGATGTCGACTACGGATTCTGCGAGGCCAAGACCACCTTCGGCCGCATCGGCGTGAAGGTCTGGATCTACAAGGGTCCGTTCCAGGATCTCTATGCGTCGGCGAGGGACACCGCACGTCTGCGTCGCGAGGCCGCTTTGGCCGCCGGCGAGACCGTCGGTCGAGGGGCCGAGGAGCGAAAGGCGAAGGCCGAGGAGAAGCCGGCGGGGACCACCGCCCGCGGACGGTCGCGTCGTAAGCCTAAGGACGAAGCGCCCAAGGTCGAGGCAACCACCGAAACGCCGAAGGCTGAGGAGGACGCGCCGGTCGAGGAGACCCCCGCCGCCAAGCCGCCGCCCGACCGGAAGGTCACGCCTGCGGCCAGCACCGAGGACTCTCCCGCGGCCACCGAGGAAGAGGCGGCCACCGAGGAAGAGGCGGGAGGCGAGTCCTGATGTTGCAGCCAAAGCGAACCAAGCATCGCAAGCAGCAGCGCGGTCGGATGCGCGGCCAGGCGAAGGGCGGTACCACCGTCAACTTCGGCGACTTCGGGTTGATGGCGGTCGAGCCGGGATGGATCACCAACCGGCAGATCGAGGCCGCCCGTATCGCCATGACCAGGCACATCCGCCGTGGTGGCAAGGTCTGGATCAACATCTTCCCCGACAAGCCGTACACGAAGAAGCCTGCCGAGACCCGTCAAGGCTCCGGTAAAGGGAACCCCGAGGGTTGGGTTGCCGTCGTGAAGCCGGGCCGGGTCATGTTCGAGATCGCCGGTGTGCCGGAGATGCTCGCTCGTGAAGCGATCCTCCGTGCGGCGCACAAGCTCCCGATCAAGACCAAGTTCGTCACCCGCGAGCAGACGCTGGAGGTGCAGTGATGGCGAAGACGGCCGATCTGACCGAGCTGACCGTTGACGAGCTCACCACGAAACTGGCGGAGACGAAGGAAGAGCTGTTCAACATGCGCTTCCAGAATGCAACCGGGCAGCTGGACAACTACAAGCGCCTCGGGCAACTGAAGAAGGACGTGGCCCGGTTGCAGACGATGCTCCGGGGGCACGAGCTCGGCGAGGTCTCCGGTGATACCGGTGAGTGAAGGAACAGGTGAGATGACTCAAGGGCAGGAAGCAATCAGAGGCAAGCGGAAGTCGCGGCTCGGCCGCGTCGTCTCCGATGCGATGGAGAAGACGGTCGTGGTCGAGGTCCTCGACGCCGCCAAGCACCCGACGTACGGCAAGATCGTGCGCCGTGACACGCGCCTGAAGGCGCACGACGAGGCCAACGAAGCAGCCAAGGGCGACACGGTGCGCATCCTCGAGACGCGACCACTCAGCAAGACCAAGCGCTGGCGTGTAGTCGAGATCGTTGAGCGAGCGAAGTGATACAGCAAGAGTCCAGGTGTCGAGTCGCAGACAACACGGGAGCCCGCGAGGTTCTCGTCATCAAAGTGCTCGGTGGCTCGCGCCGCCGGTACGCCGGTGTCGGCGACATCGTCGTGTGCACGGTAAAGGATGCGATCCCGGGTGGCGTCGTGAAGAAGTCGGAGGTCGTCAAGGCAGTTGTGGTGCGCACCGCGAAAGAGCGCCGTCGCGGAGACGGCTCATACATCCGGTTCGACGACAACGCGGTTGTACTCGTCGACGCAACGATGCAGCCACGAGGGACCCGCATCTTCGGTCCGGTGGCCCGAGAACTCAGGGAGAGGCGTTTCATGAAGATCATCTCCCTCGCGCCGGAGGTGTTGTAGATGTCGGTCAAGATCCGTAAGGGCGACGAGGTCGAGATCATCTCGGGCAAGGATCTCGGGGCGCGAGCACGCGTCCTCGAGGTCAACCCCAAGAAGGGTCGCGTACTCGTCGAGGGCATCAACCAGGTAACCCGCCACGAACCGCTTCGCATGTCCAAGGGCCGGGGCGGTACCGAGGGGGGCATCATCCACAAGGAAGCCTCCATCGATATCTCGAACGTGGCGCTGATCTGCCCGACCCACGGGCCGACCCGCGCCGGATATCAGATCGAGGGCGACGGATCCAAGACTCGCGTGTGCACCAAGTGCGGAACGGAGCTGTAGGCATGGCAACGACTACATACGTACCGCGGATGAAGGAGCAGTATCGCTCCGAGTTCCGCGAGAAGCTGAAGACCGAGCTGGGTCTCTCCAACATCATGGAGGTGCCTCGCCCGCTCAAGGTGTCGATCAACATCGGTACCGGAGACGCTCACAAGGACGCCAAGATCCTCGAGGGCGCGGTCCGTGACCTGACGACGATCACGGGGCAGAAGCCTTCGATCCGGCGTGCCCGGAAGTCGATCGCGACCTTCAAGATCCGCGAAGGGATGCCGATCGGTGCGGCGGTCACCCTCAGGGGCGATCGCATGTGGGACTTCCTCGACCGCTTGATCGCCATCGTGCTGCCTCGCATCAGGGACTTCCGGGGCATGAACCCGAAGTCCTTCGACGGCGCCGGCAACTACACCTTCGGAGTCACCGAGCAGCTCGTGTTCCCCGAGATCGACTACGACGATGTCGATGCGACCCGGGGGATGGACATCACGATCGTGACGTCCGCGAAGAACGATGACGAAGGCCGTGCGCTGCTTCTGGCGCTCGGGTTTCCCTTGAAGACGGATAAGAACTAGCAGAAAGCTGGAGGCAAGATGGCGAAGAAAGCTCTGCGCAACAAGGCCGAGCGTAAGCCCAAGTTCAAAGTGCAGGCCTACACGCGTTGCAAGCGCTGCGGGCGCCCGCGCGCGGTCTACAAGCGCTTCGGCCTCTGCCGTCTGTGCTTCCGGGAGATGGCCCACAACGGCGAGATCCCCGGCATAACGAAGGCGAGTTGGTAGTTGTGGTCTCAAGCCGACAGCACCACCAGGAGGTCCACTGATGTCAATGACCGATCCGATCGCGGACATGCTCACTCGTATAAGGAACTCATCGACCGCGATGCATGAAGAGGTCGTGATCCCGGCGTCGAAGATCAAGGAGTCGATCGCTCGGATCCTGGTGAGCGAGGGCTACGTCGACGGGATGGAGCGCGCCGAGGACGGAGCGCACCCGGCGATAAAGATCAAGCTTCGTTACAACGAGGAGCGCGAGCGAGCCATCTCGGGCATCCGCAGGATCTCGAAGCCTGGACGCCGGGTCTACCGCGGGGCCACTGAACTTCCCCGCGTGCTCGGGGGCCTGGGCATCGCGATCGTCTCGACGTCGCAGGGTCTCATGACCGACAAGGAAGCACGCAGAGCAAAAGTAGGCGGCGAGATCGTTGCTTACGTTTGGTGAGGCGTCCGAGGACTGCCGGGCGGAGCGATGGCGGTTCGAGGATGCCGAATTGAGGTGTCCGAGGACTGCCGGGCGGAGCGATGGCGGTTCGAGGATGCGGAAATTGATAAAGGTTTAGGGAGCTAGAGATGTCACGAGTAGGTCAAGCGCCGATACCCATCCCCTCGGGTGTCGATGTCAAGATCGATGGGGGAACGGTCCTCGTGAAGGGCTCGAAGGGTGAACTGTCGCGCGCTCTTCCAGAGGGCATCTCGGTCAGCGTTGCCGACGATCAGATCTTGGTGACCCGTGACGGAGACGACCGCGACGTCAAGGCTCTGCACGGATTGATCCGCAGCCTCCTCGCCAACATGGTGATCGGGGTGACCGAGGGTTACGAGAAGCGTCTCGAGATCCACGGGGTTGGTTACCGTGCCGCCAAGCAGGGCAACGACCTCGAGATTCAGGTCGGGTTCTCCCACTCGGTCCACAAGAAGGCCCCCGCGGGCATCGATTTCGAAGTGCCCCAGCCGACGCGCATCACCGTCAGGGGGATCGACAAGGAGCTGGTGGGACAGACCGCGGCAGAGATCCGGGCGATCAGGAAGCCGGAGCCGTACAAGGCCAAGGGCATCCGGTACGAAGGCGAATACATCCGTCGCAAGGCCGGTAAGGCCGCGAAGGCCGGAGCCTAGGAGACAGTTGAGATGACAGAGAAGAAGTTTGCAGCACTGAAGAGGCGACACCTCCGCGTGCGCAAGAAGGTGCACGGCTCGAAGACGCGACCCCGCCTCGCGGTGTATCGGTCGAATCGTCACATCTACGCTCAGGTGATCGATGACTTCGCCGGCCAAACCCTGGCGTCGGCATCCACCCTGGCGGTCAAGGACGGCAAGGATCCGAAGGAGAAGGCGAAAGCCGTGGGCAAGGCCGTGGCCGAGAAGGCCAAGGCGGCTGGGGTCGAGCGCGTGACGTTCGACCGTGGCGGCTTCATGTATCACGGCCGTGTCCAGGCTCTCGCAGAGGGCGCCCGCGAGGGCGGCTTGGAGTTCTAGGGACTAAGGGAGAGGTAATTCGTATGGGACGTGGAGGAGGACGAGGACGCCGGGATGACGACCGGAACCAGTACGAGGAGAGGGTCGTCTCCATCAATCGCGTGTCCAAGGTCGTCAAAGGTGGCCGTCGGTTCTCGTTCACCGCGCTCGTGGTCGTCGGCGATGGAGCAGGTCAGGTTGGCGTCGGCTATGGGAAGGCCCGTGAGGTTCCGGCCGCGATCCAGAAGGGGATCGAGGAGGCGAAGCGGAACTTCTTCCGCGTGCCGATGATCCGAACGACGATCATCCACGAGGTCACGGGTGAGGACTCCGGCGGCGTCGTGCTCCTCAAGCCCGCATCTCCCGGTACCGGCGTGATCGCCGGGGGCCCGGTTCGTGCGGTCGTCGAGTGCGCCGGGATCAGGGACATCCTGTCGAAGTCCCTGGGGTCCGACAACCCGATCAACATCGTTCATGCCACCGTGAAGGGCCTGAAGAGCATCAAGACGGCCGAATCGGTAGCGAAGAAGCGGCACAAGACCCCCGAAGAGGTAGCTCCCGCGTACCTCCTCCAGGCTCCTGCCGTCGCCGAGACAACGAACTAGGCACGGGAGACTGACAAGATGGCGAAGTTGAAGGTCACGCAGGTGCGGTCGGCCCTCGGCCGCGGAGCCAAGCAGATCGGGACGGTACGCGCTCTGGGGCTCAAGCGGATGGGGGATTCGGCGGTCCACGATGACAAACCCGAGATCCTCGGGATGATCAACGCCGTGGCGCACCTGGTTGAGGTGGAGAAGGTCGAGGAGAAGAAGAAGTCATGAAGCCACATGAGTTGAAGCCCCCCGAGGGAAGCCACAAGACCAGCAAGCGCAAGGGTCGCGGGGAAGCGTCCGGCAAAGGCAAGACGGCCGGCCGTGGAACCAAGGGCACGCGCGCTCGCGGCGAGGTGCACATGTTCTTCGAGGGTGGCCAGATGCCACTGGCGCGGCGCGTTCCGAAGCTGAAGGGCTTCACCCCGCCGAACCAGAAGGTCTACGAACCGGTGAACGTGAAGGATCTCGCCCGTATCGAGACGGCCAACATCGGCCCGGACGAACTCCGCAAGGTTGGACTTATCAACCACCGCAGCGGCCTCGTCAAGATCCTCGGTACCGGTGAAGTCGATCGCGCCCTGACCGTCCGGGCCCACAAGTTCAGTGAGTCCGCCCGCACCAAGATCGAAGGCGCCGGAGGCACCGCCGAGGTGATCCAGGTCGTCAGCGGACCGAAGCCCAAGAAAGGCGTCAAGAGGTGAATCTCCTCTCCACGTTCGCGAACGCGTTCAAGGTCCCGGATCTTCGTAAGAAAATCCTCTTCACGCTGCTGGTCATCGGTATCTACCGGCTCGGAGCCCACATCCCGACGCCCGGCATCGACGTGCAGGCGGCCCAGGATCTGAGCCGGAACGCATCCACGGGCGTGTTCGCGTTCATCAACCTGTTCTCAGGTGGGGCGCTGACCCAGATGGCGATCTTCGCCCTCGGGATCATGCCGTACATCACGTCCTCGATCATCATGCAGTTGCTCACCGTGGTCATCCCGAAGCTAGAGGCGTGGCAGAAGGAGGGTGAGTCCGGGGTCAAGAAGATCAACCAGTGGACCCGTTACCTCACCGTCATGCTGGCGATGCTGCAGTCGACGGGTATCGCGTTCATCTTCCACAACGGTGGTGGCGGCGCTCAGGGACAAGGCGGAGCCTTGGCCGGCATCGACCTGATCCCCGAGTTCACGGCTCCCCGTGTCGGGCTGATCGTCCTGTCGTTGACCGCCGGTACTGCGCTGATCATGTGGCTCGGTGAGCTCATCACGTCCAAGGGGATCGGTAACGGGATGTCCATCCTGATCTTTGCGTCGATCGTCTCCACGCTCCCGTCCGAGGGCTACGCGGTCTATCAGCAGAAGCCGCTGGGCACTTTCCTCGCGCTGATCGCGATCGGGCTCGGTGTCGTGGTCGCGATCGTCATCATGGAACAGGGTCAGCGACGCATCCCCGTCCAGTACGCGAAGCGCGTCGTCGGGCGCCGGATGTACGGCGGGGGCCAGGTCTACATCCCGCTGAAGGTCAACCAGGCTGGGATCATCCCGATCATCTTCGCGTCGAGCGTCCTCTACATCCCGTCGCTGCTCCAGAACACGATCCAGAGCCCAGCGATCCAGGGCTTCATCGACCGGAACCTGGTCAACCCGGCCAGCCCTGTCTACATGGTCATCTACGGCACCATGGTGGTCTTCTTCAGCTATTTCTATACGGCGATCGCGTTCAACCCGGTCGACCAGGCCGACAACATGAAGAAGTACGGCGGTTTCATCCCCGGGATCAGGCCGGGCCGGCAGACCGCCGATTACCTCGACAAGATCCTCACGCGCATCACCTTGCCCGGTGCATTGTTCGTTGCGGCCATCGCGTTGATGCCGTCGATCTTCCTGGCGTGGCAGAACATCCAGCAGTTGCCCTTCGGCGGGGTCTCGATCCTGATCACCGTCGGTGTCACGCTCGAGACGATGAAGCAGATCGAGTCGCAGCTGATGATGAGGCATTACGAAGGTTTCCTGAAGTAGTGGGCCACTGATGAGGCTGGTGGTCTTCGGCCCCCAAGGGGCCGGCAAGGGCACGCAGAGTCAACGGATCTCCGAAAAGTTCGAGATCCCCGCCATCGCGACCGGAGACATCTTCCGGTGGGCGATCTCCTCGGGGACCGAGTTCGGGGGCAAAGTGAAGTCTTACGTCGAGTCCGGGCAGATGGTTCCCGACGACCTGACGATCGAGATCATCCGGCAGCGGTTGTCGGAGGACGACGTGCAGAACGGCTTCCTCCTCGACGGCTTCCCCCGCAACCTCTTCCAGGCGGATGCTCTCGACCGGATCCTGGCAGAGCAGGGCTACAAGCTCGATGCCGCGCTGGTCCTTGAGGTTCCGCAGGAAGTTTCCGAGCGACGCATCCTGGGACGCCGCATGTGCTCCCAGTGTGGTCGCAACTACCACATCGACAATCCGCCGAAGAGCGACTGGACTTGCGATGTCTGCGGTGGCGACGTCGTTCGCCGCCAGGATGACAAGGACGACGAGAAGGTGCGCCAGCGCCTCCGCCTGTACCACGAGCAAACCGAACCGTTGAAGGCTCGTTACGCCGACAAGGGGATCCTGCGTGAGGTCGAGGGCCAGGGGACGCCGCACGATGTCTTCGCGCGCATCACGGCGGTTCTGTGATCTACAAGAAGAGTCCTCAGGAGATCGACATCATGCGCGAGGCGGGCAAGATCCTCGCGGCCACCATGGACCGGCTCGAGGCCGAGATCCGTCCCGGCGTCGCGACCGGCGACCTCGACGCCATCGCCGAAGCGTCGATCACCGAGGCCGGCGCGATCCCATCGTTCAAGGGTTACCGGGGATTCCCCGCGTCGATCTGCACGTCCGTGGATGAGGTCATCGTCCATGGCATCCCCGGCCCCCTGGCGCTGAAGTCCGGCAACGTCATCTCGATCGATGTCGGGGTCCACTTCGAGGGCTTCCACGCCGACTCCGCCTGGACGTTCCCCGTGGGGGACGTGTCGTCGGAGGTGAGTGACCTCCTGAACGTCACCGAGACCGCCCTGTGGGCCGCGATCGACCAGTGCAAGCCGGGCAACCGGGTGGGAGATATCGGGCATGCGGTCGAGACCGCCGTTCAGCCCCACGGTTACGGAGTCGTGCGCGAGTACGTCGGCCACGGCGTCGGCCGGGCGCTCCACGAGGAGCCGCAGATCCCGAACTATGGACCCCCGGGGCGCCGCGAGGTGCTCTCGGCCGGGATGACCCTGGCGATCGAGCCGATGGTCAATCTGGGCGGCCCCGAAACGGAAGCCCTCGACGATGGCTGGACCGTGGTCACCGCCGACCGCATGGTCTCGGCCCATTTCGAGCACACGGTCGCCGTCACGCCCGAGGGCCACGAGGTCCTGACCAGGCGGGGCGGGTGAGCCGCGGGCGGGGGCCGGGGAGCCTACAACGTCCCGGGATCCAAGTTAGACCAGGGGTGTTTCCCCTGTTATCATGCTTTGCCGGTCCAGTCTCGGGTTTACGCGCGCCCCTCGGGGGCGCTTTTCGTGGCCCAGGAGAAACCAAGATCGACAGTAAACGGGGTTCCGCGCGTGGCCAAGAAGAACAAAGAGAAGTCGTCCGGCAAGGAAGAGGGCATCCAGGTAGAGGGCTCGGTCATCGAGCCCCTTCCGAATGCCATGTTCCGCGTCGAGCTGGACAACGGTCATCGGGTACTCGCCCACATCTCCGGCAAGATGCGGATGCACTACATCCGGATCCTTCCGGGCGACCGGGTGCTGGTGGAGCTGTCGCCCTACGACCTGACCCGAGGTCGGGTCGTGTTCCGGTATCGGTAAGAGGCCTGGAGGGGCAATGAAGGTTCGACCGAGCGTCAAGAAGATGTGTGACAAGTGCAAGGTGATCCGTCGCCGCGGAGCGGTGATGGTCATCTGCTCGAACCCGCGTCACAAGCAGCGTCAGGGATAGCAGCACAGCCTAGGAAAGGACACGAGTGGCACGAATCGCCGGAGTAGACCTGCCGAGAGAGAAGCGTCTCGACATCGCCCTCACGTACATCTATGGGGTCGGTAACACCAAGGCCGTCGAGACCTGTGTCGGAGCGAAGGTCGATCCCTCCACCAGGACCCGTGACCTGACCGATGAAGAGGTCGTTCGGATCCGTGACTGGATCAGCGAAAACTATCGCGTCGAGGGTGACCTCCGGCGCGAGGTGAACCAGAACATCAAGCGCAAGGTCGAGATCGGCTGCTATCAGGGCCTCCGGCACCGCCGCGGGCTCCCGGTTCGCGGTCAGCGTACGCACACGAATGCTCGCACCCGTAAAGGCCCGAAGAAGACGGTTGCCGGCAAGAAGAAACTCAAGAAGTAAGTCCCCCGGAAAGAAAGAGGACAGTTGGCACCCCCTAAGAAGGCAAAGAAGTCTCGCCGCAAGGAAAAGAAGAACGTCGTCCACGGTGTCGCGCACATCAAGTCGACGTTCAACAACACGATCATCTCGATCTCCGATCTCGAGGGGAACGTGCTGTCGTGGGCGTCTGCCGGCAACGTCGGCTTCAAGGGCTCCCGTAAGTCGACCCCCTACGCCGCGCAGCAGGCGGCCGAGGCAGCTTCTCGCCGCGCGCAGGAGCACGGGGTTCGCCGTGTCGATGTCGAAGTTAAAGGCCCGGGTTCCGGTCGCGAGACCGCGATCCGTTCGCTTCAGGCTTCGGGTATCGAGGTGATCGGGATCAAGGATGTAACGCCGGTGCCGCACAACGGCTGCCGCCCCCGTAAGCGGAGGCGCGTCTAATGACCTCCTCGACAGCACACGCCGGGATCGTGCCGGCTGCGAAGCTCGCCATCGCTGCGTTCTCGGTCGCGAACGTACCTTCTAGGTACGCCCGCTCCCTGCGGTCTTGCGCTGCCGGCTTCTCGCTCGGCACGACCGCACCAGCGCCATCGAGGAGGTCATAATGGCGCGATACACCGGTCCGGTCTGCAAACTCTGCAGGCGTGAGAAGACCAAGCTGTTCCTCAAGGGGACTCGTTGCGAGTCCCCGAAGTGCCCAATCGAGAAGGGCAAGCCCCCTCCCGGTGAGCACGGTCGTGCCCGCGTGCGCGAGTCCGAGTACCTGCTTCAGCTGCGTGAGAAGCAGAAGGCCAAGCGTTTCTACGGGATCCTCGAGAAGCAGTTCCGGAGCTACTACGAGGAGGCCGTTCGGTCTAAGGGGGTCACGGGTGAGGAGCTCATGCGCATCTGTGAGTCCCGCCTCGACAACGTCGTCTATCGGGCAGGGTTCGCGATGAACCGTCCGATGGCTCGTCAGCTCGTCTCGCACGGGCACTTCGAAGTGAACGGTAAGAAAGTGAATATCCCCTCGTTCCGGGTCAAGCCCGGGGACACGGTCTCGGTCCGTGGTCGCTCCAGGACCATCGGTCGCATCGTTGAGAACGCGTCCTACGCCGAGGGCCGGCCGTCACCTGAGTGGCTCAGCTCGAACCTCAAAGAGCTGTCCTGCGAGGTGCGCTCCCTTCCGGAGCGAGGCCAGATGGATATTCCGGTTCAAGAGCAGCTCATCGTCGAGTACTACTCGAAGTAGAGGCAAAACCTAGGGCCCGCCGGCAATCATCGCCGGCGGATCCCTACGCTGAGAGGAGTTTCATGGATCTTCTGATAGTCCAGCGTCCTCAGATCTCCGAAGAGGAGATCTCTGACGTTCGTTCGCGGTTCACGATCGAGCCGCTAGAGCCCGGCTTCGGCTACACGCTCGGGAACTCGCTTCGGCGAACCCTGCTGTCGTCGATCCCCGGCGCTGCCGTCACGCAGATCAAGATCGACAGCGTGCTGCACGAGTTCTCCACGATCGAGGGCGTCACCGAAGACGTGACCGACATCGTCCTGAACCTCAAGGAGCTCGTGATCCAGAGCGAGAACGTCGAGCCGACCACCGTCCACCTCCGGGTAACCGGCCCGGCCGAGGTCACCGCCGGTGACATCGAGCTGCCCACCGGGGTCGAGATCCTCAACCCCGACAAGCACATCGCCACCTTGAACAAGAACGCAACGCTGTCGATGGAGCTCCGGGTCGAGCAGGGCAGGGGCTACGTCCCCGCCGACTCGTCCCAGAAGGACTCGATCGGCACGGTTCCGATCGACGCTCTCTTCTCGCCGGTCGCTCGTGTGACTTACGAAGTCGAGCCGACCCGTGTCGAGCAGATGACGAACTACGACCGCTTGATCCTCGACGTCGAGACCAACGGTGCGATCAGCCCGAGTGACGCGCTGTCGTCGGCCGGATCGACCCTGGTCGAGCTTCTCCAGCTCTTCTCGGGCGTGGGCGAAGGTGCGGTTGGCCTCCAGCTCGGCCCCGAGCCGGGCGAGGAAGAGGCCTCCGGCATCCTGGCGCAGCCGATCGAGGAGATGGACCTCACCGTCCGGTCCTACAACTGCCTGAAGCGCGAGGGGGTTCAGACCGTCGGCGAGCTCGTCGAGAAGTCGGAAGAGGACCTCCTCGAGATCCGCAACTTCGGTCAGAAGTCGATCGACGAGGTCAAGGCGAAGCTCGAGGAGCTCGGTCTCGGCCTGAAGAAGAAAGACTTCTAAGATGCCTCAGCCGAAGAAGGGCGCGCGCCTGGGATCGGGCCCGAAGCACCAGAAGCTCATGATGGCGAA
>WHTI01000226.1 GCA_009377815.1 Actinomycetota bacterium
CAGAGCGAAGTTGACGGCTGCCTCGGAGACCCCCGGCTGCTCGGACAACGTGCGCTCGACCCTGCGGGCGCACGACGCGCAGGTCATCCCCTTCACGTCGAAGGTCTGTTCCTCGGCGGGCTTGGCGTGATGGTCTCGTTGCGTCTTCATGCTCGTACCATATACCCCCTGGGGGTATCCGACAACCAACCCTAGCTAGCCGAGGGCCAGGAGCCGACGGACGTCGGATCCCAGCCTTAGGTAGTTAGACGGCTCGGCCGCATCGGTGAACGTCACCACCAGATGAGTGGCACCCGCCTCGATGAAGCGCCCGAGAGCCCGGGCGACGGTGTCCGGGCCCCCGACGACGTACTCCTTGGGATCGCGTTTCCCGAGCTTCTTCTGCGCGGCATCATCGGTGTCCGCCATGATCACGAGGCCGCCCCACGTCAGTTGGATATCGCGGCCGGCGGCTGCGGCCTTCACGATCGCGGCCTCGTGGGCGAACCGCTCGGGCGTGCCGGCCCACCCGTTCCACCCGTCCCCCACCCGTCCGGCGGCCTCGAGCACCGGCCGGCTCCGGCCCGCGAGCCACACCTTCGGTGGCTCGACCGCGGGGCTCGCCGGGAGATCGTCGAGCTCGACGTAGTCGTCGCTCATCGACACGCTCTCGGTGGTGACGAACCGGTGCACCGCGTCGGCGGTTGAGATCATCTGGGGCGCGCGATCGTCCCCGCCGTAGTACGGGATGCCGTAGGCCTCGTTCTCGGGCCGGCTCATCTCGTCCCCCGAGCCGATCGCGACGATCAACCTTCCCGGAGCGATCGCGGCGACGGTCGCCGCCATCTTCGCCAGCACCGCCGGATGCCGCAACGACGACCTCGTCACGAGGGTCCCGATGTCGATGTCGTCGATGATCGCGGCGATGTGAGTGAGCGTGGTCCACGATTCGAAGATCGGGCGTTCCTTCCCCCCGGTCAGCGGCCACAGGTGATCGAAGACGAAGACCGAGTCGAGCCCCGCGTCCCGGGCCCGGCGTGCGCCGTCAACGACCTCAGCCGGGTCATCGGTGAACTGCGGGAGGGTAACGCCGAGCTTGACCATCAACCGACCCTACGTGGCGTTCGGCATCACGTGGCATTCAGCATGAGATAACGGACGAGGAACTCGGCGACCCCCGCGGTCAGGATCGCGACGTAGTAGAGGCCCGTTGCGGACTGGATCGAGCGGATATCGACACACCGTTTGGCGGCCCAGACGATCACCGCGGTGAAGATGACCAGCGCGATCCAGATGATGAAGAACGCCCACCCGAACGAATCCGAGGAGCCTGGAAGCCCGAGGGCACCTTCGGTACGCGCGTTGATCAACCGGCCCGCCGCGACCAGCCCGAGAACGCCGGCCGCGACCGAGGCGATCAAGGTGAGGACGGTGATGCGCGCCAGGGCCCAGGTCTTCAGCCCCGGCTGGTTCAGATACCAGTGGCCCAGCAACATCCCGTTCGTTACGCCACCCAACAACAATGTTCCCCCGACCAGTTCGAGGCCGGCGAGAGCGCCGGGCCAACCTTCGACCAGGGCACCGGTCGCACCGAGTGCGACCACGCCCGCCGCTCCGGCCGCGTAGCCGAGAACGGCTCCCGGAACGTCGGTCCGCGACCATTGCACCACCAGATGGGCGACCAGCAGCACCACGAGAACGATCAGGGCTACGTCGAGTACGCGATGTGCGGTCGAGTTGGGGATCCCATCGGCAGCCGAACGCAGTGCGAGGAACGAAAGCACCCCGAAAAGAAGCGCGCCCCAGGCATTGATGCGGAAGTTCCCCCGCCGGACGATGGCCCAGGATTGCGCCCACGCGGAGACCGCGACCCAACCGACGGTCCACTCGAGCAGGACCACGGCGGTGATCGCTCCGGCGCCACTCAATCAGTGCTCACAGATGGTGCCCGTCTCGGTCCCTAACCCAGGGCCTTGTCGAACGCCTGTCGGGCGGCACCGACGATCCCGGCGTCGAATCCCAGGGTGCTGAGGACCACGCGCATCGGACGGCGCTTCTGGGCGGCAGTCATCTCGGCAAGAGTGTCACGGGCCGGACCGAGGTATGGCTCGCCGGCCCCGACCACACTTCCACTCAGCACGATCACCTCGGGATCAAACAGGTTGGCGATGTTTGACATCCCGATCCCCAGGTACTTGCCGGCACGCCGCAGGACCGTCCTAGCGGTGGCGTCCATCTCGCGCGCCGCCTTCGTCACGTCGAGCCCGGTGATCGCCTCGGTTGAACCGGCGAAATCGAGGATCGAGCTGGAGGGATCGTCGACCACCGCCTCCCGAGCCATCCTCTCGATCGCCTGACCGGAAGCCAGCTGCTCGATGCAACCCTTCAGGCCACAACGACAAAGCGGCCCCGAGACTTCGATGATCGTGTGGCCGAACTCCGATCCGGTGCCCGTGTGTCCCCTGATGAGACGCCCGTTCTGGACGATGCCACTCCCGATCCCGGTGCCGAGGGTGAGGAGGACGAGGTCGTTCGCGCCCGGAACGGCTCCGAAGGATCGCTCGCCCCAAGCGGCGGCGTTCGCGTCGTTGTCCAGGGTTACCGGCACCTGCACAGCCCTCTCGACCGCGGCGGCGATCGCGGGATCCTCATAGACGAGGTTGGGTGCGAACGTCATCGACCCGGCGCCGAAGTCGACAAAGCCGGCCGCCCCAACCCCCACGCCCACGACCTCGAGATCGGTTGCGGCGGCGATCGCCATCACCTCGCCGACGATCGCGACGATCGACGCGGTCCCCGCCAACGGATCCGTGGGCTTCTCGGTGCGGTGCGAGATGACGCCGGCCTCCGAGACCAGCGCGGCCTTCACGGCCGTGCCCCCGATGTCAACGCCGATCGCGACCTTCGATCCCTTGAGGGACTCTTTTCGCTCAGCCAAGGTCGTTTCTCTCAGCCAAGGTCGATCCGGGTGACCTTCGACGGCGGCTCGCTCTTCGCGCGAGGCTCCCCGACGGTCTCCTCGGTGCGCCCCACGACGTTCTCGGCCTCCTCGAGCAGGATGCCGGCGGCGGCGATCAGCTCCCGAGCGGCGGCAGCCAGGTGTTCGAGGACGTCGGGGTTGGTCTTCCGGACGATCGCGATCACCGAACAGATCGGGCAGTAAGCGCAGTCGGATGGGTCGGCGTGCTCGTGGTCCGCGGCTCCGAACAGATCGCTGTAGCGCGCGGCTCGCTCGCTCCCTTCGCTCTCAGTCATGATCCTTCACTTTCTGTCTAACGTTCGTTGGAAAACGATCTCGATGCGATCACCTTCGAGGGCGGCCGAGCCGACCTCACGCGTCGAAAGGACTCCTGGCAGCATAATCGTGCGCCGGTACGGCCCCACCCTCACGAAGAGTTCGTCCTCCTTGCGAGATAGCTCCAGTTCCTCC